>JAKOYD010000123.1 GCA_029780695.1 Pseudomonadota bacterium
CCGGAATAAGGCGAAGTCCGCGTTTATGCGAAGTGCGCCGCCTCGCCGCCGAGGGCGTGAAGCTCGGCTGGACTTCGCATAAGAAGTCGCGTCTCCTGGGGTGGCCACGCCACTTCCAAGGAGACCTCGATGGACGTTTTCGATGCCCTGACGCCACCGGCCGCGAAGCGGCTTCGCGCAAGCGCCGTAGGCGCCTTTGCCCAGGCCTACTTCAATCGACTGCGCGTTCGAGGGTACGCGGCGCACACGGTGCGCCTGTACCTCAATTGCCTCGCGCACTTCGCGCTCTGGTCAGCCAGGCGTCGATTCGATCTCGCCGCACTTGATCACCATGCCGAGTGCTTTGTTCGTCAGCATTTGCCGTGCTGCAGCTGTGCCGGACCCGTGCAGCGCACCGCTCACTGCGTGCGCGCGGCGCTCAAGCACTTCAAGGCCGTTGTCGTCGACTCCGGCATCGTGGTCGCCGAGCCAGCAGATCCGATCGACGTGCTGCTGCAACGCTTCGACCAGCACTTGGAGCGGATCAGGGGCCTTGCGGCGAGCACGCGGCGCCAGCGGCTAGCGATCGTCCGACCGCTGGCGTCGATGACATCCGGCGGCGGCCTGCCGTCGCCGCAGTTGGTTCGTGGCTTCCTTCGGCGGCAGCTGTCGCGCCTCACGCCGGCCAGCGCGCGTGTGACGACGACAGCAGTGCGCAGTTGGCTGCGCTTCCGCGCCTTCGAGGGCGAGCGTGTCGATCACTTGCTGCCGTTGGTCGCGTCGCCGGCCAACTGGCGACTGGCGCCGCTACCGCAGACCTTGACGCCGCCGGAGGTCGAGCGCCTGCTCGATGCCTTCCCGTCGGATCTGCCGTCTCGGCTGCGCTGCCTTGCGATCATGCGATGTGTCGTAGATCTGGGGCTTCGCAGCAGCGAAGTCATCGCCCTGGAACTCGACGACATCGACTGGACAGCCGGTACCGTGCGCATCGGCAAGACCAAGTCCCGGCGCGTGGACATGCTCCCGCTACCCCAGTCCACCGGCGCCGCCATCGCACAGTACGTCCGCGGGGAACGTCCCCACACGGCGAGCAGGCGGATCTTCATCCGTCATGTCGCGCCGGTGGATGTACCGGTGAGCGCCAACGTCGTGCGCCGCACCGTGCGTGAAGCCTACCGGCGTGCCGGCCTTCCGTATACGCGGGTGCACATCCTGCGCCACACCCTGGCCAGCCGACTGCTGAACACCGGCGGCACGCTCAAGGAGGTGGCCGATGTCCTGCGACACCGCGAACTGAACACCTCGCTCATCTACGCCAAGGTCGACTCCGCCCGGCTGGGTGCGGTTGCCATGCCCTGGCCCGGGAGCAAGGCGTGAGCGGCGACCCTGTCATGGAAGCCCTCGTCCGCCGGTACTTGGCCGAGCGGCGGTTGCTGGGGTTCGAACTCGTCGGGCCAACCACCGAGTTGATGCGCTTCGCCCGCTACGCCGATGCGCGTGGGCACCGCGGTCCGCTGACCTTGGAGCTGCAACTCGGCTGGGCGCGCGAACACGTTATGCGCACGAGCGCCGTCACGGCCGCGCGGCGCCTCGAGGTCGTGCGTCCGTTCGCTGCCTACCACCGTCAGTTCGAGCCGGCCACCGAGATCCCGCCAACAGATGCCCTCGGCCGAGGCCACAGGCGACCGGTTCCGCACATCTACACCGACGAAGAAGTGGAGCAGCTTCTGCAGGCGGCCGCGGGCTTGGCGCCACCTGACGGCCTGCGCCCGATGACCTACCGTACCTTGTTCGGCCTGATCGCGGCCGTCGGTCTTCGCCTGTCCGAGGCTGTCCATCTGACCGTCGGCGATGTGGACCTGGAAGCCGGCGCGATCACTGTGCGGAAGACCAAGTTCCGCAAGTCGCGATGTCTGCCGCTGCACGCCAGCACGATCCACGCGTTGAAGCTGTACCGCCAGGTGCGCGACGATCACTGGGCTGCCGATCCGGGAGCGCCGTTCTTCGTGTCCCACGCGGGCGCTGCATTGCCCAAGAGGACGGTCCAGACTGTCTTCAGCCGCCTGCGGCCGCGGCTTGGTTGGAAGGCCCGCGGCGACTATCCGTCTGCGCGCCTGCATGATCTTCGGCACACCTTCGCGGTGCGGCGGCTGCAGCGCTGGCGCGAAGAAGGTCAGTCGATCGAGCATGCGCTGTTCTGGCTGTGCACTTACCTTGGCCACGCCAGGATCTCCGATACGTACTGGTACCTCACGGGCGTGCCGGAGCTGATGGCCGCGATCGGTGAGCGCTTCGAGCGCACCGTGCGGGGAAGCACGCCGTGAGCCGCCCGACTTCGCCCACCTTCGCTGCGCTGATCCAGGAATTCTTCGGCCCGTACCTGCTGCAGCAGCGATCCTTGAGTCCGCGCACCGTAGCCTCGTACCGCGACACCTTCGTGCTGCTGCTGCGCTACGCTGAGGACGCGCTCGCCGTGCCGGCGCACGAGTTCAAGATCACCGACCTGAGTGCGACCTTCCTGGCCGGCTTCCTGGACCACCTCGAGGTGCAGCGCAAGAACTCGGCCAGGAGCCGCAACGTCAGGCTCGCGGCGGTGCGCTCGTTCCTGAAGTTCGCGGCGCGGCGGGATACCGTTCACCTGGGCGCCATCGAGCGGGCGCTGGCGGTACCGATGAAGCGCTTCGACCGCAAGATGGTCGGCTTCCTGCCGCGCGACCAGATGCTCGCCGTGATCGACGTGCCGACCGACACCTGGATCGGGCAGCGCGATCGGTTGATGCTAACGCTGATGTTCAACACCGGCGCCCGCGTCTCCGAGATCATCGCCGTCCGCGTATCCGACGTTGTGCTTGGGCCCAGCAGCAGCGTGCGGCTGCACGGCAAGGGGCGCAAGCAGCGCTCGCTGCCTCTGTGGAAGAGCACGGCGCAAGCCGTGCGCCATTGGCTGCAGATGAACCCGCAGCTTCGCGCCGACGCCACCTTGCTGCCCAGGCACGACGGCCGTCCGATGACTCGAGCCAACGTGGCCCAACGGCTTGCGTTGGCGGTCCAGGCAGCGTCGGCGCGATATCCGCAACTGAAGACCACGCGCGTGTCGCCGCACGTCATTCGACACTCGACGGCGATGAGCTTGCTGCAGTCCGGCGCCGACCCGTGCGAGATCGCGCTGTGGCTCGGTCACGAGAGTCCGTCGACGACGCACATGTACGTCGAAGCCGACCTCGCGATGAAGGAGCGGGCCCTGGCACGCGTGAAGCAGCCTGAGGTCAAGCAGGCGCGGTACCGGCCGCCGAAGGCGCTGCTGGAGTTCCTGCGGTCGCTGTGATTATGCGAAGGACATCGGCGGCGCGCCGTGCGCGCCGCCGACGACGGCGACGCTGGAGGCCGAGCACGACTTCGCATAAACGCGGACTTCGCCTTATT
>JAKOYD010000127.1 GCA_029780695.1 Pseudomonadota bacterium
CGCAGCTGGCCGTCGAGGTCGGCCACGGTGTATTGGTCGCGCGTGCCGGAGATCTCGGTCTGGAACTTCTTCGGGTCGACCAGCCGGTAGGCGTAGTTGCCGAAGGCGCGCAGGCGCACGGCGCCGAATTCCTTGTCGCGGATGCTGATCGGCTGCGGCGTGCCCCACTTCTGGTCGACCTGCTGGCGCGTGCTGAAGAAGTAGACGTCGCTCTTGAAGGGCGACTCGAACAGCTTGTCCCAGTTCTTCAGGTAGGTGAGGATGGGCAACGTCTGCGTGGTCAGCTTGTGGGTGCCGGGGCCGAACACGTCGGCGATCTGGCCTTCGTTGACGAACATCGCCAGCTGCGATTCGCGCACCACCAGCGCGGCGCCGTTCTGGATCTCCATGTCCTGCATCGGGAAGCGCCAGGCCAGCGTGCCGTCGCCGCTCTCCGTCCACTGGATGATGTCGATGAACTGTTTCTTGATGAAATCCATCAGCGCCATGACCGGGCCTCCTTCCGTGTGAGAGCGCCATGATAAGCGGCGCCCGTGACGGTGGCGACCTTTCCGGGCCTCTTTTGCCGCTCCTTCGGGCGCCGGGGCGCGTGGGCGGGCACGCGGGCGGCTGCCTACAATGCCTGTCCGCGCGCGTTGCGCGCGCATTCCCCGCACGCACACCCCCGAAGGCCCCGGCCATGACAACCCCCCACGACGTTCCCGGCGAAGACAAGCGCGCGCAACTGCGCCGCGCCGCGCTCGACTACCACGAGCATCCCACGCCGGGCAAGATTTCCATCGCGCCGACCAAGCAGCTGGTGAACCAGCACGACCTGTCGCTGGCCTATTCGCCCGGTGTGGCCGCGCCCTGCGAGGAGATCGTCAGGGACCCGGCGGCCGCCTTCCGCTACACCGCGCGCGGCAACCTGGTGGGCGTGGTGACCAACGGCACCGCGGTGCTGGGCCTGGGCGACATCGGCCCGCTGGCCGGCAAGCCGGTGATGGAAGGCAAGGGCGTGCTGTTCAAGAAGTTCTCGGGCATCGACGTGTTCGACATCGAGATCAACGAGAAGGACCCGGACAAGCTGGTCGAAATCATCGCCGCGCTGGAGCCGACCTTCGGCGGCATCAACCTGGAAGACATCAAGGCGCCCGAGTGCTTCACCGTCGAGCGCAAGCTGCGCGAGCGCATGAGGATCCCGGTGTTCCACGACGACCAGCACGGCACGGCCATCGTGGTCGGCGCGGCGGTGGTCAACGGCCTGAAGGTGGTGAGCAAGAAGATCGAGGACGTCAAGCTGGTGGTGTCGGGCGCCGGCGCGGCGGCGCTGACCTGCACCGGCTTGCTGGTGGACCTGGGCGTGAGGCGGGAAAACGTCTGGGTCACCGACATCGAGGGCCTGGTGTACGAAGGCCGCACCGCGCTGATGGACGAGTACAAGGCGCGCTACGCCCAGCGCACCGAACTGCGCACCCTGGCCGAGGTGATCGAGGGCGCCGACGTGTTCCTGGGTCTGTCGGCGGGCGGCGTGCTCAAGCCCGACATGGTGGCGCGCATGGCGGCGCGCCCGGTGATCCTGGCGCTGGCCAACCCCAACCCCGAGATCCTGCCCGAGCAGGTGAAGGCGGTGCGCGACGACGCGGTGATCGCCACCGGCCGCACCGACTATCCGAACCAGGTCAACAACGTCCTGTGCTTCCCCTACATCTTCCGCGGCGCGCTGGACTGCGGCGCCACCACCATCAGCAAGCAGATGGAGATCGCCGCCGTCTACGCCATCGCCGGGCTGGCGCAGGCTGAGCAAAGCGAGGTGGTGGCGCGCGCCTATGCAGGCGAGAAGCTGGCGTTCGGCCCCGAGTACCTGATTCCCAAGCCGTTCGACCCACGCCTGATGATGAAGATCGCCCCGGCCGTGGCCGAGGCGGCGGCCGCCAGCGGCGTGGCCACGCGGCCGATCGTCGACCTGGACGCCTACCGCGAGCGCCTGCAGACCTTCGTCTACGCCTCGGGCACGACGATGAAGCCGATCTTCGACGCTGCCCGCGCCGCCTCGCGCAAGCGCGTGGCCTATGCCGAGGGCGAGGAAGAGCGTGTGCTGCGCGCCGCCCAGATCGTGGTCGACGAGGGCATCGCCCGGCCGACGCTGATCGGCCGGCCGGCCATCATTGCCCAGCGCATCGTCAAGTTCGGCCTGCGCCTGACCGAAGGCGTGGACTACGACGTGGTCAACGTCGAGAACGACCCGCGCTATACCGGCTTCTGGCAGCAGTATTACGAGCTGACCAAGCGCCGGGGCATGACCGTGCCGATGGCCAAGATCGAGATGCGCCGGCGCCTGACGCTGATCGGCACCATGCTGCTGCGCGCCGGCGAGGTGGATGGCCTGATCTGCGGCACCTGGGGCACCATCCACATGCACCTGAACTACATTGACCAGGTGATTGGCCGCAAACCCGGCACGCGCACCTATGCCGCCATGAACGGGGTGCTGCTGCCGGGGCGGCAGCTGTTTCTGGTGGACACCCACGTCAACGTCGACCCGAGCGCCGAGCAGCTGACCGAGATCACCATCGCGGCGGCCGAGCAGGTGCGCCGCTTCGGCCTCAAGCCCCGGGCGGCGCTGCTGTCGCACTCCAACTTCGGCTCCTCCAACGAACCCGACGCGGTCAAGATGCGGGAGGTGCTGGGACGGGTGCGCGAGCAGGCCCCGTGGCTGGAGATCGATGGCGAAATGCACGGCGACGTCGCCCTGGACACCGGCATGCGCCGCGCGCTGATGCCCGACAGCACGCTCAAGGGCGACGCCAATCTGCTGATCCTGCCCGGCATCGACGCCGCCAACATCGCCTACAACCTGCTCAAGACGGCCGCAGGCGGCAATATCGCCATCGGCCCGGTGTTGCTGGGCGCCGCCAAACCTGTGCACATTCTCACGGCCAGCGCCACCGTGCGCCGCATCGTCAACATGACGGCACTCGCAGTGGCTGATGCCAACGCGATCCACAAAGACGAAATCGCTAAGTAAGCGCACGCTCTCCAATCATCCTGGTCTTGTCGGTGCTGCCTGAATTTTAGGCAGGCGCTTGCATTTTTGCGGCGCTTGCGTCACACTAGCGCCTTGGGATTTTCGGGTTAACCCGAGGGTTTCCGAAAGGGTGTTTTTTCATGTTGCGAACAGCGGCATCCGGTGCTGCCCGCGCATCCCGGTTGGTTTTGGCAGCTTCGGTGCTGGCGGTCGCACTCCCCATGGTGGGTGCGGCCCACGCGCGCGGGCTGCTGTGGGACGCAGGCAATGCCACCGTCGCGGTGGCGGATTTGCCCTCTCAGGGACAGCAAACTTACCGGCTGATCCTGCAAGGTGGGCCGTTTCCCCATGACAAGGATGGGTCGGTGTTCGGCAACCGGGAGCGTCTGCTGCCGCGCGAGCGGCGTGGCTATTACCGCGAATACACCGTCGAGACCCCGCGAGCGCGTGACCGCGGTGCCAGGCGCATCGTCTGCGGTGGCCAGCGCCCGAGCACGCCCGATGCCTGTTATTACACCAGCGATCACTACTCAAGCTTCAGGAAGATCGTGCAATGAAGGCGTTTGAACAGTTTCAGCCCGCGCCCGCCGTCACGACGGGTGCTGACCGGTTATTGACTTCAGAGAAAGCAGCGGGGATGGATCAGCCACTTCGTCAACCCCAGGATGCGCCGCTCAGGAATGTGCGCAGCAACATCGTGCAGTCGATCCGCGCGTTCCACGCGCACGACCTGCAGCAGGCGGCGGCCCAGTTGGGGCAGCACTTCCTGTACGCCAACCTGGCCCACGCCCAGACCAAGCAGGACGTGCTGGACACGATCGCCGCGCAGTTCACCTTTCCGGCGCATTTCGGCAAGAATTTCGACGCCCTGTACGACTGCATGACCGATCCGCTGCACAAGAGCGGGCTGCAGCCGGGCTTCATCGTGGTGCTGGAGCACATTCCCGCCACGGCCAAGTTCGACAAGGAGGCGCGCGAGCAATTGCTGGACATCTTCCGCGACGCCGCCGACTACTGGGGCGACCGCAAGATCCCGTTCAGGTGCTTCTATTCTTTTCTGTAGCCCGTTCTGCACCAGCTGGCCAAGCAGAACGGGCGAACGAGGCCCAGGGCGAATCCGCGCTCAACGGCATCGAGGCCGACGATGGCGAAAAAATGCCGACCGACAAGCTGGTCGACATTTCCCCGCTGGCGCTGCGCATGAGCAGCCCGTTCAACGCGGGCTACTGGCTGAGCGCTGCCTGAACCCCGAAGCGCCGATCGTCCCAGCCCGCCGCGCGCGGGCTTTTTCATGCGTGTCCGCCCGAGTTCGACACTTCAAGCCCTTTTTGCGCCCAACATGGAATGTCGGGGTCATATGAATCAAGTGCTTGCATGCGCAGAGAGGGTTGTTTCCGGGGTTTCTTGTAGTGCCAATTTCGGAACGTTACGTAGTTTTATCCCGGATGATCTGGCGCTATACTCCAGCGCATGTTTATCAAGGTCACCACCAGCGGCGGTCAGCGCTACGCGCGGCTGGTGGAATCCTTTCGCAATGAACATGGCCAGCCACGCCAGCGCACGATCGCCACCCTCGGGCGCATCGACGAGTGCGGTGGCCCGCTCGACGCGCTGCTCGCCGGCTTGCTGCGCACCAAGAGGCATGCAGTGTCTGATGGCGATGCACCGCAGCTGCGCTTTGAATCCGCCCTGGCCCTGGGGGATGTCTGGGCGCTCGATGCCCTGTGGCACGAGCTGGGTTTCGATGGGCTGGCCGCCGTCTTTCGCCGTGCCCGCTTCACCAACCCCATCGAACACGCCATCCGCGTGATGGTCTTCAACCGCTTGTGTGATCCCGACTCCAAGCTGGGGGTGCTGCGTTGGCTCACGAGCGTTGCGATGCCCGGCATCGATGGGGACAAGCTCACGCACCAGCAGTTGCTGCGCAGCATGGATGCGCTGATGGATCACCAGGCGGCCGTGGACGACTGTGTTGCTGCCCTGCTGCGCCCGCTCATCGATCAGGATCTGTCGGTGGTGTTCTATGACCTGACCACCATCCGCGCCGAGGGTCTGAGCCAACAAGAGGGGGATGTGCGGCGCTTTGGCATGTCCAAGGAAGGGATCATTGCGCGTCAGTTCATGCTGGGCGTGGTGCAGACGGCGGACGGCATGCCGATTTACCACGAGGTCTTTGACGGCAACACGGCAGAGGCCCCGACGCTGGAGCCTACCCTCAAGAAGGTGCTGGCGCGCTACCCGCATATCCGCCGCCTGGTGGTGGTGGCTGATCGGGGTTTGCTGTCGGTGGACAACATTGAGGCGCTGTCCCAGTTGCAGGTGGTGGGCAAGGCAGTAGACAAGCGGCCCCTGGAGTTCATCCTGGCCGTGCCGGGCAGGCGCTATGGCCAGTTCGTCGATCTTTTGTCGGCCATGGGCCCCCAGGCCGCCCAGAACTCCGCACAGAACGCCATCTCCAGTGAGGACATCGTCACCGAGTGCCAATGGCAAGGCCACCGTCTGGTGGTGGCGCACAACCCACAGCGGGCGGCCGAGCAGACGCGGGAGCGGCTCTCGCGCATCCAGGCGCTGGAGCTGCGCGCCGCGCAGCTGGCCGGCAAGCTCGATGCCCAGGATGCGGGCAAGGCCCAGCGGGGACGCAGGCTCTCGGACTCGGGGGCCAAGGCGCGTTTCTTCCATGAGGTCAGCGACGCCCACCTGGCGCGCATCATCAAGGTCGATCTGAAGTCCGATCTGTTCACCTACGAGATCGATGAGGCGGCATTGGCCAGGGCCCAGCTCATGGATGGCAAGCTGATGCTGGTCACCAATGTCAAAGACATGAAGGCCGATGAGGTTGTGCGCCGCTACAAGTCACTGGCCGACATTGAACGGGGCTTTCGGGTGCTCAAGTCGGAAATTGAGATTGCTCCGGTGTACCACCGCCTGCCCGAGCGCATCCGGGCGCACGCCAGCATCTGCTTCATGGCGCTGATCCTGTATCGGGTGATGCGCCAGCGTCTCAAGCGAGCGGGCAGCGATCTATCTCCCGAATCCGCCCTGGCCGATTTGCGCCGCATCCAGCGGCACTCCGTGCGCATTGACAACGGCGAGCCCATCCAGGGCGTCTCCACCATTCACCCCCGCCAGGCCGATGTCCTGGCCGCACTCAACATCAAGGAACCCTCGCACGATGCACAAATGAGCCTGTTGTAGTGCAAATTTGAAGAGGCTGAGTCAAGCAAATCAAGCACTTGCAGCGGTTGGTGTCGAACTCGGGTG
>JAKOYD010000140.1 GCA_029780695.1 Pseudomonadota bacterium
CGTGAAGCCCGATTGCGTGACGGACCAAACCAGCGCGCACGACCCGGTACACGGCTACCTGCCGATAGGGTGGACGGTCGAGCAATGGTTGGCCGAACAAAAAGCCAATCCTGACGCCGTGCGCGATGCCGCCAAGCAATCGATGCGTGTGCATGTGGAAGCCATGCTGGCGTTCCACGCACAGGGCATCCCGACCGTCGATTACGGCAACAACATCCGCCAGATGGCGTTCGATGTGGGCTGCGAGGGCGCGTTCACGTTCCCCGGCTTTGTGCCGGCGTATGTGCGCCCGCTGTTTTGCCGTGGCGTGGGTCCGTTCCGCTGGGTGGCACTCTCGGGAGACCCCGAGGACATCTACAAGACCGATGCCAAGGTCAAGGAACTCATCCCGGACGACGCCCACCTGCACCACTGGTTGGACATGGCGCGCGAGCGCATCAGCTTCCAAGGCTTGCCGGCGCGCATTTGCTGGGTGGGTTTGGGCCTGCGCCACAAGCTGGGCTTGGCGTTCAATGAAATGGTCCGCAATGGCGAATTGAAAGCACCGATCGTCATTGGTCGCGACCATCTGGATAGCGGCAGCGTGGCCTCGCCCAATCGCGAAACCGAAGCGATGCGCGACGGCAGTGATGCGGTGTCGGACTGGCCGCTGCTCAACGCCATGCTCAATGTTGCCGGTGGCGCCACCTGGGTCAGCCTGCACCACGGTGGCGGGGTGGGCATGGGCTATTCGCAGCACAGCGGCGTGGTGATTGTGTGCGATGGCAGCGAAGCCGCCGACAAGCGCATCGCCCGCGTGCTGTGGAATGACCCCGCTACCGGCGTGATGCGACATGCCGACGCCGGCTACGAGATCGCGCAGCGGTGCGCGAAGGAGCAGGGCCTCAAGCTGCCGATGCTGTAAGCCGATGCGCCGCCTGCCGGGAGTGCTGCTGGCGTTGGTCCTGTGGGCGCTGGTCGCGTGGCCGGCGCTGGCGCGGGACATCCGCGTTCCCGCCGGACTGCACGGCGACGGACGCGCGATGCCGGCGCTGGC
>JAKOYD010000148.1 GCA_029780695.1 Pseudomonadota bacterium
CGGAACAACGGCACCGCTACGCCATTGGTTTGCGGGGTACTGCCGGCGGTGCTGATCAGGCCGAAATCGGCTTCGTCCAATTTCTCCAACACCTCGGCATCACCGGCGGCAAACAAGTCCACGCTGACGTGCGGGTAGCGACGGGTGACGTCGGCAATCACCTTCGGCAACACATAGCGCGCTTGCGTGTGGGTGGTGGCCAGCAACAGGCGGCCGCGAAATTCGCCGCGCTCGTTGGACGCATAGCTGCGGATATTGGCGGCCTCGGCGAGGATCTTGCGGGCGCTGTCGATGATCTTGATGCCCGCCGGTGCCACCCCTTCCAAGCTGCGGCCCTTGCGCAAGAACAATTGGAAACCCAACTCATCTTCCAACTGCTTGAGCTGCTTGGACAGCCCCGGCTGGGTCGCGTGCACGCGCTCGGCCGCCTGGGTGATGTTGAAATTGGAATCGGCGATGGCAACAAGATAGCGAAGCTGGGTCAGGGTCATGGCATGGCACTCATATATCGCTGCATTCGAATATAGCGATGGATTATATCGGAGTCTGCAAGCATTCCTAGTCAAGGCTTATGCCATAAGTGCATAAGTAAAATCCAGCCCGCTATTTCCATGTCCCCGCCAACAGGCCTAGCGTGACGGGATGCAAACCGCACCCCCACCCCCCTTGTTTCCGCTATTTCTCGACCTGCGCGGCCGCCGCGTGCTGGTGGTCGGTGGCGGTGCCGTTGCGGCCCGCAAAATCGCGGCCTTGCTGGAGGCGGGGGCCACCGTGCAGGTGGTGGCCAATGCACTGGAACCGGGGCTGGCGGCGCTGGTATCGCACCGGCACATCACTCACCTCGCCACCACCTTCGCCCCCACGCAACTGGAGGGCGCATGGCTGGTGATTGCCGCCACCGACGATGCCGGCGTCAACCGCGCCGTGGCCGATGCTGCGCAGGCGCGGCAGGTGTGGGCCAATGTGGTGGACGATGCCGCACTGGCCAGCGCGCAGCTGCCGGCGCGGGTGCAACGCGGGCCGTTGCAGATTGCCATTTCCAGCGGCGGCGCATCGCCCATGTTGGCGCGTCATCTACGCGAGCAATTGGAGCTTCAGTTTGATGATGCGGTGGGCGCACTGGCGCAATTACTCAGCCAATTGCGCGGCCGCATTCGCAAACGCCTGCCCGACCTGTCCGCACGCCGCACATTCTTCCGGCGGGTATTGACTGGCCCGGCGCAGGCGCTACTGCGGCGTGGCCAAGCAGTGGCGGCGCAGCACGCGATCGAGGCCGAGTTGTACGCCGGTGCAAGGCATGTGCAAGGCAGTGTGGCGCTGGTGGGTGCAGGTCCCGGCGACCCCGGCCTGCTGACACTGCGTGCGCTGCGGGTGTTGAATGATGCCGATGTCATCCTGCACGACCGCCTGGTCAGTGCCGAGGTACTGGCGTTGGCACGCCGCGATGCCGAGCGGATTGAAGTGGGCAAACACATTGGCGGCGATCACGATGCCACCCAGGCGCGCATCCACGCACTGATGATTGAATTGGCCAATGCCGGCAAGCGCGTGGTGCGTTTGAAAGGTGGCGATCCGTTCGTGTTCGGCCGCGGCGGCGAAGAACTGCAAGCCCTGCGCGCCGCAGGCATCGGCTATGAAGTGGTCCCCGGCATCACC
>JAKOYD010000065.1 GCA_029780695.1 Pseudomonadota bacterium
ACCGACGTGGTGACCGGCCTGCCCAATCGCCGCGCACTGCTGGAGGAGCTGGACCGCCGCCTGCACCATCGCGCACGCGATGGCAGCGATGTCCTGATCGCGTTTATCGATCTGGATGGATTCAAACATATCAATGACCACTTTGGGCATGACGCCGGCGATCATTTCCTTGTCGCCATTGGCAGTGCACTGGCGTCCTGCCACCGCTCCGATGATTTCTGTGCCCGTATTGGCGGCGATGAATTCGTGGTGGTTGGCAGTGTCCCTGCAGATAGCGAAAACGCAACGCAGCAGATGTGCGAACGCCTGCGCGCAGCCACCACCGGGCGGTTTGACCTGGGCGGCCGGAGCATCGAATACGCCGGGCCCAGTATCGGCGTGGTGAAGGCAGCCACGACCGAGGCCGAGGCCGAACTGGCGCGTGCAGATGCCGCGATGTACGCCGACAAACGCTTGCGGCGCCAGACGAAAAAAGGGGACGGGACGGAGCCGCCATCGGGGACGGAGGGAGTCAAGCGCGCTTGATTCCCTCAGGCAGTGTCCCTGACAGCATTGATCAGGCGCGGCCATGCCACGGCAATGGCCACCCACGAAATTGCGGCCACCATCAGGTGCAACCGCAGCGTTGGCAGCGGGGCGGACTGGACGTTGAACAGTGTCGCGCCTTGCGTGGCCGCGTAGATCGCCGCCACCAGCACCAACTCGAAGGGGCGCGCATTGCGGCACACCGCAGCGAACGCCAGCCCGGCGCTGGCCAACGCGGCGGTGACTACCAGCGCAGCAAGTGCCTGCAGCGGCGCCTGCAAGGCCAACCGGGTGAGGCCTGCAAACGTGCACACCAACAACAGCGACACTGCGACCAGCCAGCGCGATGCCAGCACGCGCCACACCGCGCCGGCACTGGAAAACACGATCATCCCGGTGCGCTGGTCGCGCTCACGCAGGGCGCCGCGTGCCAGCACGTCGAGCGGCAGCAGCCAGCCCAGCAACAGCCCCATCCGCATACCCTCGGGCTGCCCGAACAGCTGCAGGCCAAGGACCACCACCCACGCCAGCCACCACCAGCGCGGGCGCTCGCGCAGGCATGCCGTCAACTCG
>JAKOYD010000154.1 GCA_029780695.1 Pseudomonadota bacterium
ATCCTGCGCTGGGAGCGCATGCCGCTGGCGGTGCCGCTGAAGGTCGGCCAGGAGCGCATCGTGTTCATCGACCGCAACGTCCGCGTCGGCGTGCCTGCGGGCGTGGGCGAGCGCCTGCGCGTTCAAAGTGCGGGCGGCGCCGTGTACCTGCGCGCCAGCGAGCCGATCGAGCCGACACGGCTGCAATTGCAGGACGCCGACACGGGCGCGCTGATCCTGCTGGACATCGCCGCCGAACCACCCAAGGACGGGGAAGCCGAACTGGAGCCGGTGCGAATCGTCGAAGGCAACAGCACTCCAGCGCGCTATGGCAATCAGTCCGGTGGTGCCGACGAGACCCCGGCGCGCGCCCAGGACCAGGCAGGGACGCGAGCAGCGCGGCGCGAAACCCCGGTCCCGGTCGTGTTGACGCGCTTCGCCGCACAGAACCTCTACGCGCCGCTGCGCACTGTGGAACCGCTGCCGGGCGTCATGCGGGTCAACCTGCGCCGCGACATGGACCTCGGCACGCTGATGCCGACATTGCCCGTCCGCGCACTCGCGCTCGCGTCGTGGCGCCTGGAAGACCAGTGGGTCACCGCCGTGCGCTTGACCAACACGGGCGCGGGCTGGGTCACGCTTGATCCGCGCGTGCTGCAAGGCGACTTCCTCACCGCCACCTTCCAACATGAGGCGCTTGGCCCGCGCGGAACACCCGAGGACACGACCGTCCTGTACCTGGTGACGCGCGGTCGCGGCCTTGCGCAGTCGCTGCTGCCCGCGATCCACCGCTTCGACCCCGCCGCACATCTCCCGCTGCCGAAAGACAGGCCCACGGACGCCAAGGAGGCCCCCGATGCGCAGTAATGGACTCCTGAAGTGGCTGATGATCCCGGTTGCCTTGCTGGTGCTGTTCGTCGCCATCCGGCTGTTCTCGGGTGGCAGCACTTCGGCACCACCGGCCGCGGATGCCGGCGCCAAGCTCACGCCTGCGGAAATGAAAGCGTTGGGCATCGAGGGGGATACCCCGCGCGACACCGTGGCGACGCTCGTTGCCCAAGTGAAGCAGTTGCGCACCGAGCTTCAGACCGCGCTCTCGGACAACAAATCCCAGCGTGAGGAAAACCAGCGGCTGCGTCAGCGCGAGAACTCGATCGACCAGCGCATCAACTCTGCGCTGGAGTCCGAACGCTCCAACCTGCGGCGCGACCAGCAGCAGGCGGCCAGCGAGCGCCAGCAGACCGAGGGGCTGCTCGCTGACCTGCAGCGGCGCCTGGACAGCATTGGTGGGCGCGGTGGCAGCCATGCCGATCTGCCCGTGGGCCTGGGGCTGCAGGGGGGCGACGAGGCCGGGATGGAAGGCGGCATGCGCTGGGTTGAACCGGATGACGCGAAGCCTGCCGAGGGACGCAACAGGGGGCGCGGCACGGCTGGCGGCATGAGCTTCCCGACGAGCTTCGGCCCC
>JAKOYD010000161.1 GCA_029780695.1 Pseudomonadota bacterium
AGCTGTGCTCGGCGCGCGCCGGCAGCGACAGTGCCTGCTTGTGCGCAGCGTCCAGCGCCCAGGCCACGCGGCTGTTGCGCAGCCATTCGACCAGGATATCGGCATCGCCCGCATCCAGTCCCAAGGCGGCGCGCACCTCCGCCACGCCCAGCAGGTCCACCACCTCGGGCGCGGTGATGCGCGATGCGCCCAGCCCCAGCAGGGTGTCGAACACGGCAAACAGCGGATGACTGCGGGCGACGGGCACGTCGGCGAGGTGGTAGGGCAACAGCCGCTCGCGCGCGGAGCCCGGCTCACCGAACACCGCCGGGATCAACGGCAGGTAGGCCTGGATGTCGGGCGCCATCACCGCGATATCGCCGGGACGCACCCCCGCTTTATCGATGGCATCCAGCAGCGCATCGCGCAGCACTTCGAGCTCGCGCTGGCGGGTGTGGCAGGCGTGGATGCGCAGGCTGGGATCGGCCGTGGCATTGGCGGCGACCGCATCCTCCTGCAGCAACTCCGGCTGCAAGCGGCGGATGCTGTCCTGCAGGCGCGCCAGTCGATCGGGCGGCGTGCCGGCGCCGTCGTCCTGCCAATGGCGGATGTCCTCGCGCAGCTCATCGTCCACCAGGGCGGCGAAGAAGTGCTGGCCCAGGCGTCCCCAGCGCGCCAGCAGCGGGTGGCCCTGCTCGCGCCAGTCGAGCGCATCGGGATCGTCGAAGCGTGCCTGTTCGTCATCGCGGAAGGCTTGCCAACCGGACGCATCGGGCTTGCACCAGCCGCCCTGCCCCGTCGCCCTGTGCAGGCCGCCCCAGTACTCGCGGCAGGGATCGGGCACGTACAGGAATACCGGCGCACGGCGCGCATAGGCCCGCAGCACCGACAGTTCCGCCGGCGGCAGGTGCGACAGACCCACCACGTGCAGCGGCGCGCGCGGCGCGGGATCCGCCTGCAGTGCCGAGACCAGCGCATCGACCAAGCGGCCGCGATGCTCACCCAGCGCTGTGACGACCGCCTGCCAGAGCGGCGCGAGGCAGGCCGATTCCAGTGCCCTCAACGCCGCATCGCCATGCTTGGCGGTGGCGAAGGCGTGCTTGCCCGCCTCCCAGGCCTGCAGCCAGTCGCTGCGATACACCAGGTACTGCGAGAACACCCGCGCCAGCCGGTCGGCCAGTTGGAAGCGGCGCAGAGCGCGCTCATCGGCGCTGGCCGAAGCGTCCAGGTAGGACAGCACGCGTGGGTCGGTGACGCCATGCGCGGACGGATCGCCCAGCATCGCGTGCAGGGTCCAGCGCAGATGCCCACGGCGGTAATTCGGCAGGGCCACCGCGCGTGCGTCCAGTAGATCGGCCGAAAGCCGGTCCAGCCAAGTGCTGGGCAATTGCACATCCAGATTGGCAACGATGCGGCC
>JAKOYD010000169.1 GCA_029780695.1 Pseudomonadota bacterium
GGCACAGGCCACCGCTGCACCGAAGGCGCAAACTCCCATACACGCTCAGGTCCCGTACTGCACCATTCATCAAAGCCGTCTGGAGAGCCGCCTCGCGCAACGCGAAGCGCACCGAAGGAGCAAGCCGCAGCCCGGGTGGGTGGCGGTGAATCTCTCAGGTACCAAGGACAGGGGGAGCGGCAGCCAGGGCATTCATGCGCCAGCTGCACGCTATTGATTTCATAGCTGCCAGCGCATATTGTTCTGGCGCCAGGGATGGCCTGCATAACCCTCGCGAGTCGGTGGTAGTGCGGATCGGGATGGGCCGCAAGGCGCCTTTTCACAGCCAATAGCCCGGCTATGGGCAAGAAAAGCAACGCAGCGGACCGCGCGACGCCGCGCTATCACCGACCGCAGGGAGTTATGCAGGACATTCCCAGAGCCCAGAAAGGCTTTGAAAATCATGCGCGTGATCGTTTTGGGCGCCGGCTTGCTCGGTGTGACTTCGGCATATTTCCTCTCACAACTGGGTCACGAAGTGACCGTCATCGACCGCCAGGGCACGCCCGGCGCTGAGACCAGCTTTGCCAATGGCGGCCAGATCTCGGTCAGCCACGCCGAGCCCTGGGCCAACCCCAGTGCGCCGCTCAAGGTGCTGCAATGGCTGGACAAGGAAGATGCGCCCCTGCTCTTCCGTCTGCGCGCCGACATGCGGCAGTGGCTGTGGGGCCTGTCCTTCCTGCGCAACTGCACGCCCGCGCGCACGCGCCACAACATCGAGCAGATCGTGCGCCTGGGCACCTACAGCCGCGACACGCTGCAGCAGCTGCGCGCGGCCACTGGCATCCAGTACGACCAGCGCACGCAAGGCATCCTGCACTTCTATACCAACCAAAAGGAGTTTGACGGCGCGCTGGCCCCGGCCGAGCAGATGCGCGCGCTGGGCTGCGAGCGCCAGGTGATCAGTGCTGACGAGGCCGTGCGCATCGAGCCTGCGCTGGCCCACATCCGCCCGCAGCTCGCAGGCGCCACCTACACGGCCGAAGACGAATCCGGCGACGCCAACCAGTTCACGCGCGAGCTGGCCAAGCTGTGCGAAGCGGCGGGCGTGCAGTTCCGCATGGGCCACCACATCACTGCGCTGCGCGAGGTGGGTGGCCGCATTGACCATGTGGAAGTGACCAATGCCGAAGGCCGCTTCGAGCGCGTGCGCGGCGATGCGTTTGTGCTGGCCATGGGCTCGTTCAGCCCGCTGCTGGCGCAGCCGCTGGGCATCCAGCTGCCCATCTACCCGGCCAAGGGCTACTCGGTGACCATGCCGGTGAAGGACGCGGCCAAGGCGCACCAGGTGAGCCTGACGGACGACGAGTTCAAGCTCGTGTTCTCGCGCTACACCAGCGAGCGGGGCGACCGCCTGCGCATTGCGGGCACGGCGGAGCTGAACGGCTATGACCGCCACCTGAACCAGGTCCGCTGCGAGGCCATCGTGCGGCG
>JAKOYD010000174.1 GCA_029780695.1 Pseudomonadota bacterium
GCAGTTCTACTTCCGCACCACCGACGTCACTGGCAGCATCGAGCTGCCCAAGGACAAGGAAATGGTCATGCCGGGCGACAACGTCAGCATCACCGTCAAGCTGATCGCCCCGATCGCCATGGAAGAAGGCCTGCGCTTCGCTATCCGCGAGGGTGGCCGCACCGTGGGCGCGGGCGTGGTGGCGAAGATCATCGAGTAAGGAGCGGACGCCATGGCAACCAAGCAAAAAATTCGCATCCGCCTGAAGGCTTTCGATTACAAACTGATCGACCAGTCCGCCGCCGAAATCGTTGACACCGCCAAGCGCACCGGCGCCGTGGTCAAGGGCCCCGTGCCCCTGCCCACGCGCATGAAGCGCTTCGACATTCTGCGTTCGCCGCACGTCAACAAGTCGAGCCGCGACCAGTTCGAGATCCGCACGCACCAGCGCCTGATGGACATCGTCGATCCGACCGACAAGACCGTCGACGCGCTGATGAAACTCGACCTGCCGGCCGGCGTGGACGTCGAAATCAAACTGCAGTAACGCATGGGCGCGCGGGCTGTCCCGCGACCGGCTTGGCGCGGACTTGCCAGATGGGCGAGTCCGCGTTATCATTTAGGGCTTGGCCTAATTCTTGGCCAGGGATTTCAACTCTCTTTCGCATTCAAAACGCGCAGGCCAATTGCAGCTGGCGCGGCGAAAGTCATGGAGCAATAAATGAGTCAAAGCAATCGATTGGGGTTGCTGGGGCGCAAGGTGGGCATGATGCGTCTGTTCACCGATGACGGCGATGCAGTGCCTGTCACGGTGGTCGATGTGTCGAACAACCGCGTCACCCAGGTCAAGACCCAGGAAAACGATGGCTACGTGGCCCTGCAGGTCACGTTCGGTGCGCGCAAGGCTTCGCGCGTCACCAAGCCCGAGGCGGGTCACCTCGCCAAGGCCGGCGTCGAAGCTGGCGAAATCACCCAGGAATTCCGTGTCGCTGACGATGTGGCGGGCAAGTACGCCGCCGGCACCGCCGTGCCCGTGACCGACGTGTTCGCTGTCGGCCAGAAGGTGGACGTGCAGGGCACTTCCATCGGCAAGGGCTACGCCGGCACCATCAAGCGCCACAACTTCAAGTCGCAGCGCGCGTCGCACGGCAACAGCCGTTCGCACAACGTGCCGGGCTCGATTTCCATGGCGCAGGATCCGGGTCGCGTGTTCCCGGGCAAGAAGATGACCGGCCACATGGGTGATGAGACCGTCACCACTCAGAACCTGGACGTCATCCGCATCGACGAAGCGCGCCAACTGCTGTTGATCAAGGGCGCCGTGCCCGGCTCGCGTGGCGGTTTTGTCACCGTGCGTCCCGCCGTCAAGGCCCGCGCGACCGCAGGGGAGGCCAAGTAATGCAGCTCGAACTCCTGAACGACCAGGGCCAGGCCGCGTCCAAGGTGGATGCGCCCGAGACCGTGTTCGGTCGTGACTACAACGAAGCGCTGATTCACCAGCTCGTCGTCGCCTATCAGGCCAACGCGCGCCAAGGCACGCGTGCCCAGAAGGACCGTCAGCAGGTCAAGCACAGCACCAAGAAGCCGTTCCGCCAGAAGGGCACCGGCAACGCCCGTGCGGGTATGACGTCCTCGCCGCTGTGGCGTGGGGGTGGTCGGACCTTCCCGAACATGCCCAACGAGAACTTCAGCCAGAAGATCAACAAGAAGATGTACCGCGCCGGCATGGCATCCATCTTCTCGCAACTGGCGCGCGAAGGCCGCCTGGCCGTGGTCGAGTCGATGAAGGTCGATTCGCCCAAGACCAAGCAGCTGGCGCAAAAATTCAAGGACATGAAGCTCGACTCCGTGCTGGTCATCGCCGACGAGGTCGACGAGAACCTGTATCTGGCGTCGCGCAACCTCGGCAACGTGCTGGTCATCGAGCCGCGCTACGCCGATCCGGTGTCGCTGGTGCACTACAAGAAGGTGCTGGTCACCAAGGGTGCCATCGACAAGCTCAAGGAGATGTTCGCATGAGCCGCATCAATCCCAGCCCGAAAGAGCGCCAGTTCGACGAAGGCCGCCTGATGCAGGTGCTCGTCGCTCCGGTGATCTCCGAAAAGGCCACCATGGTGGCCGAAAAGTCCAATGCCGTCACCTTCAAGGTGCTGCGCGACGCCACCAAGCCCGAAATCAAGGCCGCCGTGGAACTGCTGTTCAACGTGCAGGTCAAGGGTGTGTCGGTCGCCAACATCAAGGGCAAGACCAAGCGCTTTGGTCGCTCCGTCGGTCGCCGTGACCACGTGCGAAAGGCCTATGTGCTGCTCAAGGAAGGTCAAGAGCTGAACCTGTCCGGGGAGGCTGCGTAAACCATGGCTGTCATCAAGATCAAACCGACCTCGCCTGGCCGTCGTGCCATGGTCAAGGTCTCGCGCGACCACCTGCACAAGGGTGAAGGCTTCGCGCCCCTGTTGGAGCCCCAGTTCCAGAAGGC
The DNA here is from genome assembly GCA_029780695.1 of Pseudomonadota bacterium. Taxonomy (GTDB): domain Bacteria; phylum Pseudomonadota; class Gammaproteobacteria; order Burkholderiales; family Burkholderiaceae_C; genus Ottowia. The sequence goes on from JAKOYD010000174.1 coordinate 2,456, forward strand.
CGGCCGCAACAACAACGGCCGCATCACCACGCGGCACAAGGGCGGCGGTCATCGCCACCACTATCGCGTGATCGATTTCCGTCGCAACAAGGACGGCATCGCCGCCAAGGTCGAGCGCATCGAGTACGACCCCAACCGCTCGGCCCACATCGCCCTGGTGTGCTATGCCGACGGCGAGCGCCGCTACATCATCGCCCCGCGCGGTGTTGAAGTCGGCAGCCAGCTCATGAGCGGCGCCGAAGCGCCGATCCGCGCTGGCAACACGCTGCCGATCCGCAACATCCCGGTCGGCTCCACGATCCACTGCATCGAGCTGAAGCCCGGTGCCGGTGCGCAGATTGCCCGCTCGGCCGGCACGTCGGCCACGCTGCTGGCGCGCGAAGGCACTTATGCCCAGGTGCGCATGCGCTCGGGCGAAGTGCGCAAGGTGCATATCGAATGCCGCGCCACCATCGGTGAAGTGGCCAACGAAGAGCACAGCCTGCGCCAACTCGGCAAGGCCGGTGTCAAGCGCTGGATGGGCATCCGCCCGACCGTGCGCGGCATCGTGATGAACCCGGTCGACCACCCGATGGGCGGCGGCGAGGGTCGCTCCAAGTCGGGCCGTCATCCGGTCGACCCGTGGGGCAACCTGACCAAGGGTTACCGCACCCGCGCCAACAAGCGCACGCAGAACATGATCGTTTCGCGTCGCAAGAAGTAAGGACCACAAACCATGACTCGTTCTCTGAAAAAGGGTCCGTTTGTGGACCACCACCTCCTGGCCAAGGTCGACAAGGCCGTGGAGACCAAAGACAAGAAGCCGGTCAAGACCTGGTCGCGCCGCTCCATGATCCTGCCTGAGTTCATCGGGCTGACCATCGCCGTGCACAACGGCAAGCAGCACGTGCCTGTCTACGTCACCGACCAGATGGTCGGCCACAAGCTGGGCGAATTTGCTCTGACGCGCACCTTCAAGGGACACGCGGCAGACAAGAAAGCCAAGAAGTAAGGAAGCACCATGGCAACCGAAACCAAAGCCGTCCTGCGTGGCGTGCGCCTGTCGGTCGACAAGGGGCGCCTCGTGGCTGACCTGATCCGCGGCAAGAAGGTCGATCAGGCGATCAACACGCTCAACTTCACGCAGAAGAAGGCCGCCGGCATCATCAAGAAGGTGCTGGAGTCCGCGATCGCCAACGCCGAGCACAACGACGGTGCCGACATCGACGAGCTGCGCGTGAAAACCATCTACGTCGAGCAGGGCACCACGCTCAAGCGCTCGGCGGCTCGCGCCAAGGGCCGTGGCGCCCGCCTGTCCAAACCCACGTGCCACGTGTACGTGACGGTGGGCAACTGATAGAAGGCCTGGAGAAACATGGGACAGAAAATCCATCCGACCGGCTTCCGTCTTTCGGTCAGCCGCAACTGGGCCAGCCGCTGGTACGCCAGCAACCGTGACTTCGCCGGCATGCTGGCCGAAGACATCAAGGTGCGCGAGTACCTGAAGGCCAAGCTCAAGAACGCCGCCGTTTCGCGCGTGCTGATCGAGCGCCCCGCCAAGAACGCCCGCATCACCATTTACTCGGCGCGTCCGGGCGTGGTGATCGGCAAGAAGGGCGAGGACATCGAGAAGCTGAAGAAAGACCTGGCCGAAAAGCTGGGCGTGCCCGTCGCCGTCAACATCGAGGAAGTGCGCAAGCCCGAAGTCGATGCCCAACTGATCGCCGACAGCATCACGCAGCAGCTTGAAAAGCGCATCATGTTCCGTCGTGCCATGAAGCGCGCCATGCAGAACGCCATGCGTCTGGGCGCCCAGGGCATCAAGATCATGTCCGCCGGCCGCCTGAACGGCATCGAGATCGCGCGCACCGAGTGGTATCGTGAAGGTCGCGTGCCGCTGCACACGTTGCGCGCCGACATCGACTACGGCTTCAGCGAAGCCAAGACCACCTACGGCGTCATCGGCGTCAAAGTGTGGGTCTACAAGGGCGACAACCTGGGCCGCAGCGATGCGCCTTCGCTGGACAGCACGCCGCGCCCCGAGGGCGAAGAGCGCCGCGGTCCGCGTGGCCCGCGCCGTGACGGCCGCGGTGGCCCCGGTGGTGACCGCCGTGGCGGCCCGCGCCGCGATGCCCGCGGTGGCACCAACGCCGCGCCTGCCGATGGCAGCGACAAACCCGCTGAAGGCCAAGGGGCCGATGCCAAACCCGCCGTTAAGCGCGTCCGCCAAGTCGCCGCGCCCGCAAGTGCCAGCGCCGCCTCCACGGCTCCGGCAGCGGACGGCGCCAAAGGAGAGTAAACCATGCTGCAACCTGCACGCAGAAAGTACCGCAAGGAGCAGAAAGGCCGCAACACCGGTATCGCCACCCGTGGCAATACCGTGGCCTTCGGCGACTTCGGCCTCAAGTCGACGGATCGCGGGCGCCTGACGGCGCGCCAGATCGAATCCGCGCGTCGCGCCATTTCGCGCCACGTCAAGCGCGGCGGCCGCATCTGGATCCGCGTGTTCCCGGACAAGCCCATTTCCACCAAGCCCGCCGAAGTGCGTATGGGCAACGGTAAAGGCAACCCCGAGTACTACGTGGCCGAGATTCAGCCCGGCAAGGTGCTGTACGAAATCGTCGGTGTGCCCGAAGCGCTGGCCCGCGAAGCGTTCGCGCTGGCGGCGGCCAAGCTGCCCCTGCGCACGACTTTCGTCGCCCGCATGATCGGTCAGTAATCAGGAGGACACCAGATGAAAACCGCTGAACTTCGCAAGAAAGACGTGGCCGGCCTGCAAGCCGAGGTGAAGGACCTGCAGAAGGCCCACTTCAACCTGCGCATGCAGAAGGCCACCCAGCAGCTGAGCAACACCGGCCAGCTGAAGACCACGCGCCGCGCCATCGCCCGCGCCAAGACGCTGATCGCCGAGAAGCAGGCTGCTGAAAAGCAGGCTGCGGCCAAGTAAGGAGCGACCATGACGGAAGAAAAGAAATCCCTCAAGCGCACCCTGATCGGCAAAGTCGTCAGTGACAAGCGCGCCAAGACCGTGACCGTGCTGATCGAGCGCCGCGTCAAGCACCCGATCTACGACAAGATCCTGATCCGTTCCAGCAAGTACCACGCTCATGACGAAAATGGCGAATACAAGCTGGGCGACACGATCGAGATCACCGAAAGCCGTCCGCTGTCCAAGACCAAGAACTGGGTCGCCACGCGCCTAGTGCAAAAGGCAGCGGTGGTCTGACCTTCGCGTCGACCTCCGGGTCGAGTTTCGCGCCATAAACCCCGCAGTCGGCACGCCCAAACAGGCGCCGCCGGCAAGCGGGACCGAAGCAGCCCACAATGCGTGGGCTGTTTTTGTTTGGGCGACCGTGTCAGGTCGGCCTGTTCGTCACTCTTTTCTGGAGCAACCCATCATGATCAAAGTCGGAGACACCCTCCCCGCCGTCACGCTGTCCGAATATTCCGAAGTCGAAGGCAACGGCTGCAGCCTGGGCCCCAACCCGGTGGACGTGGCGCAGGCCACCGCCGGCAAGACCGTCGCCATCTTCGGTTTGCCGGGCGCATTCACCCCCACCTGCTCGGCCAAGCACGTGCCCAGCTACCTGCAGAACTTCGACGCACTCAAGTCCGCGGGCGTGGATGAAATTTGGTGCGTGTCGGTCAATGACCCATTCGTCATGGGCGCCTGGGCGCGCGACCAGCAAACCGCCGGCAAGGTGCGCATGATCGCCGACGGCGATGCCGCCTTTGCCAAGGCCACCGGCCTCACGCTGGATCTGAGCGGCAAGGGCATGGGCCTGCGCAGCAACCGCTACTCGATGTTGGTCAAGGACGGCAAGGTCGCCACGCTCAACGTCGAGGCGCCGGGCAAATTCGAAGTCAGCGACGGCGCCACCCTGCTGGCGCAAGCCAAGGGCTGACTGTCACGCTGGGTGCTATGTAAATCGTAGCTGCCCACGCCGCCGATACGGCGCAGAAGCCGCGTTTTCCTGGAGAAGGCGCGGCTTTTGTTCGTTGTGCGCCCGAACGCAAGGCGCGCGCCGCCGTACCGAGCGCTCAGGGCTGCAGATCGACCTTGAGGTAATGCGCGCCCGGCAGCGGGTTGTGATAGTAGGGCGGGATCTCCTCGAACCCCAGGTCTTCGTACAGCGCGCGGGCCGATTCCATGTCGTCCAGCGTGTCCAGCAGCACGCTGTCGTAGCCCAGCTGCACGGCCGACGCCAGAATCGCCTCGGCCAGTTGGCGCCCCAGTCCGAAGCCGCGAAACGCCTTGCGCACGAACAGCCGCTTCATCTCGGCGGCGTTGGCGTAGTCCACGTCGTCGATAGCGCGCAGCGCGCAGCAGCCGGCCAGTTCACCATCCACCCACGCCAGCAGCAGCGTGCCGCGGGGCGGTGCGTAGTCGCCCGGCAGCGTGGCCAGTTCCTGCTCGAAGCCCTGAAAACACAAGTCAACGCCAAGTTGATTGGCGTATTCGCAAAACAGTGCCCGCGCGGCGTCAAGGTGCGCGGCGCTGCGGGCAACGGCGATGTCAATGGGCGGGCGAGTGTCCACGGAAGCGATGCGTGAGCACACTGCGCGCTCACGATGAAACAGTCTACCCGAGCATGGGCTGTTGCCCCAGCTGCACCACCCAAGCCACCACGCCCGCCGCCAGGCCCAGCAGCAGCAGCGCCAGCAGCCGCGTGCCCGCCGTGTCGCGCGACGCCGTGAGCGCGTCAGGCAGCTGCTTGTCGCCCACCAGCATGGGCTTGACCAGGTCGCGGCGCTTGAGCTGGTAGAAGGCGATGGCCACCACGTGCAGCACCACCAGGCCTATCAGCAGGTACTGCCCCCAGCCCTTGTGCCAGCTGGTCGCCTCGCTGGCCGCGCTGCCCGACACCAGGGCCGTCAGCGGCCCGGTGAACGCGATCTCGTCGTCGGCAAACAAGCCGGTGCCCACCTGCGCCGACAGCACCGTCAGCAGCGCGAACACCGACAGCGCGCCCAACGGCGTGTGGCCCGCGGTGTCTTCGGGCGCGGCCCGCCCGCCCAGGTAGCGCGACAGCCGACCCGGTGTGGGAAAGAAATTGACAAAACGCGACCAGTGCCCGCCCACCACACCCCACAGCAGCCTGAACACCAGCAGCGCGAACACCGCATAGCCCAAGCGGATGTGCCAGTTCATGGCGTCTCCGCCCACCTTGGCGGTAATCACCAGCGCGATGACGCAGGCGGCCAGTGCCCAGTGAAACAGGCGGGTGGGCAAGTCCCAGATGCGGACGGAATTCATCAAGAGGGCAACGGCTGCAAGCGCCGGAGAAAGGCGCTATGCTGCGCGCCGACCCGGCGAGTTTAGTGAGATTTTGCGCCGCGCGCCGGGTGCGGGTGGCGCGTGCCGCCCAAATCGTTTTTTCTCAAACCAACTTCACACCTGGGAAAGCCCGCTCCGATGAAGAAGCCATTCACGTTCGCGCTGCTGCTGTCGGCGGCTGCCATTGCCATGCCCGCGCACGCGCAGTTCGCCAAGGCCGAAGACGCTGTCCAATACCGCCAGGGCGCCTTCCGCGTGCTGGGTTACCACTTCGGTCGGCTGGGCGCCATGGCCAACGGCAAGCTGCCCTACAACGCCGCCACCGCGGCAGCCGATGGCGACGTGATCGCCGCCGTCGCCAAACTGCCTGCCGCCGGTTTTGTGCCCGGCTCCGAGAGCGGCCACGACACCCGCGCGCTGCCCGCGCTGTGGAAGGAAATGCCCAAGGTAAAGGAACTCAACGACAAGATGGTCGCCGAAACCGGCAAGCTGGCCGTGGCCGCCAAGAGCGGCAACCTGGACCAACTGAAGGCCGCCTTTGGCCCCGCCGCGCAGACCTGCAAGGCGTGCCACGACGATTTCCGCAAGAAGTGACCATCCCCCTGCGCGGCTGACGACGCTTCCCCCTTCTTTGCCGCGCTGGGCGCGGGAAGGGCAGCGCACCCAGCGGGCGGGCCAAGCCCTTGCGCGGGGGCGTGCGCTTACCTTGTGTTGATTAATGCTCCTTAAAAAGGAGCGCTCTGCGCTTGCTGGTCGGGCGTCAGAGGCCTGAAAGGCCATGAAAAAGCCGCACCTCGGTGCGGCTTTTTGCTGCGCAAGCCAAGTCACGCGTCCGCCGCCAGCTCACGGGTCCAAAGCGATGCTTCTTCCCATGTTTCCATGAGCTACGACATGTAAATTAAGTTAGAATGATTATTGGTCTAGAAGGTTTGCTTCTTGGGCATGTGGTGCGTTTCATGCCGGAAAAGCGGGCGCAGCCACCAAGCGTTGTGGTGTCCATTGCAGGCGTTCAAGAGTGAATTGGGAGGAGAAATGAAGTCTTTGCAACGTTTGCCAGCGCCTTTTGCGTGGTTTTCGCAGCGGGCATTTTTCCGCAGCATCGTGCTCTTCGCGGTGTTCGGGGTGGTCGTGGGGTCTGCCCACGGCGCGGTCAATTCCTTTGTGTTCGGCATGCGCGCCTCGGGTACCGCGCCGTTTGATGCCGGCTCAGGCCCAGGTCTGGACGCGGGTGCGGGCGACAATGTGGTGCGAACCTTCGACGTGGTCAGTTACGTCGCTGGCTACACGTTCTCGCAGGCCGACACCGCGGTGCTGCTTACCGTGAAAATGGGCGCGGCGACGCTGCCTTCCAACTACGTTGGACCCAGCAACCCGCAAATTGCGTACTTCAGCCTGGCCGATTTGCCCACCGGGCTCAACGGCTGCTCCAACATCCAGTCGACACCGCTGGCCTCGCCGCCGGCTGCGGGCGTGTCGGGTGTCAGCGCCGACGGCCAGACGATTTACTGCTACCAGCCTGGCCCCACCAGCGGCAGCAACATGGATTTCAAATACCGCGTCAGCGGCGCGGCGCCCAACGGCACGGTGATCCAGCCGCCCAGCCTGACGCTGCAGTCGGCGCATAACACAGCGTCTACTCCGACACCGCTGAACGGCACTTATGGTGCTGACACCTTCTATGGACTACCGCCGTTGAGCGTGTCGGCCGCGCCGCGATGGAAAGTGGCGAAGACCCCGGCCGCCAACGGCGCTGTATTCATTCCGAAGTCGGGCCCGAATGGCGAGGACGGGTACATCGCCTCGTTCAACATCGGAATATACGCGCAGGGTTCGCGAAAAGGCCTGGAGGCGTTGCAGCCCAATTTCACCTTGGCGGACAACTTCAGCAACCCCGCCACCAACGCGAATGGCGGAATGCCCAATGCGCAGCTCGTGACCTGGGACGTCATCGTCCCGTATTTCGCCAGCATGCCGATGGGACCAAGCAACCAGAAAGGGTGTGGCGACTGGCGCAACCAATTGGGAAGGGTCGGCAATTATTCCGACAACGGCTATGCCGTCGTCAACGACACGGGCAACACCGCCTCCACTGCCGCCAACGCCGGCTATACCGTCGCCAAGGGCGGTGACTGCGTGGCCGCCGCGCCGGCGGGTCAAAGCAGTACGTTGACCGTCTCGGGCACCGACTTCTCGCTGGCGCAGTACCCGCGCTGGGCGGGCTACGCGGTGGCGTCGGCGGGCGTGCTGGTCGATTCCAACAACCTCGATGCGTCCAGCAACCAGTGGTGGGTGGCCAGCAAGTCGGTGTTGTTCTGGGTGCCGCCGAGCGACCTGACGCCCAACGTGCAGGAGTTTCTCAACAACACGGTCGATTTACACGGCACCTCGGTCACGGGCCAGGACAACCCTCCGTCCAGCGGCACTGGCAAGGCTGGCATCACGCGCATGACGGGGGTGGGGTTTTCGAAGGTGTATTCAGCGGGAGGGTCTTACCGCGTGCTGCCAGCTTCCATCAATGCGGCAGCTTGCGACCCTAACATCACCGGTGACTGCCACGTCAACCAGGCGACCCCGGGTCAAATCGTCAGTTCGCGGCTGCTTGGGCGCAACCTGGGCGCCGACGACTTTCCTGCGGGTTACCTGTGCGACCGCATTGACAACACGCGCATGACCTTCGCCGACCTGCGCAGCTACGCCACCGGCGGTACCAACGTCGTCAAGGATCCTGCCACGGGCATCCTCAAGTTCCTGGAGTCCGGGAATCCGTCGGTGTTGCAGCTGACGTATGAATTGGGCGTGGGCGGCACTGGCACCACCGGGGGCACCTGGAACAACTACAACACGGTGTCCAACGAATACGCCAGCTTGCCGGCTACCACGGGCTCGACGCAATCGGACAGCGGTTGTGCCGACTCGGACGCCACCTGGTACCCCTCGATCGACGCCTTGCTGGCCGCTGGCCACACCCTGGCCGAGGTTACCCGCGTGCGCGCCAGCTACAGCAGCTTTCCTGCTGCCTATGCCGTGCAGGTGCATATCCCGCTGCAGGTGAATGCGCAGTACAGCTACAGCAGCACCGACCAGGCGCCGGGCGCAAGCTTCACGCAGGGCACTTCCACGCTGGGGGCGTTCGCGCCCAACCAGGCCATGTGGAACCGCGTCTTCAACGGTTCGCCGACGGTGTACAAGGCAGCCGATTCGCTGCGTATCACGCAGACCGAATACGCTCGCATCACCAAAACGGCGCTGGCCCCGTACAACCTCAACACCGGTCAGGTGTCGCGCGGAGCCTTGGTGACGTACAACCTGCAAGTCAATCTGACCAGCAGCACCAACGCGCACATCGCGCCCACCGTAATCGTGTGGGACGTGATTCCGCAATACACCAGCTATATCCCAGGCTCCAGCACGTTCGGGGGCGCGCCGTTGGCCGACCCGGTATGCGCCGCGCCCGGCGTGACGCCCGCCAGTGGGCCGTTCGCGGCCAACTCGGTGGCCCCTGGTTATCAGGCCTGCCACTGGACACTCGGCAACCAGCCGGTGGAACTGGCGGCCATCGGCAATGCCGCAGGCAATCTGCCGATGCTGGCCTTCCAGGTGGCGGTGGATATTGGCGCACCGCCCGGCACCGCGCTGCTTAACACGTCGTTTGCCACCTCCACGGGTAACCTGACATTCCTGCCCACCTACCAGGGAGCCACCAAGGGCTTTCAATGCAGTGCCGGCCAAGTGTGCAACTTCAGCAACTGGACGCTGTCAATCAGTGCAACGTCGGGCATCGTGCTCAGCAAACAGGTCAGCCGCGGCATCGTTGGCCTGAACACGGGCTTTGAATACGTGCTGAACTACGCCGCCATTGGCACCGTGCTGGACAACCTTCGCGTGCTGGACGTGTTGCCCGCAACCACCGACGCGCGCACCAGCGCCTTCAGCGGCACCCTGCAGCTGGCCGGTCCCATTCCGCTGCCCGTGGCCGAGGCGGGGCCGCCTGTGGGCAGCGCCGACGCCGCCATGGTCGTTCTGTACACCAGCAATGCGCCGGCCAACATCAAGCGCAATCCCTACGACGCGGGACATAATCTGAGCGGCACTGGAGGCAACAGCACCACGGCCACCAACTGGTGTACGGCGGCACAGTTTGGCAGCGCGGGATGCCCCAGCGGTTGGCCGGCGGTGACCGCGTTCATGGCACTGCCCAAGGCCAATGCGGGTGGCACCGTGCCGGCCAACACGTCCTATCGGCTGCACGTGCCGGTACTGCCGACGGACAACGTCGTCGGCAACGTGTACCTGAACGACTTCGTCGCAGACTCGCCAAGTTTGCAGGCGCGCGTCGCGGGTTCGAACACAGTCTCTACCACGGTGGTGGCGCCTGATCTGGTGATCAGCAAGACGGCCTCGCCCGCCGCCATTCAGCACGGCGCGTCGACGGTGTTCACGCTGACGGTGCGCAACAACACGGGCAGCGGCGTGTCCGCCATCGAGGACGTGCCGGGCACCAGCATCGCCATGGTCGACTTGTTGCCGACGGGCATGCAGGCACAGTTGCCCGTGACGGCCGCAGACTGGGACTGCTCGACGTCTACCGCCGCGCGCATTGAATGCGTGTACACCGGCAGCTTGCCCGTGCTCGCGGGCGCGCAGCTGGGCGCTGACATTCTGGTCACCGCGACGGGGAAAACACCCGGGTCGATGGTGAACAGTGCCGCGGTTGCGATGAAGGGCCAGGCGGAAGCGCCGACGACCAACAACACCGCATCCGCCACGGTGACGGTGAACCCCGTCACGGGTCTGACGGTTTCAGGTCGCGTCTACCGCGAAAACAGCGCGCCCGCCAACACCGTGGATGATGGCGCCGCGGTCGATCCGGGGATTGCCAACGTCAAGGTTCGCCTGGTGTGCAACAACCCGGCGTACGACCAGTCGGTGACCACGGCGGCGGACGGAAGCTACAGCTTTGCCAATGTGACTTCGGCCGCACAGTGCACCATCACTCAAACGGCGGTGTCAGGCTATACCAACACTTACAACACGCTGGGCAACGGGGCGACGGGCAGCACCGGCGCCACGGGCACGGACGACTCCACGATGGCGCTGGTGGTGCCGCCCACGGGCTCGAGCGGCAACAACTTTGCCAAGGCAGCCGTTGCGGCCCCGACGCCGGTGCCGGTGCTGGGTTGGCCCGCGCTGATGGCTTTGTCCGCGCTGCTGGGCATGTTTGGGGTGTCGGTGCGTCGACGCGCGGCGGGTTGAGCGCGCAAAGCTCGCACGCTCACGGCAAATTTGGGGGCTGTCGCATGAGCGAATCCCCCGCTCGGCGCCGTCGCTCAAGCTGGCGCGGCCGGCCTCGCCTGGTCTTCCGTCAGCGGCAGCATCACGCACATCTGCAGGCGTTCGCGCTTGCCGCGCCACGGCTTGATGCTCCTGAAAGATGAGTGGCTTGTGCTTGGTGGACAAGCGCTGGAGGCCTGAAAGGCCATGAAAAAGCCGCACCTCGGTGCGGCTTTTTTGCTTTATCTCGAAGGCGGCTTCAAGCTTCGGCGAGCAGCTTTTCGATCAGCTTGTGCAATTCGTCAAAGTTCGGCGCGCCGACGTACTTCTTCACGATGCGGCCCTGCTTGTCGACGATGTAGGTGGTGGGCGTCAGCTTCACGTCGCCCCAGGCTTCGGCGACCTTGCCGGTGTTGTCCAGCGCGACCTTGAATGGCAGCTTGCGCGTTTCGGCAAAGTTGACCACGTAGCTCGGTGGGTCGTAGCTCATGGCGACGGCCAGCGTGTCGTAGCCGCGGTCCTTGAACTTGTCGTAGGTGGCGACGATCTGCGGCATTTCGGCCACGCAGGTGGTGCAACTGGTGGCCCAGAAGTTGACCAGCGTGACCTTGCCCTTCAGGTCGGCCGTGGTCTGGCGCGAGCCGTCGAGCAGCACGAAGGTGGAGGCTGGCGCGGCCTCCTGCGCGCAGCCGGCCAGCAGGGCGGCCAGCGCCAACGCGCCCAGGCTGGCTACAGTGGCGCGGCGGCGGGGTGAGATATGGGGAATCACGGTGGAATTCTATGCTTCGGTGGGTCGGCGTGCCGGTATGGGGACTTCACGATGGACTGGTCGGCAGCCAGAAAGTTCTTGCATCCGCCGCCCCGCGGTACATTGCGTGGCGCGCACCCTTGCGCTTTGCCCAAAGCGCCAAACTCACCCCATGTTCCATTGGCTTGACGAACTGGTCGACACCGTGATCCATCTGCGGGATCTGCGCCACTGCTGGCGCATCTACGCCGGCGTGGCGCTGGGTTTTGGCCTGGTGCTGTGGCTGGCGTCAAGCCTGCCGTCGGATCGGCTGTCGGTGCCTCTGCTCGTGATCTGTCTCCTGGTGCCGGGCATCCTGGGCGCGCTGTGGCACAAAGCCGCCCAACGCGACTGATCCGCAGCGATCAAGCCCCCGTCAGCGTCAGGCCGCGAGATCCCGCATCAGGTGGTTGAACGCCTGCGGCTCGCTGACCATCGGGCTGTGCCCCGTCGCCATGTCGATCTTGCGCACGCCACCCCCACCGTGCCATGCGCCGCCCCAGAAGCCGGGGTCGGCCATGCGGCGGCGCGAGACGTCGATGGTGGGCAGCGTGGGCTGCGTGCAGTTGATGAAGGTGCGCGGCACGGCGGCCACGCGCGCGGGGTCGAAGTCCAGCGGCTGGGTGTAGGTGTGGCCAGGGTGCGGCGTCTGGCGGCGGCGCACCCAGTCGGCGGCGGGGCCGGTCAGGCCGAAGGCGGCCGTCGGGTCGGGCGCGGCAAAGGCGTATTGCGGGTGGCTTTCAGCGCTGGCGATGCGCGCGGCGCGCGTGTCGGGCGGCTGGGCGCTGCTCCAGCTTTCGCCCGGCGCGGGCAGCACCGCGTCGACGTAGACCAGGTGCGCGACGCGCCCCGGCCGCCGGTCGGCCACCGCCGTGCCCAGCATGCCGCCGTAGCTGTGCACGACCAGGATGCAGTCCTGCAACTCCTCGGTGTCCAGTGCGCCCAGCACGTCGGTGATGTGCGTCTCCAGGTCGATGGCAGGCGTCAGCAGATGGGCGCGCTCGCCCACGCCGGTCAGCGTGACGGCGTGTGCGCGGTGGCCGGCGCCGATCAGCGCGGCCAGCGTGTCACGCCAGTACCACGCGCCGCCCCAGGCGCCGTGAACGAGCAGGTAGTGGGCCATGGTGGGTTCTTTCTTGAATCGGATTTAAAGAGCCGAGCGGCCGGACAGCCGGACAGCCGGACGCAGAGGACGCAAAGGATTCGCAGAGGACGCAAAAGAAATACCAAGAAATTCGTTCAGATCTTTTCCGGCGTGCTCTGGAGAAATTCGCGTGTCCGGGCTTATGCGCCAAAAGTGCCGCCTGCGCAAGTCCATCCAGCGTCAACAGCTACCTTTAATATAGCAATCAGATCACGCCGCGATCCCGCAGCGCCGCCAGCCGCGCGGCGTCGGCGCCCAGCAGTTCGCCCAGCACCTCGTCGGTATGCTGGCCCAGCATGGGGGGCGGCAGGTCGGTGCGCACGGGGGTTTTTTGCAGCTTGATGGGGCTGGACACCAGCGGCAGGTCGGCGCGCAGGGGGTGCTGCCAGTGCGTGACCATGCCGCGCGCCTGCACGTGCGGGTCGACGAACACTTCGTCCAGGCCGTTGATGGCGCCGCACGGCACCTTGGCGGCTTCCAGGCGGCTCAGCCAGTCGGCCTTGGGGCGCGTTTTCATCACCGCTTCGAGCAGTGGCACCAGCTCGGCGCGATGCCGCACGCGGTCGGCATTCTTGACGAAGCGCGGCTCGCTGGCCAAGTCGGGCCGGCCGGCGACTTCGCAGAACTTGGCGTACTGGCCATCATTGCCCACGGCCAGGATGATGAAGTCCTTGCCGCCATCGGGCCGCGGCGCGACCTCGAACACCTGGTAGGGCACGATGTTCTGATGCGCGTTGCCCATGCGGCCCGGCACCTTTTCGCTGACCAGGTAATTGGCGCCCAGGTTGGCCAGCATGGCGACCTGCGTGTCCAGCAGGGCCATGTCGAGGTGCTGGCCTTCGCCGGTGCGCTCGGCGTGGCGCAGCGCGGCCAGGATGCCCACCGTGGCGTACATGCCGGTGAACAGGTCGGCCACCGCCACGCCCACTTTCTGCGGCCCGCCGTCCAGGTCGTCGCGCTCGCCGGTCACGCTCATCAGTCCGCCCATGCCCTGGATGATGTAGTCGTAGCCGGCGCGCGGCGCATACGGCCCGGTCTGGCCGAAGCCGGTCAGGCTGCAGTACACCAGCCGCGGGTTGATGGCCTTGAGGCTGTCGTAATCCAGCCCGTAGCGCGCCATGTCGCCCACCTTGAAGTTCTCGATGAACACGTCGCAGTGCTCGGCCAGTGCGCGGATCAGCGCCTGGCCTTCGGGCCGCGCGATGTCGCAGGTGACTGAGCGCTTGTTGCGGTTGGTGCCCAGGTAATAGGCCGATTCGTGCGACTCGCGCCCGTCCGCCGATGGCAGGAAGGGCGGGCCCCAGGTGCGCGTGTCGTCGCCGCTGCCGGGGCGCTCGATCTTGATCACGTCGGCGCCCAAGTCGGCCAGGTTCTGCGTGCACCAGGGGCCCGCCAGCACGCGGGAAAGGTCAAGGACTCGGATACCGTCAAGTGCGTTCATGCGGGCATTCTCGCCCACCGGCGCGCGCGCCGCCTGCAGCCGCCGGCACCGCCGCTGATAATGCCCCGCATGTCTGTGCATCGGCTGCTTCTGGGTGCCGTGGCCGCGTTCAGCGCGGCCGCCTGCACGCCTTCGCTCAACTGGCGCGAGCTGCGCCTGTCGCCCACCAGCGCCGTGGCGCTGCTGCCCTGCAAGCCCGACCATGCCGAGCGCAGCGTGCCGCTCGGCGGCCAACCCACGATGCTGGCCGTGAACGGCTGCGAAGCCGGCGGCGCCACCTTTGCGCTGATGGTGGCCACGCTGCCCGCCGGCCGCGCGCCCGACGACGTGCTGGCCGGCTGGCAACAGGCCACGCTGGCCCACATGCGCGCGCAGGGCACGCCGGTGCGGCAGCCCTTTCACCCGGCGCGCGGGCTGCCACTGGCACATGCCCAGCGCGTGCAGGCCGCCGGCCAGCGCGCCGACGGCAGCGCCGTGCAGGCCCAGGCCGTGTGGACGGCGCGCGCGGTCGACGGCGGCCGCGTTGAAGTGCTGCACGCCGTGATGTACGCTGACCGCGCGCAGCTCGCCGTGGCCGACGCGTTCTTCGAAGGCATCAAGTGGCCGTGACCGCCACCGACACGCTGCCGCGCCGCGCCGCCGTGGCGGTGTTCCTGTCGTTTGCGCTGGCGTACTTCATCTCGGCGCTGCTGCGCGCCGTCACGGCCACGCTGTCGCCGGTGCTGACCAGCGAGTTCAACCTGCACGCGCGCGACCTGGGACTGCTGGCGGGTGGCTACTTCCTGGGCTTCGCCGCCATGCAGTTGCCGCTGGGCGCGTGGCTGGACCGGCACGGGCCGAAGAAGGTGATCCTGGGCATGCTCACCGTGGCCGTGGCGGGTTGCGCGGTGTTTGCCATGGCGGACGGCTTCACGGGCCTGATGGCGGCGCGCGCGCTGATGGGCGTCGGCGTGGCCGCCTGCCTGATGGCGCCGCTGACCGGCTACCGCCGCTGGTTCGACGCCGGCACGCAGCTGCGCGCCAACGCCTGGATGCTGATGACCGGCTCGCTGGGCATGCTGGCCTCCACGCTGCCGGTGCAGTGGCTGCTGCCGCTGGTGGGCTGGCGCGTGCTGTTCTGGGGGCTGGCGGCGCTGGTGCTGCTGGCCATGGGGGTGATTGCGGTGGTGGTGCCGCGCTGGCGCTCGATTGCTACACAAAAAATAGCTGTATCCGCTGATCCGGCCAGCGCAAAGGGCCAAAATGGTTCGTATGCCGACATCGCGCGCAAAGCCTACTTCCGCCGTGCCACGCCGCTGGGCGCGGTGTGTTTCGGCGGCATGGTCGCCATCCAGTCGCTGTGGGCCGGGCCGTGGCTCACGCGCGTGGCCGGCGCCACGCCGCTGCAGGCGGCCACCGGGCTGTTCTGGATGAACCTGGGCATGCTGGTGACTTTCTGGGGCTGGGGCGTGCTGCTGCCGCGCATGGCCGCGCGCGGCGTGTCGGTCGACCGCCTGGTGGCGCGCATCCAGCCTTTCAGCTTTGTCGCGCTGGCGGTGATGGTGGCGGCCGGCCCGGCGCTGGGCGAATGGACCTTTGTGCTGCTGGCGCTGTACTGCATGCTCAGCACGCCGTCGGCGCAGGTGCAACCGGTGGTGGCCATGTCGTTCGCGCCGCACCTGGCCGGGCGCGCGCTGTCGGCGTACAACCTGGTGATCTTCCTGGGCATCTTCGTCGTGCAGTGGGGCATCGGCCTGGGGGCGGACGCGTTCGAGTCGCTCGGCGGGTCGGCCGCCGACAGCCTGCGCGCGGCGATGGCGGTGTTCGGCCTGGTCAGCGTGGCGTGCTGGGTGCGCTTTGTGCGGGCCGGGCGCGGATAATGACGGGCACGACCCCCGTGATGCACCGATGAACGCTGTCCTGCTGATTGCCCACGCGCCACTGGCCACCGCGCTGCGCGACGCGGCGCTGCACGTTTTTCCCGACGCCGCGGCCGACATTGCCGCGCTGGACGTGGCCGCCAGCGCCGCGCCCGAAGACACCCTGGCGCAGGCGCGCGCCACGCTGTCGGCGTTGCAGCGCCCCGTGCTGGTGCTGGCCGACGTCTTTGGCGCCACGCCGTGCAACGTGGCGCAGCGCCTGGTGGACCAGGGCGATGCACGGCTGATTGCCGGTGTCAACCTGCCCATGCTGCTGCGCGCGGTTAGCTACCGCGCCGAGCCGCTGGACGACATGGCCCAGCGCGCGCTGGCCGGCGGCGTGCAGGGGGCCATGCCGGTCACCCCCACGGCGCCGCAAAACCAGAATCGACGAGCCCCGAATGATCAAGAACGAAACGACCATCAGCAATAAGCTGGGCCTGCACGCCCGCGCCTCGGCCAAGCTGACCAAGCTGGCTGGCAGCTTTCCGTGCGAGGTGTGGATGTCCAAGGGCGAGCGCCGCGTCAACGCCAAGAGCATCATGGGCGTGATGATGCTGGCCGCCGGCATCGGCAGCCAGGTCACGCTGGAAACCAACGGCCCGCAGGAGCAGGAGGCGATGGACGCGCTGCTGGCGCTGATCGCGGACAAGTTCGGAGAAGGAGGATGAGCTCCCGCCTGAGGCGCTGCGCGCCTTCCCCCCAGAGGGGGGACGACGCTGGTGGCCGGGGAAACCCCGGTCACGGCGTCCGCGCGCGGCCTGCTCCGCGGCCTTTGGGGGGCCTTGCTGCGCAGGCCCGTGGTGGCGGTGATTCGTTCGAGTTCTGCACCGCTTCCCCAACCACCGTCACTCCCGCCTTCGCGGGAATGACGGTGAAAGTTTCGTCGGCGCTTGCCACGCTGTGCTGCGTCGACATGGAGCGCGCCATGAGGACCGCCGCGTGACCTTTTCCATCCACGGCCTGCCGGTTGCCCGTGGCATCGCCATTGGGCGCGCGGTGCTGGTGGCGTCGAGCCGGGTGGACGTGGCCCACTACTTCATCGAGCCGGACCAGATCAAGGCCGAGATCGAGCGCCTGCGCGTGGCGCGCAACGCTGTCATTGACGAACTGCAGCGCCTGCAGGCCACCATGCCGCGCGATGCGCCGCCCGAGCTGGCCGCGATGCTGGACGTGCACCTGATGCTGCTGCAGGACGAGGCGCTGGCGCACGAAATCCGCCGCTGGATCAAGGAGCGGCTGTACAACGCCGAATGGGCGCTGGTCAGCCAGCTCGAGGTGCTGGTGCGGCAGTTCGACGAGATGGAGGACCCGTACCTGCGTGAGCGCAAGGCCGACCTGGAGCAGGTGGTCGAGCGCGTGCTGCTGCACATGAAGGGCGCCGCCACGCCGGTCGCAGCTGCGCCGCCACGGCCGGCCCGCCAGCACGAGCTGGGCCTGGGCGACACGCAGGACGTGCCGCTGGTGCTGGTGGCGCACGACCTGTCGCCGGCCGACATGCTGCAGTTCAAGAAGAGCGTGTTTGCCGGCTTCGTCACCGACGTCGGTGGCAAGACCAGCCACACCGCCATCGTGGCGCGCAGCATGGACATTCCGGCCGTGGTGGGCGCGCGCTCGGCCAGCCACCTGGTGCGGCAGGACGACTGGGTCATCATCGACGGCGACGCCGGCGTGATGATCGTCGACCCGTCGCCCATCATCCTGGCCGAATACGGCTTCAAGCAGCGTCAGGGCGAACTGGAGCGCGGCCGCCTGGCGCGCCTGAAGAACACGCCCGCCGTCACGCTGGACGGCCAGCGCGTCGACTTGCTGGCCAACATCGAGCAGCCGGCCGACACCGCGCTGGCGCTGGGCGTGGGCGCCGTGGGCGTGGGGCTGTTCCGGTCCGAGTTCCTGTTCATGGGGCGCGAGGGCAAACTGCCCGGCGAAGACGAGCAATACGCCGCCTACCGCGCCGCCGTCGAGGGCATGATGGGCCTGCCCGTCACCATTCGCACCATCGACATTGGCGCCGACAAGCCGCTGGACGACCGCCGCGCCGACACGCACCTGAATCCCGCGCTGGGCCTGCGCGCCATCCGCTGGAGCCTGTCGGAGCCGGCCATGTTTCTCACCCAGCTGCGCGCCATCCTGCGCGCGGCCGCGCACGGGCAGGTGCACCTGCTGGTGCCCATGCTGGCGCACGCCAGCGAAATCCGCCAGACGCTGGAGATGATCGACAAGGCGCGCGCGCAGCTCGACCAGCGCGGCCAGGTGCACGGCCCGGTGCGGCTGGGCGCCATGATCGAGGTGCCGGCGGCGGCGCTGTCGCTGCGGCTGTTTCTGCGGCACTTCGACTTTTTGTCGATCGGCACCAACGACCTGATCCAGTACACGCTGGCCATCGACCGCGCCGACGAATCGGTGGCGCATTTGTACGACCAGCTGCACCCCGCCGTGCTGCGCCTCCTGGCCGACACCATTGCCGAAGGCGCGCGCCAGGGCAAGCCGGTCAGCGTGTGCGGCGAAATGGCGGGCGACCCGACCATGACGCGCCTGCTGCTGGGGCTGGGGCTGCGCAGCTTCTCGATGCACCCGTCGCAGATCCTGGCCGTGAAGCAGGAAATCCTGCGCGCCGACACCGACAAGCTGACGGCCTGGGCGCAGAGCGTGCTGGACAGCGACGAGCCAGCGGCGTTGCTGGCCGGTGACTGAGCTGGCTTTTATTGGTCAAAAACTGCCCTGGCGCTTGCCAGAATTGCATCTTTAGCTATAAATTTGATAGTTATTGGCGCATTCGCGTGCCCGCCACCGCCGCGCCCAGAATCAGCGCGGTCGCCAGCCCGATGTTCCAGCTGAGCGGCCGTCCGGTCGTCCACAACAGGATCAGCGTGGACAGCAGCGGCGTCAGGTAGCTCAGCACGCCGATCTGGCGCGCGTCGCCCATCTTCAGCGCCGCGTCCCACAGAAAGAACGCGCCGCCCAGCGGCCCCAGGCCCAGCGCAGCGATCAGCAGGCCGTCGCGCGCCGACAGGCTGACGCTCGGCTCCAGCAGGGCATGGCACCCCAGCGACAGCCCGCCCGACACCAGTCCGAAGGTGCCGATGGCTGCGGTGGGAAAGGGCTGCCCCGTCAGCGTCAGCCGCTTGGTCAGCAGCGAATAGCTTGACCAGATGAAGGCCGCGCCGGCCGCAGCCGCAAAGCCCAGCGCGGCCATCGGGTGGCCGCCCGCCGCCGGACTGGCCGCGCCGCGCCCCAGGATCGCGATGGCCGCGCCCGCCATCCCTACCAGCGCCGCCAGCACGTGCGCCGCGCTCAGGCGCACGCCCGGCAGCAGCAGCGGCGCCATCAGCACGATGCCGAGCGGCCACAGGTAGTTGACCAGGTTGGCTTCGACCGGCGGCGCCAATTGCAGCGCGGTGAACAGCAGAAAGTGGTAGCCGAACAGCCCGTACACGCCCAGCGCCAGCGCGCGCGGCGCCACCGCCAGCCGCCGCACGTCAAAGCGCACCAGTGGCAGCGCGATCACGCTGCCCGCCAGCAGCCCCAGCCCGGTCAGCAGAAACGGCGGCACATGCGCCAGCGCCGTGCCCAGCGCCGCCAGGCTGGCCCACAAGGCGATGGTGGCAAGCGCCAGCAGGTTGGCGGTGGCGGTGTGTGAACGGGCGGCGGGCATGGGCCGCGCATCATAGTCGGGGTGGTGGGCGGCGTGCAGCCCCGATTGGCCGATAGCGGTGCGCATGCCGAGCCGCGCCGCGCGGCTTCGTCGGCTTAATGCGGGCGATCAAAGGCCTAGCCGATATGTAAAGGTGCGCCGTGGCGCAGGCTGCTGACAGCCGTGGTTGCCTCCCACGCATTGGGCGCCGCGGCACTGGCTGCGCCGGTCATTTCCTACACGGTTACTGCGCCCTTCACCGCCCCGAGCGGCACCGGCGGCAACGTTTCCGGTGGCGCCGCAACGGGGCTGATTCTTGCCAACGGCGTGCGCATCGGCGTGTGGAATCTGACCAACTGGAACGCCAAGGAACTTAACGGCAACAATTTTTCGTCGTTCAACGTGTCGCCATTTGCGGCCAATGCGGCGGCACCCAACAATTACGCCGGCATTGCTGGGGTGGGCTTGGCGATGTTTCAGCCATCGTCCCCTGCTGGCGGTGCGACCAGTTATGGCTACAGTGTGGCCGCCACACTCGATCCTGGCGTGGGATACACGGTTGCGGGCGTCACCATTCTGGGGCGTCCGCCGGGGACGGCGTTCTTTCAAGGCCCTAATAGCACCGGTTCTGGCACGTTCACGTCGTCCGACAGCAAAGGCTCGCTGACGTTTTCGAATTTTGGCGGCGTAGCCACCTTGACCAACCCGGTCGTTCCAGCGGTTGGGTATGCCAACCTCAACGCCGCAGACGGATCGACCAACAACGGCGCCGTGCCGTGGACCATCCCTGACGCCTACAGGTACGGTGACGGCCCCTATGACTGGAAGCCCGCCAGCGTGTTCTGGAAGGTCAGCTCCAATGCGGGCGCGACCATGACGTTCGTGACAGACTATGGCGGTCGCGGATCGGCAAACGAAGGTGCCGCCTTCAGCTTCAACATCGTGCCGCTGTCCGACATGACGGTGATGCTGAGTGGCTTTCCCGCCCAGGCCAGCCCGGGTGACGTGGTGACCGGCACGCTGACGTGCACCAACGCCGGTCCCGGCGATGCCGTCAACGCCACGTGCGGCGTCGACATGACCAAGCTGCCCGCAGGCGCCACGCTGACCTGCAACCCGACGTCGCCGCAGGCCACGTTGCCGGCGGGCGCCACCATCAGCTGCACGGTGAGCTATGTAACACCTGCCACGCCCGTAACCGTCGCAGCCAATACGTCGGCTGGTAATGAACACACCACCACCAACAACACGGCTTCGGTCACCGTGGGCGTCACCCCCGCCGACATGGCCGTGGCGCTGTCGGGCTTTCCCACCAGCGTGACGCCCGGCCAGACAGTGAGCGGCACCATCACCTGCCTGAATACCGGCCCGGGCACGGCCGCCGCGCCCAGTTGCAGTGTGGCCGGCCTGCCGGCGGGCGCCACCGTCACCTGCAGTCCCGACCCGGCGCCGGCCACGCTGCCGAAGGGCAGCGCCATCACCTGCCAGGTGAGCTATACGGCCGCGACCAGCCAGACCGTGGCGGTCACCGGCAAGACCAACGCCAGCAACGACCCGAACGCGGCCAACAACGAAGCCACGCAGACCGTCACCGTGCCGGCCAGCGACATGACCGTCGCACTCGCGGGCTTCCCGGCCAACGTCGTTACTGGCCAGACCGTTACTGGCACCGTCACGTGCACCAACACCGGCCCTGATGCTGCCGCCACGGCGCTGTGCAACGTCAACGGTCTGCCCGCGGGTGCCACCGTGACTTGCTCACCGACGCCGCCGCAGACGCTGGCGGTGGGCGGCAGCATCAGTTGCCAGGTCAGCTACGTCGCGCCCAACCCGCTGACCACCCCGGTGACCGTGGTCGGGGCCACCGGCGCGGGCAATGACATCGACACCACCAACAACACCGCCTGGCTCGGTGGCCGACATGGCGGTCGCCCTGTCGGGCTTTCCGTCCACGGTGACGGCAGGGCAGACGGTGACCGGCAGCATTACCTGCCTGAACAACGGCCCTGATCCAGCGGCCAGCCCCAGCTGCGGCGCCACGGGCCTGCCCGCAGGCGCCGTGGTCACGTGTTCGCCCAATCCTGCGCCAGCCACGCTGGCAGTGGGCAGCGCCATCACGTGCCAGGTCAGTTACACCGCTGCGGCCAGCCAGACCGTCGCCGTGACCGGCAACACCAACGCCATCAACGACCCCAACGCGGCGAATAACCAAGCCACCCAAACGGTGACCGGTACCGCCAGCGACATGACAGTGGCGCTCTCGGGCTTCCCGGCGAACGTGATCGCGGGCCAGACGGTGACTGGCACCGTCGCCTGCACCAACACCGGTCCCGATGCCGCTTCCACCGCCCTGTGCAACGTCAACGGCTTGCCGGCGGGCGCCACGGTTACCTGCTCGCCCACGCCACCGCAGACGCTGGCGATGGGTGCGACGATTAGCTGCCAGGTCAGCTACGTCGCGCCCAACCCGTTGACCAACCCGGTCACGGTGGTGGGCGTCACCACGGCGGACAACGACATTGACACCACCAACAACACCGCCTCGCAGAAGGTGCCTGGCTCGGTGGCCGACATGGCGGTTGCCGTGACCGGCTTCCCGGCCAGCGTGACGGCAGGGCAGACCGTCAGCGGCACCATCACTTGCCTGAACAACGGTCCCGATCCTGCGGCCAGCCCCAGCTGCGGCGCCACGGGCCTGCCCGCAGGCGCCACGGTCACGTGTTCGCCCAATCCAGCGGCAGCCACGCTGGCGATGGGTAGTGGCATCACCTGCCAGGTCAGCTACACGGCCGCGGCCAGCCAGACCGTCACCGTCACCGGCAACACGAACGCCATTAACGACCCCAATGCCGCGAATAACCAGGCGTCGATGACCGTCACGGGATCGGCTGCGGATGTGGGCGTGGCGTTCACCGGCTTCCCGTCCAGCCCCGATCCCGGCACGACGGTGACGGGCAAGTTGCTGTGCACCAACGCCGGCCCAGACGCCGCAGTTGGCGCGCTGTGCAGCGTGGCGGGCTTGCCAGCGGGCGCCACGGTGACGTGCGCACCGCCGCCGCCGACCACGCTGGCCGTGGGCGCCGCCATCACCTGCGACGTGAGCTTCACTCAACCGCCCGCCGGTCAGGTCGTCACCATGGTCGGGTCGGGCTCGGCCAGCAACGACCCCAACACGCTCAACAACACCGTCACGCAGAAGTTGCCGTCCACGCAGTCCGACATGTCGGTCGCGGCCAGCTTCCCGTCGCTGGCGGTGGTCGGTTCGACGGTCAATGGCACGGTCACCTGCACCAACAACGGCCCCGACGCGTCGACGGCCGCCTATTGCAACGTGACCGGTCTGCCGGCAGGGGCGACGCTGGCCTGCGCACCCAGCACGCCCGTGACGAGCCTGGCCGCCGGCGCGGCGATCGTGTGCAAGGTATCGTTTGAAGCGCCTGCCACCGGCATGCCGACGTTGACGGCGGTCACCGGCGCCACCAATGACGTCAACATGGCGAACAACCAGACGGTGGTGGCCATGCGGCTCGTGCAGCCGGCGCCTGTGCCGACGCTGTCGCAGTGGATGTTGCTGGCGTTGTCGGGTCTGCTGGCGGCTGCGGTGTTGTCAAGCCGCCGACGTGTACGGTAGGCGCATTGACAAGGACAGTGGCCGAGTGTGGTTGTTTAGGCTCGGCCCCCATCCAACTTTGGCGCCCTCGCTGAGAGACGACACGCCAAAAAGGAAAGCGCCCACCGAAGTGGGCGCTGGTTTGGCTGGATATTCAGTCAGACTGCCACATTGACACAGGTTCAACGAGCGTGTTCAAACGTCCTTTCCTGCCGGACCGTCATTTCAAGTTGTCTTGAAGACGCCTCGGAATGTCAGTCTTGCCTTCTGCTCGCCTCGTCCGTACTTCCTTGGTTCGTCCGTCATCGGGCTTTGACACCGTTTGAGATTCGGAACCGTGGATGCTGGCCTTCGGGTTGCTGAAGGAAGGTGGCCTAGATTTCTGGCGACTTGTCTTTCGACTTGTCTACAAGGTTTCTCGATCACCTTGGTATCCACTGTAGACCTGCTCGCTGCCCGCGTATGTCAGAACAATGACTGATGCGCTGTAGGACGAAATTACCGCCGCCGGCGCAGGTCAATAGCATCCGTCACGCGTCACCCGACTTACGCGAGCGTGCGAACGTTCGGCTCGCGCGCCCACTGACGCGTCTTGGCAGCAGCGATGAAGCCGTTGACGTCTTCGATGGCCAGCACGCCAGCGTCCGGTTCCACATTCGCCTTCTGAAGAATCACTTGCGTGCCTTTGCAGGCGGCGATGGCTTTCAGGTGCGCGAAGGCGTTGGCAAACCACTCGACGGCGGCGCTGTCGCGCGCCAGCTTGTCGCCTTCCGACGGCATCAGCACGCTGGCCACGGCGTCGAACACCATCGACGGCGTTCCAGCCAGTTGACCATCGGCCGCCAACCGGCTGCCGTCTTTCAGCGTGACGGCAATCTTCGGTGCCACGATCTTCACCGTCGCGCCGGCTTTTTCGGCCGCCTTGCGAATCTTGTCCACCATGGCGCCGTCACTGCCTTCGCTCACCAGAATGCCGACGCAGCGGCCTTCCAGCGTGTCCTTCATCTTGCCAATGAGTTGCAGTGCAGGCGAGGGCGGCAGGTCCTGCACCGAGGCCGCGGCCTGGGGCGCGGGCGGCAGCTCGGCCATGCCCAGGGCGTCGGCCACACGCTGCGCCAGGCCTTCGTCGATGTGGCGCAGATGGCCCACCACCGCATCGCGCACGTGCAGCGTTTCAACCTTCGACAGCTCGAACGCGTAGGACGACGCGATGTGCGCCTGTTCAATTTCGCTCTGGCTCAGCCAGAACTGGCGCGGCTGGCTGTAGTGGTCGGCAAAGCTTTCGGCGCGCACGCGGCCCTTGGAGCCATCGCTGGCCTGGGCAAACGAGCGGAAACCCTGCGCGAGCGAGGCGCGCGGTGCGTCCGGCACCAGGCTTTGCGGCTCGTAGGCCACGCGGCCCTTGGGGACCTGCATCTGCATGTGGCCGTCGCGCTGGTTGTGGTGAAACGGACACTTGGGCGCGTTGATCGGAATCTGAGAAAAGTTGTTGCCACCCAGGCGCGACAGCTGCGTGTCCAGGTAGCTGAACAGGCGACCCTGCAGCAGCGGGTCATTACTGAAATCGATGCCCGGCGGCAGGTTGGCCGGGCAATAGGCCACCTGCTCGGTTTCAGCGAACAGGTTGTCGGGCCAGCGGTCCAGCACCATGCGGCCGATGATGCGCAGCGGCACCAGCTCTTCGGGGATCAGTTTGGTCGGGTCGAGATGGTCGAACGGAAAGGCCTCGGCGTCGGCTTCGGTGAACAGTTGCACGCCGAAGTCCCATTGCGGGAAAGCGCCCGAGTCGATCGCCTCGAACAGGTCGCGTCGGTGGAAGTCGTTGTCGGCGCCTTGCAGCTTGGCAGCCTCGTCCCACACCGTGGACTGCAAGCCGAGGCGCGGGCGCCAATGGAACTTGACGAAGGTCGATTCGCCCTTGGCATTGATCAAGCGGAAGCTGTGAATGCCGAAGCCCTCCATCATGCGCAAGCTGCGCGGAATGGCGCGGTCGCTCATGGCCCAGATCAGCGTGTGCATGGTTTCGGGCATCAGCGAGACGAAGTCCCAGAACGTGTCGTGCGCGCTGGCGGCCTGCGGAAAGCCGCGATCGGGTTCCATCTTCACGGCATGGATCAGGTCGGGGAATTTCATCGCGTCCTGAATGAAGAACACCGGAATGTTGTTGCCGACGATGTCCCAGTTGCCTTCTTCGGTGTAGATCTTGACGGCGAAGCCGCGCACGTCGCGCGGCGTGTCCACGCTGCCCGCGCCGCCCGCCACGGTGGAAAAGCGCGTGAACAGCGGCGTGCGCTTGCCCACTTCGGTCAGCACCTTGGCGGTGGTGAACTCGGCCAGCGAGTCGGTCAATTCAAAGTAGCCGTGCGCGGCCGAGCCACGCGCGTGAACGATGCGCTCGGGGATGCGCTCGTGGTCGAAGTGCGTGATCTTTTCGCGCAGGATGAAGTCTTCCAGCAGGGTCGGGCCGCGCGGCGTGGCGCGCAGCGAGTTCTGGTTGTCGGGCACCGGAATGCCCATCTGCGTGGTCATGACCGGGTGCGTGCCGCCGGCTTGCTGGTGCAACTCGCCCGCGTGGCCGCGCACGTCGGCGGGCAGGGGGTTTTTTCGGGAAGGGGATTTCTTGGTGGGCATGGTGGGTGTGTGGCGCGGGCTGGCGCTGGATGTGGGTTGGACGGCCGATGCGGCCGCATCCAGGGTTGTAGGCGCTGAACTGGCGCGCGCCCGTAGGACGGCGTGCCGACGGGGCGCGCGCGAATCGCGTCAATGGCGCGCGTGCCTGGCGCCGCATTGCACGGCGAGCCAGGTGTGTGATGCAGTCAGCGTCGCGGCCAGCGCCGCGCGCTTCAAACCCCCGCCGCCTGCGCCTGCTTGTCGGCGTGGTAGCTGCTGCGCACCATCGCGCCCACGGCCGCGTGCGTGAAGCCCATCTTGTACGCCTCAGCCTCGAACATCTTGAACGTGTCCGGGTGTACGTAGCGCTTGACCGGCAGGTGCGCGTTGCTGGGCGTCAGGTACTGGCCGATGGTGAGCATGTCCACGCCGTGCGCGCGCAAGTCGCGCATCACCTGCAGGATTTCCTCGTCGGTTTCGCCCAGGCCCACCATCAGGCCGCTCTTGGTTGGCACGTTGGGGTGCAGCGCCTTGAATTTTTTGAGCAGGTTCAGGCTGAAGGCGTAGTCGCTGCCGGGGCGCGCTTCCTTGTACAGGCGCGGCACGGTTTCCAGGTTGTGGTTCATCACGTCGGGCGGCGCGGCTTTCAGAATTTCGAGCGCGCGGTCGTCGCGGCCGCGGAAGTCGGGGGTGAGGATTTCGATCTGCGTCTGCGGCGAACGCGCGCGCGTCTCGCGGATGCAATCGACAAAGTGCTGGCTGCCGCCGTCGCGCAGGTCGTCGCGGTCGACGCTGGTGATGACGACGTACTTCAGCTTGAGCTGCGCGATGGTGCCCGCCAGGTTCACCGGCTCGTTCACGTCCAGCGGCTCGGGCCGGCCGTGGCCCACGTCGCAGAACGGGCAGCGGCGCGTGCACTTGTCGCCCATGATCATGAAGGTGGCCGTGCCGTGGCCGAAGCATTCGCCGATGTTGGGGCAGCTCGCCTCTTCGCACACCGTGACCAGCTTGTTCTGGCGCAGGATGTCCTTGATTTCGTAAAAGCGCGTGCTGCTGGAGCCGGCTTTCACGCGAATCCACTCCGGCTTTTTCAGCGCCGGGCCGTCGTTTTGCACCTTGACGGGGATGCGCGCCAGCTTGGCGCCGGCCTTTTGCTTGGCGGTGGGGTCGTATCTTTCTGCCGGCTGCGCGTCGCGCACGGTGGGGGCGTTGGGGCCGATGGGTTGGGTCATGGTGGATAAAGTCTTGTGAACGCGGATGTCGCAGAAAGTCGCAGGAATACGCGAAAAGAACCGCTTTTTGAATTCTTCGCGTCTTTCGCGAAACCTTCGCGTTCTTCGCGTCGAAAGGGCTGTCAAACCTGCAGCAGCCGCTGCAACTGCGCCGCCAACCCGTGCGCTGCCTCGTCCCACGAGGCCGAAACACCGATTGTAGAAAGATCGACGGTTTTCAAGCCCGCATAACCACAAGGGTTGATGCGGGCAAAGGGCTCCAGGTCCATCGCCACGTTCAGCGCCAGGCCGTGGTAGGCGCGGTGGTTGCTGACCTTGATGCCCAGTGCGGCGATCTTGCCAAGACCAGTGAAATCAGGCGTTGGCGCAGCGCTGCCGGGCGTTCGAAGCTGCGGTTTTTGTAGCAAAACGGCGTGGCTGAACGGGTCGTCCAATCGCACGTAAATGCCCGGCGCGCCGCCCACGCGGTGGCCGGTCACGCCAAAGTGCGCCAGCGTGCGGATCACCGCCTCTTCCAGTCGCCACACGTATTCCTTGACGAAAATGCCGCGGGGCTTGAGGTCGATCAGCGGATACGCCACCACCTGCCCTGGCCCGTGGTAAGTCACCTGCCCACCGCGGTCGGTTTGCACCAGGGGGATGTCGCCCGGCGCCAGCACATGCTCGGGCCGGCCGGCCAGCCCGAGCGTGAAGACCGGTGCATGCTCACAAATCCATAGCTGCTCGCCCTCTTGAGGCAAGCGCTGGGCGGCAAAATCCTTCATGGCCTGGAAGGTGGGCAGGTAGTCGACGCGACCGATCAGGCGCACGGGCAGGGCGGGCATGGGCGAACCGCGCGGTGGCGGGTAAAGCGGCCGGGGGCCGAAGCCGCCATTGTCGCGTCGCCACTGCGTCCGCGCTGCAACCGTCGGGGGGCGAAAAGCGGGCGAGCCGTGGGCCGGGGATGGCCATTCATGGGCTGCTGCTGGCCCTTGCCCTGAGCGAAGGCGCGACAGCTTCAAACGGCGCCGACACGCCTGTCCGCGGCACTGCGACCGGTTCAGCTCGATGGATTGTCAAGCGTCGCAGGCGCCTGTCACCGACGGGCTGCGCCGCACGACCACACAATGACCGCGAGGCAAGCAAAGCCGGCAGCCGCCCGAGCCGGCGCTCCCCCCGGTAACCAGCGGCGTCCCCTCGGGAGGAAGGCGGCCGCAAGCCGACTCGGGGGTGATCACAGAACCCACTTCACCATCGGGTGCGTCGTCAGCGTGCGATACAGCTCGTCCAGCTGGTCGCGGCTGGTGGCGGTGACGATCAGGGTCACGCCCAGATACTTGCCACCGCCGCTTTCGCGCAACTCCACCGTGGCGGCGTCGTAGCCAGGGTCGAACTGGCGGGCAATGTGCGTCAGGGCGGACACCAGCCCGTCCTGGTTGACGCCGACCACCTTGATGGGGAAGCGGCTGGGGTATTCGATGAGCGATTCGCGCGCCGCGGGCGTGAGTTCGGCGCCGGGGCCGCCAGCGCCAGGCGTGGCGGGCGGGTCGGCCGGCTTCTGGCTGGGCGGTTGAGCGGGCGGTTGGGCGGGCGGTTGGGCGGGCGGTTGGGCGGGCGTGGTCATGGCGTGGCTTTCTTGAGGGGTGCGTCAGGCCGCCGTCTTGGCGCGCTGGTAGGCGGCGTACAGCCGGGCGTACACCGGGCCGGGCCGGCCGTCGCCCACGGGCTGGCCGTCCAGCGTGGTGATGGGCAGCACTTCCTTGGTGGCGGAGGACAGCATCAGTTCGTCGGCGGCCATGACCTCGGCGCGCGGGATGCGGCGCAGCTCGAAGCCGATGCCTTCTTGCGCGCACAGCGCCTGAATGGCGCCGTAGCGGATGCCCTCCAGCACCAGGTTGTCCTTGGGCGGGCCCTGCACCACGCCGTTTTTCACCACCCACACGTTGCTGGCGGCGGCTTCGCTCAGAAAGCCATCGCGAAACATCACGGTTTCCAGCGCGCCCTGCTCAAAGCTGATTTGGCGCGAAAACACCGCGCCCAGCAGGCTGATGGACTTGATGTGCGCCTTCTTCCAGCGAAAGTCGTCGGCGCTGACGCAGGCCACACCCTTTTGGCGCTGCTCGTCCGTGGGTGGCTTCATGGGCAGGCAAGTGGCGAACACGGTGGGCGTCAGTCCCGGCAGCATGGGGTGGTCGCGCAGCGCCACGCCGCGCGTGACCTGGAAGTAATAGAACCAGTCGGTGGCTGCGGCTTCAGTGCCTTGCTTGCCGCCAGCGCTTGCCATTTGATGATACGTTGCTATTAATTGCATAGCAATCTGGCGCCACTCGTCGCGCGTGTGCGGGTTGGGGATGCGTGTCTCGGCCAAGCTGCGCTCCAGTCGCGCCATGTGCTGCTCGAAGCGAAACGGCCGCGGCGCCTGGCCGGGCTGGCCGTAAAGGGCGATGCCCTCGTACACGCCGTCGCCGAAGATGAACCCGCGGTCCAGCGGGCTGATGCGCGCTTCGGGCAGCGTGGTGTATTCGCCGCTCACGTAGCACGGCAGGGGCGGCAGGTGCGATGTGTCGATCATGGGGGCATGCAGCGCGGTTCGCGGGGCAGACAAGCCGCATTGTGGCGCACTTCGTGCCCCCGTCGTGAAAGCGCCACGCCGGCGTGATGCAGCGCCACGCCCTTGTAGGACGCGGCTGACAAGCTATACATTTTGAACCAATGCGTCACGCGTGAATGCTGACCCCGGGATTCGGCAAACGGGCGGGGGTTTCTACGTATAATCTGGCGGTTTTTTGCAGTCGTGCAGGGCGTAACCGCAGTGTCAGTTGAACGAACGAACATCACACTGCCCAAGCGCCCGGCCAAGGCCGCAAGTGCAACGGAAGAGGAATCAGAACAGTTTGCCGAGGAGGCGTTTGTTCCGCTGAGTGCCGAAGAGGCGCGTGCTTGGCGGGCAAATCATCCGCAAGGGTCGTTATGGCGCGTTTGGCTGACGCAGGTGCTCGCAGGGGCGCTGGCGGCCGGAGGGGTCTGGCTCTATACGGGTCGCGGTTCTGTGGCAATGTCAGCGGCCTATGGTGCGTTGGCGGTGGTTCTGCCAGCGGCGCTGTTTCTGCGCCGCACGGTCGGGCGACCGGCGCCCAATTCGGGCGCTGCCTTGCTGAACCTTTTTCTTTGGGAGTTGGTGAAGATCGCCATGACCATCGGGCTGCTGATTGCGGCGCCCCGGCTGGTCATGCCACTGAGCTGGCCCGCGATGCTGGTCGGTCTGGTGGTGGCGGTTCAGGTGTACTGGGTGGCGCTGATGCGGATGAGTCTGCGCACCACCCGGGCGGGATCCACGGCAACGCGCGCTGACACGGCGCGCGGCGCCTCTGACAAGTGACGTGAATCGAGATGAGTGCTGAAACCGCTGCTTCCCACGGCCCCACCGCCGGCGAATACATCGTCCATCACCTGACGCACTGGCAGAACCGTCCCATGAAGGGCGTGATCGACTTTGGCGTCTACAACATCGACTCCATCGTGTGGTCGGTGCTGATCGGCGTCATCGGTTGCTGGCTACTCTACAAGGCTGCGAAAAAGGCCACCTCCGGCGTGCCGGGGCGCTTCCAGGCGGCGGTCGAATTCCTGTTCGAGATGGTCGACAACCAGGCCAAGGCCATCGTTCACAACGCTGAAAGCCGCAAGGTCGTGGCCCCGCTGGCGCTGATCGTGTTCGTCTGGATCTTCCTGCTGAACGCCATGGACCTGCTGCCGGTCGACCTGCTGCCCAAGATCTGGGAGTGGATCACCGGCGCGCGCGGCGGCGACCCGCACCATGCCTACATGCGCGTCGTGCCCACGGCCGACCTGTCCACCACGCTGGGCATGTCGATCTCGGTGCTGCTGATGTGCCTGTACTACAACATCAAGATCAAGGGTGCTGGCGGCTGGGTGCACGAGCTGTTCACCGCCCCGTTCGGTGCGCACCCGCTGCTGTGGCCAGTCAACTTCATCATGCAGATGATCGAGTTCGCCGCCAAGACGGTGTCGCACGGCATGCGACTGTTCGGCAACATGTACGCGGGCGAGCTGGTGTTCATGCTGATCGCGCTGATGGGCGGCGCCGCCGCGGCGTCCATGTCGGGCATTCTGCTGCCCGTGGGTCATGTGCTGGCCGGCACCATCTGGGCCATCTTCCACATCCTGATCATCACGCTGCAGGCCTTCATTTTCATGATGCTGGCGCTGGTGTACATCGGCCAGGCGCACGACGCGCACTGATCGCCGCTTCGGTTTTCGCTTTCCTTTTCCTTTAACCAACCTCACCTTTCTTCAACAGGAGCATTCAAATGGAACAAGTACTCGGCCTCGTCGCTCTGGCTGCTGGTCTGATCATTGGCCTGGGCGCTGTCGGCGCTTGTATCGGCATCGGCATCATGGGCAGCAAGTACCTCGAATCCGCTGCGCGCCAGCCCGAGCTGATGAACGAGCTGCAGACCAAGATGTTCCTGCTGGCCGGTCTGATCGACGCCGCCTTCCTGATCGGTGTCGGTATCGCGATGATGTTCGCCTTCGCCAACCCCTTCGTGCTCAAGTAAACGTCGCTGGCTTTCTTTGCCGGATAACGTGTTTAACTTGAGAGAAAGGGTGTTGCCGTGAGCATCAACGCAACCCTGTTTGTCCAGATGATCGTGTTCGCGATTCTGGTGTGGTTCACGATGAAATTCGTGTGGCCCCCGATCGCCAGGGCGCTGGACGAGCGGGCTCAGAAAATTGCCGATGGTCTGGCAGCTGCCGACAAGGCCAAGAGCGAGTTGGCTGCCGCCAACAAGCGGGTCGAGCAGGAGCTGGCAGCCACTCGCAACGAGAACGCACAGCGCCTTGCCGACGCCGAGCGTCGCGGTCAGGCCATCATCGAAGAGGCCAAGGTCCGTGCCAACGACGAAGGCGCCAAGATCATTGCCGCCGCCAAGGCCGAGGCCGAGCAGCAGACCATTCACGCGCGCGAAGCCTTGCGCGACCAGGTGGCGCAGTTGGCCGTCAAGGGTGCCGAGCAGATCCTGCGCAAGGAAGTCAATCCTGCCGTGCATGCCGATCTGCTGGCGCGCCTGAAGACCGAGCTGTAAGGCGCGGGCGGAGAAACGATCATGGCAGAACTCGCCACCATCGCACGTCCCTACGCCGAGGCTCTGTTCAAGACCTCCCGCAGCGAGTTGGGCGTCACGCAGGGTTGGCTGGACGGGCTGGCCGCGGCCGCGGGCAACGCGCAGTTGCTGCAGTTTGCCGCCAACCCGAAGGTCAACGCCAGCCAGGTATTCCAGGTCGTCACCAGCGTTCTGAAAGCGCCGCTGCCCGAGCGCGGCGTCAACTTTCTGCGCACCGTGATCGACAACGACCGCCTGGCGGCCCTGCCCGAAGTGGCGCGGCAATACCGTCAACTCGCCAACGCGGTGGGCGGCTCGTCGGATGCTGTGGTGTACACGGCATTCCCGATCAGCGACGCTGACATGGCCAGCTTGCTCGCCACGCTCGAAAAGCGCTTCGACCGTCAATTGAATGTGTCGCAGCAGACGGACCCGTCGCTCATCGGCGGTGTGCGCGTGGTGGTGGGCGACGAGGTGCTGGACACCTCGGTCAAGGCGCGCCTCGATCAAATGAAGATGGCCCTGACCGCCTGACGCGGCCAGCGGGACCGCGAACACTTTTAGGACAAGGAACGAGTCATGCAACTCAATCCCACCGAGATTTCCGAACTGATTAAGAGCCGCATCGAGGGCCTGGGTGTCAGCGCCGACGTGCGCAACCAGGGCACCGTCGTGTCGGTGACCGACGGCATCGTGCGCATTCATGGCCTGTCCGAGGCCATGCAGGGCGAGATGCTCGAATTCCCGGCCACGGCGGCTGGCGTGGCTACCTACGGCTTGGCGCTGAACCTGGAGCGCGACTCCGTCGGCGCCGTGATTCTGGGTGAGTACGAGCACATCTCGGAAGGCGACACCGTCAAGTGCACGGGCCGCATCCTGGAAGTGCCCGTCGGCCCCGAGCTGATTGGCCGCGTGGTCAACGCGCTGGGCCAGCCCATCGACGGCAAGGGCCCGATCAACGCCAAGATGACGGACGTGATCGAGAAGGTCGCGCCGGGCGTGATCGCGCGTCAGTCGGTCAGTCAGCCGGTGCAGACCGGCCTGAAGTCGATTGACTCGATGGTGCCGATTGGTCGTGGCCAGCGCGAGTTGATCATTGGCGATCGCCAGACCGGCAAGACGGCGGTGGCGATCGACGCCATCATCAACCAGAAGGGTCAGAACATGACCTGCGTGTACGTCGCCATCGGCCAGAAGGCGTCGTCCATCAAGAACGTGGTGCGCGCGCTCGAGCAGTACGGCGCCATGGAATACACCATCGTCGTGGCCGCCTCGGCGTCCGAATCGGCGGCCATGCAGTACGTGGCGGCCTACTCGGGCTGCACGATGGGCGAATACTTCCGTGACCGCGGCCAGGATGCGCTGATCATTTACGACGACCTGTCCAAGCAAGCCGTGGCGTATCGTCAGGTGTCGCTGCTGCTGCGCCGCCCGCCGGGCCGCGAAGCCTATCCCGGCGACGTGTTCTATCTGCACAGCCGTCTGCTGGAGCGCGCCGCGCGTGTCAACGCCGACTACGTGGAAGCCTTCACCAAGGGCGAAGTCAAGGGCAAGACGGGCTCGCTCACCGCGCTGCCCATCATCGAAACGCAGGCCGGCGACGTGTCCGCTTTCGTGCCGACCAACGTGATTTCGATCACCGACGGTCAGATCTTCCTGGAAACCAGCCTGTTCAACGCCGGTATCCGTCCCGCCATCAACGCCGGTATCTCGGTGTCTCGCGTGGGTGGTGCGGCGCAGACCGACCTGATCAAGAAGCTGTCCGGCGGTATTCGTACCGACCTGGCGCAGTACCGTGAACTGGCTGCCTTCGCGCAGTTCGCGTCCGACCTGGATGCGGCCACCAAGAAGCAGCTGGACCGCGGTGCCCGCGTGACCGAACTGCTCAAGCAGCCGCAGTACAGCCCGCTGCCCATCAGCCTCATGGGCGCGACGCTGTTCGCCGTGAACAAGGGCTTCATGGACGACGTGCACGTCAAGCGCATCCTGCCGTTCGAGCAGGGCCTGCACGGATACCTGAAGGACAAGCACGCCGCGCTGCTGCAAAAGCTCGAAGGCGGCAAGGCGCTCGACAAGGACAAGGAAGCCGAGGCCGAACTCACGTCCGCCATCGAAGCCTTCAAGAAGTCCTTCGCCTGATCCTTCGTCCGGAGGAAACACACTATGGCAGTCGGCAAGGAAATTCGCGGCAAGATCAAATCGGTGGAGAACACCAAGAAGATCACCAAGGCCATGGAAATGGTGGCCGCGAGCAAGATGCGCAAGGCGCAGGATCGCATGCGCGCGGCGCGCCCGTATGCCGAGAAGGTGCGCAACATCGCCGCCCACCTGGGTGAGGCCAACCCCGAGTACGTGCACCCCTTCATGAAGTCGAACGACGTCAAGAAGACCGGCATGATCGTGGTGACCACCGACAAGGGCCTGTGCGGCGGCATGAACACCAACGTGCTGCGCGCGGTGACCACCAAACTGCGCGAGCTGCAGGCCGCGGGCCATGCGACCGAGGCTGCGGCCATCGGCAACAAAGGCTTGGGCTTTTTGACGCGCATCGGCGCCAAGGTGGTGTCGCAGGCCACGCAGCTGGGCGACACGCCGCACCTGGACAAGCTGATTGGCCCGGTCAAGTCGCTGCTCGACCAATACGAGAAGGGCGAGTTGAGCGCGGTCTACATCGCCTACACCCGCTTCATCAACACCATGAAGCAGGAAGCGGTGATTGAGCAGTTGCTGCCCCTATCGGCCGAAAAGATGCAGGAAGAAACGCGCGCCAGCGGCACGCAGCACTCCTGGGACTACATCTACGAGCCCGACGCGCAGTCCGTCATCGACGATCTGCTGGTGCGCTACGTCGAGGCGCTGGTCTACCAAGCCGTAGCCGAGAACATGGCTTCGGAGCAATCCGCGCGCATGGTGGCCATGAAAGCCGCCACCGACAACGCCGGCAACGTGATCAACGAGCTGAAGCTGGTCTACAACAAGACCCGCCAGGCGGCGATCACCAAGGAATTGTCCGAAATCGTCGCGGGCGCGGCCGCTGTCTGACCACCGTTTACACGAATCAAGTTATTTGGAGCAACACATGGCTCAAGTTCAAGGAAAAATCGTTCAGTGCATCGGCGCCGTGGTCGACGTGGAATTCCCACGCGACCAGATGCCCAAGGTGTACGACGCCCTCAAGATGGACGGCTCGGCGCTGACGCTGGAGGTGCAGCAGCAGCTGGGCGACGGCATCGTGCGCACCATCGCGCTAGGTTCTTCCGACGGCCTGCGTCGCGGCACCATGGTGCACAACACCGGCAACCCCATCATGGTGCCGGTCGGTCGCGCCACGCTCGGCCGCATCATGGACGTGCTGGGCAACCCGATTGACGAGCGCGGCCCGGTCGAGGGCGCGCAGATGGCGTCCATCCACCGCAAGGCGCCCAGCTACGACGAGCTGTCGCCCTCGCAGGAACTGCTCGAAACCGGCATCAAGGTGATCGACCTGATCTGCCCGTTCGCCAAGGGCGGCAAGGTGGGTCTGTTCGGCGGCGCCGGCGTCGGCAAGACCGTGAACATGATGGAACTCATCAACAACATCGCCAAGGCGCACTCGGGCCTGTCGGTGTTCGCCGGCGTGGGTGAGCGCACCCGCGAGGGCAACGACTTCTACCACGAGATGGCCGAATCCAAGGTCGTCGTGCTGGACAACCTGCCCGAATCCAAGGTGGCCATGGTGTACGGCCAGATGAACGAGCCGCCCGGCAACCGTCTGCGCGTGGCGCTCACGGGCCTGACCATCGCCGAATCGTTCCGCGACGAAGGCCGCGACGTGCTGTTCTTCGTGGACAACATCTACCGCTACACGCTGGCCGGCACCGAAGTGTCCGCCCTGCTGGGCCGCATGCCTTCGGCCGTGGGCTACCAGCCGACCCTGGCCGAGGAAATGGGCCGCCTGCAGGAGCGCATCACCTCCACCAAGGTGGGTTCCATCACGTCGATCCAGGCCGTGTACGTGCCGGCCGACGACTTGACCGACCCGTCGCCCGCCACCACCTTCGCCCACCTGGACTCCACTGTGGTGTTGTCGCGTGACATCGCCGCGCTGGGTATCTACCCGGCCGTGGACCCGCTGGACTCCACTAGCCGCCAGCTCGACCCGCTGGTCGTGGGCGAAGAGCACTACAACGTTGCCCGCCAGGTGCAAGGCACGCTGCAGCGCTACAAGGAACTGCGCGACATCATCGCCATTCTGGGCATGGACGAACTGTCGCCGGAAGACAAGCTGGCCGTGGCCCGCGCGCGCAAGATCCAGCGTTTTCTGTCGCAGCCGTTCCACGTCGCCGAAGTGTTCACCGGCTCACCCGGCAAGTACGTGTCGCTGAAGGACACCATCCACGGCTTCAAGATGATCGTCAACGGTGAATGCGATGCCATGCCGGAACAGGCGTTCTACATGGTCGGCACCATCGAAGAAGCCATGGAAAAGGCCAAGAAGGTCTGAAATGACGTTCCGCACTGAGCCGCTGCGTGTCCCCGGGTCAAGTCTGGGGCAGGCTTTCCCTTCGGGGGGCCGCCGCCAGTGGCCGGGCCAAGCCTGCTTCAAGGCGGTACTTGTACGGTCTGCGTCGCTACCTTTTGGGGCGCAAGCCCGATGCAGCGCCGCTGCGGGGCGTTCAGGACTCAACTAGGAATAAGACATGGCCAACACCATTCATGTCGACGTGGTCAGCGCGGAAGAGTCCATCTTTTCCGGTGAAGCCACGTTCGTGACCCTGCCCGGCGAAGCCGGCGAACTGGGCATCTACCCGCGCCACACGCCCCTGATCACGCGCATCAAGCCGGGTTCGGTGCGTGTGACGACGCCGGCGGGTGGCGAAGAATTCATCTTCGTGGCCGGCGGCATTCTCGAAGTGCAGCCCGACCGCGTGACCGTGCTGTCCGATACCGCCATCCGTGGCAAGGACCTGGACGAAGAGAAGGCTAACACCGCCAAGCGCGAGGCCGAGGAAGCGCTGAAGAACGCCAAGAGCGAGATCGACATGGCGCGCGCCACGTCCGAACTGGCCGTCATGGCGGCGCAGATTGCCGCGCTGCGCAAGTACCGCCAAAAGCGCTGACGCGACACGCAACGGCTGCAGCTTTCGCCGTCATACGAAGCGCCCTGGTGGGCGCTTCGTGCTTTCTGGCGCGACTGATGAAGCCTAAGCGACGCGACGGCATGACCCGATGGTCCGGGATCGAAACGCAGCGCCGCCTACAATTTGCGCATGTGGTTCCGCCGCAAGACGCACAGTGGTGCAATTCCCCTCCAGGCTGCGGCGCTGCTGGTCACCACCGGCGCGCTGATGGAGTTGAGCGATGCCGAAGCGCGCCAAATTGTC
Organism: Pseudomonadota bacterium; assembly: GCA_029780695.1. GTDB lineage: Bacteria > Pseudomonadota > Gammaproteobacteria > Burkholderiales > Burkholderiaceae_C > Ottowia. The sequence continues at coordinate 39,805 of JAKOYD010000174.1, forward strand.
GGCTACATGACGCTGCGCTTCGCCAGTGCGGGCGAAGTGGTCATTCGCGCGGGCGATGCGCGGCACAACGGCTTCATGGCGTTGGTGCTCGACGGCGACGTGACCGTGGAAAGCGCCTTGGCTGCCGCCGATCACGATGGCATGGTGGTCACCGTGCTTGGCCCCGGCAGCCTGATCGGCGAAATGGGTCTTATCGACCACGCGCCGCGTTCGGCCACCTGCACCGCGGCCACCGATTTGGCACTGGCCGTGCTCACGCGCGACGCCTTGGCGCAATTGATGAGCGAGCAGCCCGCCGTGGCCGCGCGCCTGATGCTGGCCATGGCCAAGCGATTGGCCGACCACCTGCGCGACACCAATCGCAAGCTGCGCACCCTGTCGCAGGTCAGCCGCGCGTTGCAGCAAGAATTGAAAGCCACGCACGCCGTGAACCAGCGCCTGCTGAATCAGGTGACGGCGGCGGCGCAGGCCACGGCACCGTCCGCGGACAGCGCCCGGGCGGTCTGATGACCGGCCGACGCGTGCCGCGTCAGCGCAGCACGGGCTCGTCCGGTAGCCGATTCTCGGGCGCGGTGCCGGGCTGCGCGTCAGGCTCGGGATAGGCTGCCACCAGCACGGCCGAGACTTCTTCGAGCGCGCGGGTCAGCCCTTGTTCGACCTGGCCGCCGCTCAGGGCGGCGCCCAGCCGGTCCACCATGGCCTGCCATTCCGACGGTGGCACGCGCTCGGCAATGCCGCGGTCGGCCACCAGTTCAATGGCATGCTCGGCCAGCAGCAGATAGATCAGCACACCGTTGTTGTGCGGCGTGTCCCACACCCGCAGCTTGGCGAACATCATCGCCGCGCGCTGTCGCACGATGGCCGCCATGGGAATAGCGTGGCGCCAATGCCGCCACAGATAGCTGGTGGGCAAGCCGCCTTCGACGCAGACACGGATTTCGCCCGTGTGGCGGCGCTCGCTGGCGGCCACAAAGCCGCGCAGTCGTTCGGCCAACTCAGGGCCGACGATGCGCCGCGCATCCGACTCGTCGAGCCAGCGGTGACGCAGCGATCGGGCAAAGGTGCGCAACATGGTCTACCAGCTCCCGCTCGCGCCGCCGCCGCCAAAATCGCCGCCACCGCCTGAACTCCAGCCGCCGCCACCGCCAAAACCCCCGCCGCCAAGGCCGCCGCCGCCACCCCAGCCGCCGGGCGGCAGAAACACCGGGCCGTTGCCACGCGACCTGGACACCGGCAGCGACGAAAGCACCCCCGCGAACAGCGCAAACAGCAGCGCCACCAGGCCCGCGCCCAGCGCCAGCGCCAAGCTGGCCGTGACCAGGTAGGCCAGTCCGCCCACGCCGGCGCCCGTCAGCAGCGCACCCAGCTTGCGGCCAAAAATGCCGCGCGTCACCGCGCTGATGACCGGCACGGCGATGAACAAAAAGATCAACCCCTGAAACAGGTCGAAGCCGCCCGCGCTTGTGGGCCCGCCGCGCGCACCCGGCGCGGCCACCGGCGGCAGCGGCTCGCCCTTGATGCGCGCCGCCAGCTGGTCCACCGCAGCGTTCAGGCCGCCGGCGTAGTCGCCATTGCGGAAGCGCGGCGCCATGGCCTCGTCAATGACCTGCTTGGCCGCGATATCGGGCACCGCGCCTTCCAGCGTCTTGGCCACCTCGATGCGCATGCGACGGTCCTGCACCGCCACCAGCACGATCAGGCCGTCGCCCACGTCCTTGCGGCCGATCTTCCAGGCGTTGCCCACCCGGTTGGCAAAGGCGGCAATGTCCTCGGGCGCGGTGGTGGGCACCATCAGCACCACCACCTGCGATCCTTTTTCCTGCTCCAGCGTGGCCAGCTTGGCGTCCAGCGCCGCCACCTGCGCGGGCTGCAGCGTACCGGACGTGTCGATGACATGACCCGTCAGCGGCGGCACCGGCTGCAGCAGTGACTGCGCATGCGCCGTCAGCGCTGCGAAAACTATCAAAAAGATAGCTGTCAGTGCCTTGAATAAAGCGGCTGGACGCACTTTGGCCTATGAAAATGGGCTGGGCGAAACGGTGCCGCGCCTCAGCGCGCCGGCGCCGGCGTCGGGCTGGTGCCGAAGTCCACCTTGGGCGCGTTGGAAATCGCCGCCTCGTTGGCCACGGTGAAGTTCTCCTTCGGCTTGTAGCCGAAGATCATGCCCGTCAGGTTGGTCGGGAAGCTGCGTGCCAGCACGTTGTATTCCTGCACGGCCTGGATGTAGCGGTTGCGCGCCACGGCGATGCGGTTCTCGGTGCCTTCCAGCGCCACGCGCAGGTCGGCGAAGGCCTTGTTGGCCTTCAGGTCGGGGTAGCGCTCCACCGTCACCATCAGTCGGCTCAACGCGCTGGACAGCTCACCCTGCGCGGCCTGGAACTGCTTGAACGCCTCGGGGTTGTTCAGCGTCTCGGGCGTCACCTGCATGCTGGTGGCTTTGGCACGCGCCTGAATCACCTGGTTGAGCGTGTCCTGCTCGAACTTGGCCTCGCCCTTGACGGTGTTGACCAGGTTGTCGATCAGGTCGGCACGGCGCTGGTACTGGTTGACCACCTCGCTCCACGCGGACTTGGTGGTTTCGTCCAGCCGCTGGAAGTCGTTGTAGCCGCAGCCGCTGAGCGACAGCGCCGCCGTCAGCACGGCAGCCATCTTGATGAACCAGCTTTTCATTCGAATGTTCCTTCTCTCCTGAAGCGCAGGATTTGCGCAGGTGCGAAACGTAGCACAAATGGATGCGGCTTTTTGTAGGTCAAGAGCGCGGCCTGCGACGGGCGGCCTGCGGCGGCCAAGGCACAATCCGCGTATCGCGCGCATCACCCACCGAGGTTCAGTGCCATGCCCAAGTCACGTTACGCCGCCGCCCAGCTGGGCGGATCCGCCGACGACGTGGAAGTCGCCTTCTACGAAGCGTTGCGCAATGCCGACCTGGACCAGCTCATGGCCTGCTGGGCCGACGAGGACGACATTGTCTGCGTGCACCCCGGCGGCCCGCGCCTGGTGGGCGCCGCCGCCATCCGCCAGGCGTTCGAGCAGATGTTTGCACACGGCAGCATCCAGGCTACGCCCGAACGGCTGCGCCGCGTCGAATCGCTGGGCGCCGCCGTGCACAACGTGCTGGAGCGCGTCGACCAGATCACCGCCGAAGGCCCGCGCCGCGCCTGGGTGGTGGCGACCAACGTTTACCTCAAGACCGCGCAGGGCTGGCGCCTGGTGGCGCACCACGCCAGCCCGGGCCGCAGCGAGGTGGCCGAAGTCACGCAGCGCGCGCAGCAGCTGCATTAAGGGTCAATTCGGCATCTGGCGCGCGTCTGATCAGCGCAGACAGCTATGAATTTTGAACTGCCGGCCTACCGCGCTCCGGTCTGGCTGCCCGGCGGCCACGGGCAGACGATCTGGCCCGCGCTGTACGCGCGCCGCTTCGTCGGGCCGCGCCCGCGCTGGCGGCGCGAACGCTGGGACACGCCCGATGGCGACTTCATCGACGTCGACTGGCTGCACGCCGACGCCCCGCCAGCCGCGGGGGGCGCGGGCGCCATCCGCGCGGCGCCCCCGCTGCTGGTGCTGTTCCACGGACTCGAAGGCTCGTCGCGCAGCCACTACGCCGAGGCCTTTGCCGGCTGGGCGCGCGCGCACGGGCTGGCGCTGGCCGTGCCCCACTTTCGCGGCTGCTCGGGCGAAATCAACCGCGCGCCGCGCGCCTACCACTCGGGCGACCACGCCGAAATCGGCTGGCTGCTGCGCCGCTTCCGGGCCGCGCAGGCGGCGCGCGGCGGCGGCCCGCTGCTGGCCGTCGGCATATCGCTGGGCGGCAACGCCTTGTTGCGCTGGGCCGGCGAATGGGGCCAAGCGGCCCGCCCGGTGGTCGACGCCATCGCCGCCGTGTGCGCGCCGCTCGACTTGGCAGCCGGCGGCCACGCCATCGGGCGCGGCTTCAATCGGCAGGTCTACAACCGCGTGTTCTTGCGCACCATGAAGGCCAAGGCCCGCGCCAAACTGGCCCAGCACCCCGGCCTGTTCGACGCCGCCGCGCTGCGTGCCGCGCGCGACCTGTACGCCTTTGACGACCTGTTTACCGCGCCGCTGCACGGCTTCGCCGGGGTGCTCGACTACTGGCGCCGCGCCTCCGCCAAGCCGCTGCTGCCCGCCATCCGCGTACCCGCGCTGGCGCTGAACGCGCGCAATGACCCCTTCGTGCCCGCCGCGTCGCTGCCGTGCCGCGACGAGGTCGGCCGCTGGGTGACGCTGTGGCAACCCGACGAAGGCGGCCACGTGGGTTTTGCGCAGGGCGCCCTGCCGGGGCATGTGATGTGGCTGCCGCAGGCCGTTGGCGGGTGGCTGCTGGCGCCGCACAGCGAACTCCCCACGCACTGATCCGCCCTCGGTCACAGTGGCGCTGCGCACATCGCCGCTCGGCGACGCTGGCGCGCGGGCGTTGAAAACGAACGTTCTTCTGCTATCGCCCGCTCAGCGTGTTTTGGCGTACTTTTCATGTATTTCACACGCAACACGCGGGTTCGCCGAACGCAAAAATTTCTCGAAACCGCGGTCGGCGTGACCCCGGTTGGCGCATATTCTGAATCCTTTTTCACTACTCCGTCTACGATGCGAGACCGACCGACAAGTACGGTCGCGGGAGATGAAGAAATGCGCAAGGCGGTCTTGAGGGTGTGGTTCAAGGGGGGTGTCTTGGCGGGCGTGGCTTTGGGCTTTCCGCTGCTGGCCCAGGCGGCTTCGGTGGATCTGACGGTCAACGACGTGGTGGCCACGGCGGCCTACCACTACACCGACACTGCCGCGCTGCACACGGTGACCATCGGCAACCGCGGGCCTGAAGCCGCGACCAACGCGGTGTTGACGTTCAACAACCCCAAATCGGCTGGCACCGCCGTGGCCTGGAACACCCAGGTCACCTGCACGCCCAGCGGCGGTGCGGTCTGTCCGGCGAGCTACGCGCTGGATTCCACCAAGGCCATCCTCACCGCCACGGTACCCAGCGTGCCCATGGGTGGGCAACTGGTGTTCAGCATTCCGGCGCCGATTCAGACCGACCTGAATTGCGCGTGCGTCTTGGCGCTGGTCGAAAAGGCCAGTTCCACGGCGACCGTCACCGCCAGTGCTGCCGACACAGAACTGGCGCCGGCGACGAATGTGTCGAACGCGGCCTATGCGGTCAATAACCCGCGCATCGACTACGGGCTGAGCATCAGCGACCCGGTCGTTGCGCCTATTGCGGGCACACCGGACAGTCTGTACACCTATACGGTGACCCTGCGCAACAACTCCGTGGTGGCGGAACCGCTGAGCGTGTACCTGAATGCCCAGTACGCCCAGGGTACGGCCACGGCGGCCCCCGGAAACCAGTATTTCGCATCGCCGCAGAGCACCGGCACGTCCAATCCGACCGTGACCTGTGTCAGCGGCGCGGGCGGTGCATCGTGCGCGGGGTTGACGGTGTCCAGCGATAACGTCAGTTATGCCGGCATGCCGCCCGGCAGCTCGGTAACGTTCAAGGTGTCGCTGGTGGTGGGCGCGCCCGCCTGCACCGATCCCACCAAGGGCGGCAAGGCAGGTGACAACCGCCAGGTGAGCTTGTCCGGGTCTGTTTCGCCGTTTGCCAATGTCGTGAGCAACGGGGTCACGACGAGGGTGAATGGGCTCTACGAAAACACCGGAACCGATGCGGACAACGCAGCGTCCCAGACCAGCAACGTACCCGCGGCGCTGTGCGACAGCGGTGACCTGCTGGTGCAGAGCATCGTCAATTCGGGCACGCAGACTTACGGGCCCAATGCGCCGTTTTCGCTCACCGCGTCGTACGGCAACGGCGCGGGCTCTCCGAACGGAGCAACCAACGCGTCCCTCGTGTTTCATGTGGCGTGGCCCGCGGCGGGGTTGAGCCTGAACGCCGCGCCGGGCAGTTGCACCCCCAGCGGTGGCGCCTTGTGCCCTACCAGCTGGGTGCTCAGTGCCGACAAGACAACGCTGACGGGTGTGGCGCCGCTCATGCCGCCCAACAGCACGCTGCAGGTCAATTTCACGGGCACCACGGGTCAGGGCACCCAGAGCGTATGCGGGCCGCTGTACCTGACCGCGCAAGCCGACATCGTGCCGCCCGTCACCTATGCGGACACCAACTACGACCCGACGGCCAACCCGCCCTACACCACGGGCACCCAGACCAAGGGCAACAACGCCTACCAATTGCAGCCGCAAGCCAACGTGGGTGTGTCTTGCGTGCCCAACTTCGATCTGGAAGTGCAGAAGTCCGGCCCTTACCAGGACGCCGCTGCCACGGTCGGTCTGGCCACGGCCAAGCCCGGCGACTGGATCTACTTCAAGTCCGTGGTGACGCTGCTGCCGGGCAGCGCGCCCTTGACCCAATACACGATCAGCGATCAGCTCAACTACTGGTCCAACCCGCAATACACCTCGACGTCGCAGCTCTTTCCGTTTTGGGTGGGCAACGTGCCTGCCTACCAGATACCGTCCGCCACCGTCAAAGGCGTCATGATGATCGGCAAGCCGGGCGATCCACCGGGCCTGCCCACGTTCATGAAGAGCAGCACCGATACGTCCGGTGACAGCGGCGTGCGTTGCGTGGCCAGCAATGGTGCCACGTGCCCGGATACCGTACGGGGCTCGACATTCGGGTATCCGTCCAACAGCGGCTTCCCTTCATGGAGCCTGGGTCCGGAAAACTGGACCAACGGCCAGCCCGTCTGGCCGGCCGGCGGCGCGTTGACGCTCATCTATGCGTACCGCATGCCGCCGCTGACAGGCGCGGTGTCCTGCGTGACCAGCGACAAGCTGTCCTATCCCCGCAACATCATGTCGGTCGGCGGTACGCCCACGCCCATCGGCACTGAATCGAACACGGCCAACAACCGGGTCACCGTGCCGTTCGACATGCTCAATCTGCCGCTGTGCGAGGCGGCGGTGTCGCTGACCAAAAAGGCCAACGTGACGGCCATGCCGGCCAACGGCAAGGTCGTCTACACCCTGGTGATGACCAACACCTCGGCCGTCGACGTCGATGTGCCGCGTCTGCGCGAAATATTCCAGGACGCCGGCATCGACCAAGGCGTGACTGCCACCATTGCCTGTGGGGCACCCACGGGCGGTGCGCTCTGCCCGTCGTTCACGCCGCTGCAGGGCATGCGTTACACCAACAATGGCGCCACGTCGGTGCCGACCACCGGGGCGGAAAACATTCTTTCGCAGCAACGTCCGGACTTTGACTTCAGCTGGGGCACGCCGGGCAGCAAGACGCTGCCGGCAGGTGGCAGCGTCACCTTCACCGTGACGGTGCAGTACCCCGGCACACAGACCTCGGCAACCAACGCGGCGTTTGCCAGCCCGGACGCCAGCGCCCAAGCGCAGTTCGCGACCGTGCGCGCGGCCACCTATTTGTCTTCGGGCACCAGCCCGATCCTGCTGGTGAACAAGGACGTGTCGCCCAAGCAGCCCGCACCGGGCAGCACGGTGACCTACACGGTCGACCTGCTGAACGCCAACAGCGTCGCCGCCACGGGCTTGAGCTTTACAGACGCCATGGATGCGTCCCTGCAAGCCACCAACCCGGCGGGCTATGGCAACCTCAGCTGCCGCCCGTTGACCGCGGCCGATGGGCAACTGGTGGCGCCGCTGGGCGCAGCTACCTGCCCCGCGTTCACGTCCAACGCCAGTGGCATCACAGGAACGCTGGACCTGCCCGGCAACTCGGGCCTGCGGCTGACCTACACGGCCATCGCCTCGCCCACGGGCGCTGTCAGCGTGCCCAACACGGCTGCGTTGCGCAGCAGCGCCACGGCCCGCGGCACCGGCGACGGCAGCAGCCAGGCCAACTTCGACGTGCTGCCGCCACTGCCGGACATGACCTCGAAGATCAGCCCCATCGCCAACGCCGACAACATGGTGCCCGGCGCGTCGGTCACCGCATCGGTGACGTTCAACAACATCGGCACGGCGGCCGGGCTGAACGTGGTGCCCACGCTGAAGCTGGCGCCCGGCATGACCGGTATCACGGTCAGCAACGGCGGCGTGTACGACCCGGCCACCGGGCTGGTGACTTGGCCGACGATCGGCAGCTTTGCGCCGAACGCGCCAGTGACCTACACGGTGAGCTTCAGCATGCCCGGCGGCGCGCTGACGCTGGCATCCAACATCACCGCCACCAACGAGCCGTCGCAGATGCTGGCCAACAACACGGATAGCCTGCCGCTGCGCGCCCCCGTGCCCGCCCCGGTGCCGACGCTGGAGGCAGGGGCCATGACGCTGCTGACGCTGCTGATGCTGGCCGCTGCGGCACGGCGCCGCCGGCAGCATTGAAGGCCGCAGCACCGGTCGAATGCCGCGCCGCCAGGCAATCTGGCGGCGCGTCTTTTTGGCGCTGACGTGCCGGTCAACCGGTCTCAGCCCACCACTTCCACGCGCGGCGCGGCGTTGAGGCCGGGGTCGAGCGACGGGTCGTCCAGCGCTTCGCCGTCGCGAATCGGCCTGGCGGGTGCGGCCAGCAGGGCGCGCAGGTAATTGGGCTGCGCCAGCATGGCGTGGTGGGTGGCGCCGTTGTACAGCTGCAGATCGGGCAGGCGCAAGTCGGCGATGCGGCGGTCAATATCGGCGGCGCTCAACGCCAGCGGGTCGACACTGTCCGACGCCATGGCCATGCCCCACAGGGTGCCGTACAGGGGCACGTACTGAAAGTAGGGGCGCACGACGGGGAAGGCGCTTTGCACCGACGCCACGATGCGCGCCAGCGTGGCGCCGCGGTGAATGGGCGACTGGATGTGCAGCGACAGCACGCCGCCCGGCGCCAGCAGGCGGCGGCAGGCGGCGTAGAACTCGGCGGTGTACAGGGCCACCGCCGGCCCGAAAGGGTCGGTCAGGTCGAGCACGATCTGGTCAAACCGTTGGGCCGACTGCTGCATCACGTAGGCGTGGCCGTCGCCGACGTGCACCTGCAGGCGGCGGTCGAAGAACGCGCCGCGGTGGATGGTGGCCAGCCAGGTGCGCGCCATGTCGATGACGTCGCTGTCCAGCTCGACCAGCACCACGCGCGCCATGTCGGGGTGCTTGAGCAGTTCCTCGACCGTGCCGCCATCGCCGCCGCCGATCACCAGCGCCGAGCGCGGGCGCCCGTGGCTGACCGCGGGCAGGTGCACCATGGGCTCGTGGTAGAAGAATTCGTCGCGTTCCGACGTCATGAAGCACTCGTCGATGCGCATCACGCGGCCGAACAGCGGCGTCTGCAGGATCTCGATGTGCTGCAGGGGTGTGAGGCGCTCGGCCAGGCGGGCGGACGCGCCCAGGTAAAAGCCGAAGTCGGGCGTCAGCGCCTCGGCGACCAGCTGCCGGCTGGCCGGCGCCGCGGCCTGTGCGGGGGCTGGTCCGGCGCCGTGCAAGCGCGCGCTCATGCCCGCTCGACGCGGTGCAGGTGCGGGTCGGCCGGCGCGAAGGCGGCGCTCACGCGCGCGAACAGGTCTTCGGCCTGCGCTCGGTTGTCGGTGGAGTAACTGCACACATACACGTCGAGCGTGACGTAGCCGTCTTCCGGCCAGGTGTGGATCGACAGGTGCGATTCGGCCAGCACGACCACGCCGGTCACGCCCGCGCCTTCGCCAAAGCTGTGGAACAGCGCGCCCACGTCGGTCAGGCCGGCAGCCAGCACGGCCTGGCGGCAGAAGGCCTCAAGGTAGGCGGCGTCGGTCATCAGCCGCGCGTCGCACACGCAGCCATGCAGGTCGCCGATCAGGTGCAGGCCCGGCGCCTTGCGCGGCACCGGCGGCAGGCGCACCGCAGCGCGCTGGACGTCGTCGTGAGAGGTGGTGGGGCGCAGCAGCATGGGCATGGCCAGTCTCCGAGGTGAATGAAACAAAAGAGACATCCGGTCGGCACCGGGGCGAAGCAATGCGACGAAAACGGCACGACACGGTGTCACTGCGCGCCTTCACTGCGGAGGCGCCCGTCCGGCTTAAAAGCTACCGCGCCTATCCTGTCGCAAAAAACCTTCAACTGTAATCAATATGCGGTCAACTGTCAAAAACTCAAGGCATTGTCATTTGCGCCGCGCGCCTCGTGCGACTTATGATGGGTCATGGACGACATTGTCAGGCAGGCCATGGCCAAATGGCCCAACGTGCCCCATTGCCACGGTTGGCTGGGGCTGGACGCGCGAGGCAACTGGTACCTGCGCGACGGCGACGCGCAAGCGCTGGGCGGCTTTGCCAGTGGCGTGCCGGGCGCCAAGGGGGCGCTGCTGCAACACCAGAAGCTGATCGAATTCATTCAGCGCAATTACGACCACGACGCCGCCGGCCAGTGGTTCTTCCAGAACGGTCCGCAGCGCGTGTTCGTCGAATTGCAGGCCGCACCCTGGGTCTGGCGCGTGGCGGGCGACGGTTCGGTCACGTCGCATACGGGCGTGCCGGCGCAAGTGCGCGAGGTGCTGGCGGACGAATCGGGCCGCGTGTTCATGGCCACCGATATCGGGCTGGGCCTGGTCCACACGCAGGACATGGGCGCCGTGGCCGATGCGCTGGAGCGCGGCGCCTGGCCGATCAGCGAGGTGCGCGCCGACGCTTTGCCGTCGCGTTTTGGCTTCGTGCTGAGTCCGCAAGCGCGGCAGGCGGCCGGTTGAGCCGGCGCCACGCCAACCGCATGTTGCTCTAATAATAAGAGCGTCCCACGCTGAATCCACCAGCGCTGAAAAGGGATTCTGGCAATAAAAAGACCGGCTCCAGGCCGGCCTTCATGCGACGCGGGCGGCGCTTATTTGGCCGCATCCACCATGTACTGGATGGCCGATTTCAGTTCGTCGTCGGTGGCCGCCGAAGCGCCGCGCGGCGGCATGGCGCCTTTGCCGGCGATGGCAACCTTGAGCAGCGTGTCCATGCCGGTGGCGATGCGCGGTGCCCACGCGGCCTTGTCACCAAACTTGGGCGCGCCGGCCACGCCAGCTGCGTGACAGGTGGTGCACGACTTGTCGTAAACCGCTTTACCGGCGTCGGCATGGGCGGCGGCAGTCGGTGCGGCAGCAACCACGGCGGCGGCGGCCGGGGCGGCAGCGGCCGAGGCAGTTGGCGCCGCGGCAGGCGCGGCGGCGGCAGCTGCGGCAGGAGCGGCGCCACTGGCTGCGCCGGCTGGCGCGGCCGGTTCAGCGAACTTGCCGCCCGCGGCGTTGGCCATGTAGACCACGGCGCGGCCGATCTCGACGTCGCTGAAATTGCCGCCGCCTTGCGGCGCCATGGCGTTGAAACCCTTGAGCGCGTGCGTCACCAGCGTGTCGTAGCCCTTGCCAAGACGCGGACCCCAGTCGCCGGCGTTCCCCAGCTTGGGGGCGCCCGACACACCGCTGGCGTGGCACGCCGCGCACTGTGCCTTGTAGACGTCTTCGCCGCCGGCCAGCGGGCGGTTCGCGTCGCGGATTTCCACCTTGCCCACCTTCAGCAGGCGCTCGGCGATGGCGCGTTCCTGGTCGGTCGCGCCAGCCGACGGGCGGGTGGACGAGGTGACGTAATAAACCAGCCCGATGATGATGAACACCGGAATCACGAAGGCCGCCACGCTGACCCAGAACAGCTGCTTCGGTGTCTTGATGGGGCCGGTGTGTGCTTCGTCGTGCGTGATGTCGCTCATGGCGTCCTCAGGGGGCTCGGGTCGTGGGTGAATTTGGATGGGAGGCGGCGCGCGCAGGGCGGTGGCTCGTGCTGGCGCGCGTCAGCCAACGATTATAGGGCGCGGCCCAGCCCCAGCCCGCGCCGCGCCGGCGTTCAGTGCGCGAGCCCTGCGGTCGACAGCGGCGCCGGGGCCTGGTAATCGGTCCAGCCGCCGCCCAGCGCCTTGTACAGCTGCACCTCGTTGGCACGCTGCGCCAGCCGCACCTGCGCCAGCGCCTGTTCGATGGCGAACAGCGAGCGCTGCGCGTCCAGCAAGTCCAGGTAGTTAGCGATGCCGTTGCGGTAGCGCAAATCGGCCAGGCGGAAGCGGTCGCGCTCGGCCACGGCCTGCGCCTGCAGCGCAGCGAGCTGGTCGGCCAGCGTGGCGCGGCCGGCCAGGGCATCGGCCACCTCGCGGAAGGCGGTCTGGATGGCTTTCTCGTACTGCGCGACAGCAATCTCGCGGCCGGCGCGCGCGGCCTCCAGGTTGGCTTGGTTGCGGCCCATGTCGAAGATCGGCAGCGTGATGCTGGGGCCGAACGACCACGCCTTGTGGCCGCCGGAGCCAAACAGGCCGTCCAGGTCGGCGCTGACGCGGCCCAGCGAGCCGGTGAGCGATATGCGCGGGAAGAAGTTGGCACGCGCCGCGCCGATGTTGGCGTTGGCGGCGATCAGCTGCTGCTCGGCGGCGCGGATGTCGGGGCGGCGCAGTATCAGGTCGGACGGCAGGCTGGCCGGTACCTCGGTGAAGGTGGGCAGCTCGGCGGCCGGCTGCACGGCGGGCGTGGGCTGCGTCAGATCGCGCGGCGGCTCGGGCGTGGCGACGGCGATCACGGGCGGGATCAGGCGTTCGGGGATCGGCTGGCCGACCAGCAGCGTCAGCAGGTTGATGTCCTGCGCGCGCAGGCGCTGCTGCTGGGCGCGCGTGGCCTGTGCGCTGGCCGACAGCGATTCGGCCAGCCGCATGTCGAGCGCCGACGAGGCGCCATGGTCAAAGCGCAGCTTGGTCAGGCGCAGCGATTGGTCGCGCGTGCCGAGCGTGCGCTCGGCCAACGCCAGCAGCTCGGTATCCGTCTTCAGCTGCAGCCAGGTGCTGGCCACGCTGGCGATCAGGCTGATCTGCGCCGACTTGCGGGCTTCCTCGGTCGCCAGGTACTGCGCCAGAGCCACGTCTTTCAGCGCGGCGACGCGGCCAAAGAAGTCCAGCTCCCACGCCGACACGCCGATACCCACGCTGTAGTTCGACGCCACGCTGGGCCCGCCCAGCGCCGCCATGGCGTTGGGCGCCGAACGCGTGCCGCTGGCCGACGCGCCGACGGTGGGGAACTGATCCGCGCGGCGGATCTGGTACTGCGCACGCGCCTGCTCGATGTTCTGCACCGCCACGCGCAGGTCGCGGTTGTTTTCCAGCGCCAGCTGGATGAGCTCGCGCAGCTGCGCATCGTGCACGAACTGCTGCCAGGGCAGGTCGGCGGCGGCCAGGCCGCCTTCGATCTGCGCGCCGGCCGCATCGGGCCAGGTGGCGCTGACGGGCGCGGCGGGTTGTTCGTATTTGGGCACGAACGAGCAGGCGGCCAGCAGGCTGACGAGCACGGCGCTGGCAAGCAGGCGCGGCAGCGCCGCGGCGGATGAGGCCAGGGGCTTCATGGGTGATCCTTCGGGTTCGAGGGCGCGTCGCCCTGGTTCAGCGCGCGGCGCTCGGCGTCGGACAGGCCGGTTTCGGCATCGTCCACGTAATGCTGCGCCGCGTCGGCGGTGATGCCGGCTTCGGTCGCGTGTTCGGCGGCGCGTTCGCGCTCGTGCGCCGAGCCCTTGAACAGGCTGCGCACCACCACGAAGAACAGCGGCACGAAGAACACCGCCAGAAAGGTGCCGACGATCATGCCGCCGATCACCCCGGTGCCGATGGCGCGCTGCGCCGCCGAACCGGCGCCACTGGCCATGGCCAGCGGCAGCACGCCCAGGATGAAGGCCATCGAGGTCATCACGATCGGCCTGAAACGCAGGTGCGCCGCCGCCAGCGCCGAGGCCAGCACGCTCATGCCCTGCGCCTGCAAGTCCTTGGCGAATTCGATGATCAGAATCGCGTTCTTGGCCGATAAACCAATGATGGTGATCAGGCCGACCTGGAAGTACACGTCGTTCAACATGCCGCGCCCGGTGACCGCCAGCAGCACGCCCAGCACGCCCAGCGGCACCACCAGGATGACGGCGAACGGGATCGACCAGCTTTCATACAAAGCCGCCAGCGCCAGAAACACCGCCAGGATGGCAAAGCCGTACAGGATCAGCGCCTGGTTGCCGGCCAGTTTTTCTTCGCGCGACTGGCCCGTCCATTCGTACCCAAAGCCTTCGGGCAGCTTGGCCGCCAGTTGCTCCATCTCGCGCATCGCCTCGCCAGTTGAAAATCCGGGCGCCGCGCCACCCGCAATGCGCACCGCCGGGTAGCCGTTGTAGCGCACCGTCTGCATGGCGCCGGTGATCCAGCGCGTGCTGGCAAAGGCCGACAGCGGCACCGCCTGGCCCTTGCTGTTGAGCGCCGTGAGTTGCAGGATGTCCTCGGGCTGCATGCGCGCCGGCGCGTCGGCCTGGATGATCACGCGCTGCAGGCGCCCCTGGTTCGGAAAGTCGTTGACGTAGGCCGAACCCAGCGAGGCCGAGATGGCGCTGTTGATGGCGGCAAACGTCACGCCCTGCGCCGCCGCCTTGTCGCGGTCGATGTCGACTTGCAGCTGTGGCGCATCCTCCAACCCGTCGGGCCGCACGCCGGCCAGCACCTTGCTTTGCATGGCCATGCCCAGCATCTGGTTGCGCGCGGCAATCAGGGCCTCGTGCCCCTTGCCGGCGCGGTCTTGCAGGCGGAAGGTAAAGCCAGAGCTGACGCCCAGTTCCGGGATCGGCGGCGGGCTCAAGGGGAAGATGAACGCGTCCTTGATGCCCGACAGCGCCCCCATGGCGCGCCCGGCGATGGCGCCGGCCGAATGCTCGGCGCCCTTGCGCTCGTCCCAGGGCTTGAGCGACACGAAGGACAGCGCCGCGTTCTGCCCCTGGCCCGAGAACGAGAAGCCCATCACCGCCACCATGTTGGCGACTTCGGGCTGCTTGAGCAGGTAGCCCTCGACCTGCTCGACCACCTTTTGCGTGCGCTCCAGCGTGGCGCCGGGCGGCAGCTGCATGTTGACCAGGATGTTGCCCTGGTCTTCCTGCGGCAGGAACGACGTCGGCAGGCGCACGTAGAGCCAGCCCACCACCACGGCCAGCGCCAGGTAGATGACCATCAGCCGCCCGGCGCGGCGCACCAGCCGGGCGACGATGCCCTCATAACCCTTGGCAGTGCGCGCAAAGCGGCGATTGAACCAGCCGAAGAAGCCGCGCTTTTCAACATGGTGGCCTTTATCGACGGGTTTCAGCAGCGTGGCGCACAACGCGGGCGTGAGCGACAGCGCCAGAAAGGCCGAGAAGAAGATCGACACCGCCATCACCGCCGAGAACTGGCGATAGATGTTGCCCACCGAGCCGGCAAAGAACGCCAGCGGCACGAACACCGAGATCAGCACCACCGTCACGCCGATGATGGCGCCCGAGATCTGGCTCATGGCCTTGCGCGTGGCGGCCAGCGGTGGCAAGCCTTCCTCGCTCATGATGCGCTCGACGTTCTCGACCACCACGATGGCGTCGTCCACCACGATGCCGATCACCAGCACCATGCCGAACATGGTCAGCACGTTGATCGACATGCCGAAGGCCAGCAACGCGCCGAAGGTGGCCAGCAGCGCGACCGGCACCACGATGGTCGGGATCACGGTGTAGCGCCAGTTCTGCAAGAACAGGAACATCACCAGAAACACCAGCGCCACCGCTTCGAACAGCGTCTTGACCACTTCGGTGATTGAGATGCGCACGAAGTCCGACGAGTCGTAGGGAATCTTCCACGTCACGCCGGGCGGAAAGTAGCGCTCCAGCTCGGCCATGCGCGTGCGCACCGCCTTGGCCGCCGCCAGCGCGTTGCCCGAGGTGGACAGCTGCACGCCCATGCCGGCGGCCGGTTGGCCGTTCAGGCGCGCGGCGGTGGCGTAGCTTTGCGCGCCCAGCTCGATGCGCGCCACGTCTTTCAGGCGCACCGTGCTGCCATCGGCATTGGCGCGCAGGGTAATGTTGCCGAACTGCTCGGCGGTGCTGATCTGGCCCGGCACCACCACTGTGGCGCTCATGGTCTGGCCCGCGGCCAGCGGCAAATCGCCCAGGCTGCCGGCCGACACCTGCGCGTTCTGCTGTGCAATGGCGTTGGCCACGTCGGCGGGCGACAGGTTGTAGCTTTGCAGCTTGGCCGGCTCGATCCACACGCGCATGGCGCGCTCGGCGCCGAACAACTGCACCTGGCCGATGCCCGGCAGGCGCTGCAACTCGGGCACCACGTTGCGCGAGGCGTAGTCGGACAGCGCGGTGATGTCGAAATTCGGATCTGACGACGACAGCACCGTGAACAGCAGGAAGTTGCTGCGCGACTTGTCGACCCGCACGCCCTGCTGCACCACCGTGGTCGGCAGGCGCGGGCTCGCGCGCGACAGGCGGTTTTGCACATCCACCTGCGCCAGGTCGGCGTTGGTGCCGGGCTCGAAGCTAAGCGTGATCTGCCCGGTGCCGTTGGCCTGCGCCACCGACTCCATGTAGGCCAGGCCCGGCGAGCCGTTCATCTCGCGCTCGATCACCGACAGCACGGCGTCTTCCAGCGTCTGCGCCGAGGCGCCGGGGTAGGTGGCGCTCAGCACGATGGTCGGCGGCGCCACGCTGGGGTACTGCGCCACCGGCAGCTGCGTGATGGAGATGGCGCCCAGCACCATCAGAAATAAGGCGATGACCCACGCGAAGATGGGTCGGTCAATAAAGAACTTGGCCATGCGTCAGCTCTCGTCAGGCTTCAGCGCGAGGCCGCCGAAGCCGGCGCGGCAGGCGCCGACGCTCCCGGCGTTGCGCCGGATGCTGCGGTTTTAGGAGCTGCTGGTGCTTGACTGGCGGGCGCTGGGGCCTGATTGGGCACCCAAGGCACCGGTTTGACCACCTTCGCGCCCATCATCAGCTTCATGGCGCCTTCCACCATCACCTGCTCTCCGGGCTTCAAGCCCTCGGTCACGATCCACTGGTTGCCCTTCTGGCCACCGATCTTGATCGGGCGCGGCGCCACGGCGCCGTCGGGCGCCACCACCATCACGGTATCGCCTTTCGTGCCGCGCGTGACCGCCTGCTGCGGCAGCAGGATGGCGTTGTCCACCTCCGCCTGCTCGACGCGCGCGCGCACATACATGCCGGGCATCAGCAGCCCGCCGGGGTTGGGCACCTCGGCGCGCAGGTTGACCTGGCCGGTGGCCGGGTCGACGCTCAGGTCGGTGAACAGCAGGCGCGCGGTCTGCCCGTAGACCTGTCCGTTTTCCAGCAGCACCTGCACCTTGGCCGCCTCGGCGCCGCCCGCGCGCGCCAGCTTGCCAGACTGCAGCGCCTGGCGCAGCGCCATGACTTCCGCCGCCGACTGCGTGATGTTCAGGTACAGCGGGTTGATCTGCTGGATGGTGGCCAACTGCGTGCCTTCTTGCGCGCTGACCAGCGCGCCTTCGGTCACCAGCGAACGGCCGATGCGCCCGCTGATGGGCGCCGTCACCGTCGCATAACCCAGGTTGATGTCGGCCGTGCGCACGGCGGCGCGGGCGGCGGCCACCTGCGCCTGCGCGGCTTTTTCGGCCGCCACGGCGGCGTCGAATTCCTGCTTGCTGACCGCGTTGGCCGCCACCAGCGGGCGGTAGCGCGTGACCATGGCGCTGGCGTTGGCCAGTTGCGCCTGCGTCTGCGCCAGTTGGGCCTGCGCGCTTTGCCGGGTGGCCTGGTAGGGCGCCGAATCGATCTGGTACAGCACCTGCCCGGCGCGCACGTCGCTGCCTTCGGTGAACACGCGCTTGTTCAGGATGCCGGTGGCGCGCGCGCGCACCTGCGCCACGCGCGAGGGCTCCAGCCGGCCGGGCAGCTCGGTCGTCAGGCCCACGGTGCCGGGCTGCACCGTGACCACGGCCACCTCGGGCGGTGGCGGCGCGCCGCCACCACCACCACCACCGGGAGCGGCCGATGGCTGCTTGTCACCGCAGGCGGCCAGCGTGACGGCCAGCAGCACGCTGGCACTCAGCAGCGGTGCGCGGGTGATGAGAAAAGGGCGGGCGGAGCGGCGGTCGGGCATGGTGTTGTTCTCGGTGGCAATGTCGGCTGAGCGTGGCGCGCACGAGGCGTGGCAGGCACGGAGCAAAGTCGGTGGCTAAAAAACGAAGGGCACGGAAAGAGATCGGCACGACCCCCGGCATGGCCGGCCGTGCGGGAAAAGACGGGATGATACATACATTCTTGAATGTATGTGATAGAGTCTTGTTGAAACCCCATCCCACCGCGCCCCCATTTTTCCTGCTTTTTCTGTTTTTTGCATGGCACGCCGCACCAAGGAAGACGCCCAGGCCACGCGCGCCGCGCTGCTGGACGCGGCCGAGCGCGTGTTTGCGCAGCACGGCGTGGCGCGCACGTCGCTGGCGCAGGTTGCCGCCGAGGCAGGCGTGACGCGCGGCGCCGTGTACTGGCACTTCAAGGACAAGGTAGACCTGTTCACCGCCATGATGGGCCGTGCCGTGCAGCCGCTTGAAGACGGGCTGGCGCGCCTGGACGATGGGCCGCCCGGCGCCGACCCGGTGCAGCGCCTGCTGGCCGCGCTGGCCGACGCGCTGCGCCAGATCGCGCGTGACGAGCAGACGCGCCGCGTACTCACCGTGGCGCATTTCATGGTCGAGCACACCGACGAGCTTGGCGCGTTGCGGGCGCACCGCATCGACAAGCACAGCCGTCACGGCGAAATCATCGCGCGCGTGCTGGCCGCCGGCGCCCAGGCGCGCGGCATCGCGCTGAACCCGCCCGCGCCGCAGCTGGGTCGCGCCGTGCATGCGCTGGTCGCCGGGCTGGTGCAGGACTGGCTGCTGGCGCCGCACTTCGAGCTGGAACCCACCGCGCTGGCGGCGCTGCGCGCGCTGCTGGCGGGCGCGGGCATGGCACCACTTGTCGCCGATCAGGGATAATGCGCCCTTCATCGCGCGGCCGTAGCTCAGTGGATAGAGTATCGGCCTCCGAAGCCGAGGGTCGTGGGTTCGATCCCCGCCGGCCGCGCCACATGGAACGCCGGGCAGTCGGTGGCGTTCGCACGTCAAGCGCTTTGCGTTCTCCTTGCTTTCGCTTCATTCAGTACGCTGGGCGCGCGCCACAAGCGTGGCGCTGGCGGCGCTGGGGCTGCGCTGTGCATCGTGAATTTTTTTGCGCTAGCACAGGTTTGGCCCAGTCTTCGGTTACGAAAGCTAATCGTTTTTTCTTAAACGATGGCATCATTGGCTGGGCCGTTGATGTAGGCGGCAGCCGACTTCAAGGCATTTGGTCAGCCCTGTGCCGGGCCGCGACACGCCCGGCATTCACCCCAGCCACCCGCTGCGGGCGGCGCGCACCGACGGGTGCCCGCGCGTGCTTTCGGGCCGGCGTCGGGGCGGGTTTTGTGAAAATTCATAGCATCTGATTCGTTTTGCACCATGGCGGCCAAGCACTTCAAGCTCAACTACACCGGCACTCCCAGGGTCAAGACCACGGTCCATCCGACCAAGGAGTGTCTGCTGGACACCGTGATGGGCCTGCTCGACACGCAGGCGCTGGAAAGCATCACGGTGGACCTGGTGCTGCGCCAATCGGGGGTGTCCAAGGGCTCGCTCTACCACCATTTCGAGGACTTCCCGGACTTGCTGGAGCATGCGCTGGTGCAGCGCTTCTCGCTCGGTGTGGACAAGAGCGTCGAGATGCTGTCTCGCGTGGTGCGTACCAGCCAGACGCGCGACGAAGCCATGGCCGGCCTCTACAAAGCGACCAGCAAGACGACCGCGGCGGCGCTGGCCGGCAACCGGTTCGAACGCACCAAGCTCATCGGTTTTTCGCGTGACAACCCTCGGCTGTCAAAGAAGCTGGCCAGCGAGCAATGGCGGCTGACCAGTGCGCTGGAGGGCCTGTTCGTCGAGATGCAGACCAAGGGCTGGATGAGCAAGAGCTTCGACCCGCGCGCCGCGGCGGTGCTGATCCAGGCGTATGCGCTGGGCAAGATCATCGATGACATCGTCGATGAAAAGGTCGATGAACAAGCGTGGAACGAGTTGGTCAACAAGATCATCGACCGGGTGTTCTCGGACTGACCCGGATCGTGTGTAGGCGCCCAGGGCAAGGCGCTAGATGGCTGGGAGGCCCCATGGCACGCACCCTTCGTCGAACTGATCCTCATCTGTGGTTCTTCGAACTGCCCGAGAAGGACGACCCGGACTATGGCCGGATGGCAGCGCGCCTGCACAACGACAAGCCCAGCCTTTACAGCGGCCCACCCAAGCGGTTCCGCCGCCCCTTTGAGCGCTCTTTACGGCTCAAGGCAGAACAGATACTCAAACGCTCGCTGCGCGAGCCGCAGCATGAGGCGCTGGTGCTCGAGCACCCGTTCCGTGTCATCAAACGCCAGTTCGGGCACGTGAAAGTGCGCTATCGAGGCTTGGGCAAGAACACGGCGCAACTGCATACGCTGTTCGCACTGTCTAACCTCTGGATGGCGCGCAAAGCTTCGATGGGAGTGCAGGCATGAGTCCGTCTGTAAACAGCCCAGAGACCGGCAACAGGCCCGTAATGGCCTCGATCGCACCGCAAGCAGGCCGAATCTGTGAGGCGGCGCGACAGGGCGCCATCATCACATCTCAAAGTGCATTGCGCAGACCTTCCCTAACGGCATCGTCTTGAAGCCACGGGCATGGCTTCCTGTGACTGAAATGCCAGTCAGGCGGCAGCCTCCGTTGGTCGCCAACAGCAGTTCGCCGAACAGGAAGCTGCGCTGACATCGCAGCAACCGCGGTGCCTAAGCGCTGGTGGAGCACGCGGCGCAGCAACACTGGACGGCAGGCCCAAGTGCAACTTGAATAGTCCTTGGCGCCACCAAAAAGGGGCCGATTCAAATTCGCCGTCAACGTGCAAAAGCGGTGGCCAACGATTGGGCCAGTGCTTCGTCCTGCGCACCGCTGGCGCCGCTGACGCCGATGGCTCCGACGATCTGCCCCTGGTGGACCAGTGGTACGCCGCCCTGCAGAGGCAGCACGTTGGGCGTGGTGACCATCGCCGACTGTCCCGCGTTGATGTAATCCTCGAATTTCTTCGAGGGCGCGTTCAGGTAAGCCGCCGATCGGGCCTTGCCGATGGCGACGTCGATAGTGACCAGCGCGGCTTTGTCCATGCGCGTCAGCGCGACCAGGTGCCCGGCGCGGTCCACCACGGCAAGGCTCAGGTTTTGCGACTGGCCGCGTGCCTGCTGAAGGCCCTGCTCGATCAGTTGCTGGGCAGCGCTCAGGCTGATATGGGCTGTGGCATGCACGGGCGGCGCGGCAGGGGTGGGTTGGGCGTGGGCGGCCGTGGCGGTCAGAAGCAAGGCGCTGGCCGCCAGCCGCAAGGACTTGATGATCATCGTCATGGCGTGTGGTTGGGTTGGTTGCAAACCAGCGCTGCGGCGCGGCCTGGGCGCCGCAGCGCGCGGAGCCATCAGGCTGGCAGCGGCACCAGCGGGTTGCCGAACATGGGGTCTTGCGGCTTTGACGCCAGCGCCTTCGCCAGGTCGATGCCCAGCGCCTTGGCCACGCCCGCGCCATAGGCCGGGTCGGCGGCGTGGCAGTTGCGGATGTGGCGCAGCTTGATGAACTCGGGCGCGTCGCCCATGGCCCGGCCGGTGTTGCCGAACAGGGCTTCTTTCTGCGCCTCGTTCATCAGGTTGAACAGCTTGCGCGGCTGCTCGAAGTAGTTGGCGTCGTCGGCGTGCGCGTCCCAGAAGGCGGCGTCGCCGTGGATCTTGAGCGGCGGCTCCATGAACTCGGGCTGGCCCTGCCACTGGCCGTAGCTGTTGGGTTCGTAGTGCGGCAGGCTGCCGTAGTTGCCGTCGACGCGGCCAGTGCCGTCGCGGTGGTTGCTGTGCACCGGGCAGCGCGCGGCGTTCACCGGAATCTGCTGGTGATTCACGCCCAGGCGGTAGCGCTGCGCGTCGGCGTAGTTGAACAAGCGCGCCTGCAGCATCTTGTCGGGGCTGACGCCGATGCCGGGCACCAGGTTGCTGGGCGCGAAGGCGGCCTGCTCGACGTCGGCAAAGAAGTTCTCGGGGTTCTTGTTCAGCTCGAACTCGCCTACCTCGATCAGCGGGTAGTCGCCCTTGTACCAGACCTTGGTCAAATCGAACGGGTGCAGGCGGTACTTCTCGGCGTCGGCCTCGGGCATGATCTGGGCGTACATCTTCCACTTGGGGAAGTCGCCGCGCTCGATGGCGTCGTACAGGTCGCGCTGGTGGCTTTCGCGGTCCTTGCCGACCAGGGCCTCGGCCTCGGCATCGGTCAGGTTCTGGATGCCCTGCTGCGTGCGGAAGTGCAGCTTGACCCAGAAGCGCTCGCCAGCATTGTTCCAGAAGCTATAAGTATGAGAGCTGAAGCCGTGCATGTGGCGGTAGCTCCTGGGGATGCCGCGGTCGCTCATGACGATGGTGACCTGGTGCAGCGCTTCGGGCAGCAGCGTCCAGTAGTCCCAGTTGTTCTTGGCGCTGCGCAGGTTGGTGCGCGGGTCGCGCTTGACGGCCTTGTTCAGGTCAGGAAACTGCCGCGGGTCGCGGATGAAGAATACCGGGGTGTTGTTGCCCACCATGTCCCAGTTGCCTTCTTCGGTGTAAAACTTCAGCGCAAAGCCGCGAATGTCGCGCTCGGCATCGGCGGCGCCGCGTTCGCCGGCCACGGTGGTGAAGCGGGCGAACATCTCGGTCTTCTTGCCGACTTGGCTGAAGATCTTGGCGCGCGTGTATTTGGTGATGTCGTTCGTCACCGTGAAGGTGCCGAAGGCGCCCGAGCCCTTGGCGTGCATGCGGCGCTCGGGGATGACCTCGCGCACGAAGTTGGCCAGGCGCTCGTTCAGCCACACGTCCTGCGCCAGCAGCGGGCCGCGCGGGCCGGCCGTCAGGCTGTTGCGGCTGGTGGGCACGGGGGCACCGAAATTGGTGGTGAGGTGGGTCACGGGGCACTTCTGGGTGTCGTCGCTCATGGGGCTTGCCTTTCGTTGGGGTTCTAGAACGGCGCATCCCGACGCCGCTGCAGGCATCATAGAAAATCTGGATGAAATATAAAAGCCAATAGCATTAATTGACTCGATAGGCAGAGTGCATCACGGGCTGCCGCCCCCGCCCGGTTGCGCGCCGGCCCGCCGCGCAGGGCAGTCAGGGGGCCGCCGTGGCCTGCCGCACCATGTCGGCCACGCGGCGCGGCGCGCCAATGGGCGGGCCGGCCTGGCCACGCTGCAAGGCGGCGATGTCGGCCTCGCTGGGGTAGATGCCGGCCAGCCAGTAGTCCATCACGCGGCGCACCAGGGGCGCGGCGTGGGCGGCGCCGAAGCCGGCGTTTTCGACGATGGCGGCCACGGCGATGCGCGGCTGCTGGGCCGGGGCGAAGGCGATGTAGAGCGAGTGATCGCGCTGGTGTTCGGCCAGCCGGGCCGCGTCGTAGCGGCTTTTCTGGCCGATGGAGACCGCTTGCGCCGTGCCGGTCTTGCCGCCCGACAGGTAAGGTGCGTTGCCGAACACGCCGCGCGACGTGCCTTCTTGCGTCACCCCCACCATGGCGCGCTGCACCAGCGCCACGTTGTCGGGGCGGTAACCCAGGTTCTGCCCGGGCGGCTGCGGCACGTCGGCCAGTTGCTGGCGCAGCGCGTCCTGGCGTGCCTTGACCAGGTGCGGCACGTGGCGCACGCCGCCGGCCGCCAGCGTGGCGGTGGCGCTGGCCAGCTGCAGCATGGTGAAGTTGTTGTAGCCCTGGCCGATGCCCAGCGAGATGGTTTCTCCGCCGTACCACTTTTGCTGTTCGGGGCGTTTGTAGGTGGCGCGCTTCCAGTCGGTCGAGGGCAGGATGCCGCGCGTCTCGCCCGGAATGTCGATGCCGGTGACCTGGCCGAAACCCAGCGGCTTCATGAAGTCGTGGATGGCGTTGACGCCCATGTCGTTGGCGAGCTGGTAGTAGTACACGTTGCTCGACTTGACGATGCTGCGGTACAGATCGACCGCGCCCAGCGCGTGGCCCGAGCGGAAGGTGTGGCCGGCAAACGTCCACGAGCCGCCGTCCAAAATGGTGGTGCCGGGCGTGCGCTTGCCGGTCTCCAGCGCGGCCAGGCCCATGAAGGGCTTGTAGGTGGAGCCGGGCGGGTAGGTGCCGCGCAGCGCGCGGTTGAGCAGCGGCTTGTCGATGGAGTTGTTCAACTCGTCCCAGGTTTCGTGGTCGATGCCGTCGACGAACAGGTTCGGGTCGTAGGTGGGCTTGCTGACGAAGGCCAGAATCTCGCCATTGGCCGGGTCGATGGCCACCAGCGCGCCGCGCCGCTCGCCGTACATCTCCTCAATGAGCTTCTGCAGGTGAATGTCGATCGACAGCCGGATCGAGTCGCCCGGCGTGGACGGATGGCTGGCCAGGCGCCGCACCGCGCGGCCGCCGGCGGAGGTTTCCATCTGCTCGACGCCGGTGGTGCCGTGCAGCACGTTTTCGTAGCTGGCCTCCACACCCAGCTTGCCGATGTAGTCGGTGCCGCGGTAATTGGCGGCGTCGTCGGAATCCTCGATGCGCTCCTTGTCCTTCTGGTTGATGCGGCCGATGTAGCCCACCACGTGCGCGCCGGTTTCGCCCAGCGGATACTGGCGGAACAGCCGCGCCTTGATCTCGACACCCGGAAAACGGTAGCGCTGCGCCGCGAAACGCGCCACTTCCTCGTCGGACAGGCGCATGCGGATGGGCAGCGACTCGAAATTGCGTGAATCTTCTTGCAGGCGCTTGAAGCGCTTGCGGTCGCGCGCGGTCACTTCGACCACCTGGCCGATGGCGTCAATCGCCTCGTCCACCGGCCGGCCCAGGCGCGAGGGCGTGATCTCCAGCGTGTAGGCCTTGTAGTTGGTGGCCAGCACCACGCCGTTGCGGTCGAGGATTTCGCCCCGGTGCGGCACGATGGGCACCACCGCCGTGCGGTTGGTTTCGGCCTGCCGCGCCAGATCGTCGTGCCGCACCACCTGCAGGTGGTACAGCCGCCACGCCAGCAGCCCGAACGCCACCAGCACCGCCAGCGCCACCACGGCCAGCCGCACGCGAAAGCGCACCAGCTCGGCTTCGACGTTGCGGATTTCGGTCATGGTGAAACGCGGGACACTATCAAATGTGTAGCTGCCTGCGCTTGTCAAACAAGCGCAGGCAGCGATTTTCAATCAAGAAACGACGAGGAGCAAACGATTCGAGCCAAAACGCGTGCCATGGTTCAGCCCCAACGGGCTGCGCAGCAAGGCCCAAAGGGTCGCGGAGCAGGCCATTCGGGAACGCCGTGGTCGGGGTCCCCCCGACCACCAGCGTTGTCCCCCTTGGGGGGAAGACGCCGAAGGCGGCACAAGGGGGGGGACATCACAACGGCCGGTTGGCATCGGGATTGGGTGCGCGCCGTTGCGGCGCCAGCAGCAGCGCGCGCACCAGCGGCCACAGCGCGGCTTCGAGCACCGGCGCCAGCAGCACCGGCCAGCCCGGAAACACCGCGCCCCCAATCAGGCGCAGCACGATGGTGATGGCGTGCGCCAGCGCGAACAGCGGCAGCAGCTGCAGCGCCTGCGCCGGGACCGAAAACCACCGGATGCGGCGGTGCGCCATGATGGCGCCGTAGATCAGCACCGTGTAGGCCAGCGCGTGCTGGCCCAGCAGCGACGCCTGGTGCACGTCCAGCACCAGCCCGAACACGAAGGCCGCGCCCAGGCCCACGCGGCGCGGCTGGTGGATGCTCCAGAACACCAGCGCCACGGCCAGGAAGTCGGGCATCCACAGCACGCGGCCCAGCGGCAGCAGGTTCAGCATCAGCGCCACCGCCAAGCTGCCCCAGATAAAGGTGGGGCTGGCCGGCAGCAGCAGCTGCTCGCCACGCGGCATGATCATCGGCGCGCTCCTTCGGCGGCGGCGCGGCGCCCGGTGGCGCGCGGCGCCGAGGCCGTCGCCGACGCGGCAGCGGCGGGCGGTGGCGCGCGGTCGGCCTCGCCCAGGCCCTGGCGCGCCACCGGCGACAGCACCATCACGTGCGTCACCCCATGCAGGCGCGCCAGCGGCTGGCATTGAATGCGGGCGAACGACGTGTCGCTGCGGCGGTCGATCGACACCACCTTGGCCACCGGCAGGCCCGGCGGGTACACGCCGTCGACGCCGCTGGTGACCAGCAGGTCGCCTTCCTTCACGTCTTCGGACACCGACATGTAGCGCAGCTCCATCATGCCGCCGTGGGGCGATGGATCGCCATACGCCACGCTGCGCGTGCCGGTGCGCGCGTTCATCACCGGGATGACCTGGTCGCGGTCGATCAGCAGCGTGATTTCGCTGCCGAACGGGTAAACGCGCGTCACCTGGCCCAGCACGCCAGACTCGTCCATCGCCGGCGAGCCTGGCTCGATGCCCTGCATCTGTCCCTTGCCGATGACCACGCGGCGGCTATAGGGGTCGGTGGCGTCGTACAGCACTTGCGCGGCCTGCGCCGTCACCTGCACGCGCTCGCGCAGACCCAGCAAATCGCGCAGGCGGGCGTTTTCCAGCAGCAACTGCTCGACCTGGCCGGCGCGCTGCGACTGCTCGGCCAGCTTCAGGCGGGCGGCCTCTTCGGTGACGCGTGCGGTTTTCAACTCGGTCAAGTAGCTGAAGCCGGTCTGCACCATCTGCACCGGCTGCAGCGCCAGCCACTGCGCCGGATACAGCACCGTGGCAATGGCAGCGCGCAGCGGCTGCACGATGTGAAAGCGCGCGTCCGCCACCATCAAAAACAGCGCCAGCGCGCTGAAGAACAGCAGCCGCGACAGCGCCGAAGGCCCTTGCTTGAAAAAGGGCGGCGGCGAGCGGTCGAGCGTTTCGAGCGGCATGGCGGTTCAGCGGCGCGGCGCGGGCGTATTCACTACCAAAACAAGAGCATTATCCGCTGAATCTGCCAACGCTCGTCGCGATTTCGGCGCTGCGCCCCCACCCCGACCCTCCCCCCGCGGGGGAGGGAGCCCTCAGGCTGCGCAGCAAGCCGCTCCAAGGCCGCGGAGCAGGCCACGCGCGAACGCCGTGGTCGGGGGCCCCCCGACCACCCGCGTTGTCCCCCAGTGGGGGAAGCCGCGCAGCGCCACAGGGGGCGTCCTATTCATTCGTGAAGATGTTGCCCAGGCGCTCCATGCGCTCCAGCGCCAGGCCGCAGCCGCGCACCACGCAGGTCAGGGGCTGCTCGGCCACCAGCACGGGCAGACCGGTTTCCTCGGCCAGCAGGCGCTCCAGGTCGCGCAGCAGGGCGCCACCGCCGGTCAGCATCATGCCGCGCTCGGCAATGTCGGCGCCCAGTTCGGGCGGCGTTTCTTCCAGCGCTTTTTTCACTTCGGACACGATGCTGTTGAGCGGCTCGGTCAGTGCTTCCAGAATCTCGTTGCTGCTGATGGTGAAGCTGCGCGGCACGCCTTCGGAGAGGTTGCGGCCCTTGACCTCCATCTCCTTGACCTCGCTGCCGGGGAAGGCGCTGCCGATTTCCTTCTTGATCATTTCGGCCGTCGGGTCGCCGATCAGCATGCCGTAGTTGCGGCGGATGTAGTTGACGATGGCGTCGTCGAACTTGTCGCCGCCCACGCGCGCGCTGCCCTTGTACACCATGCCGCCCAGGCTGATCACGCCGACTTCGGTGGTGCCGCCGCCGATGTCGACCACCATCGAGCCGCTGGCCTCGCTGACCGGCAGGCCGGCGCCAATGGCGGCGGCCATGGGCTCCTCGATCAGGTAGACCTCGCTGGCGCCCGCGCCCAGCGCCGATTCGCGGATGGCGCGGCGCTCGACCTGCGTCGAGCCGCAGGGCACGCAGATGATGATGCGCGGGCTGGGCTTGAACAGGCCGCGCGGGTGCACCATCTTGATGAACTGCTTGAGCATCTGCTCGGTGACGGTGAAGTCGGCGATGACGCCGTCCTTCATCGGCCGGATGGCCTCGATGTTGCCGGGCACCTTGCCCAGCATGGCCTTGGCCTCGGTGCCCACGGCCTGGATCGTCTTCTTGCCCTGCGGGCCGCCTTCGTGGCGGATGGCGACCACCGACGGCTCGTCCAGCACGATGCCCTTGTCGCGCACGTAGATCAAGGTGTTGGCGGTGCCCAGGTCAATGGCCAGGTCGGTCGAGAAATACCGCCGGAAAGCTCCAAACATGAAAAGTCCTTTGCCGGGCCGCGCAGCCAGCCACCGTGGGCGCAGCCCCGAATTCGATGCGAAATAGACGTCAAACCGCGCAAATACGGCCCGTTTCCGGGCCGTTGCGCTGAACAGGAGATAATACCGCAACACCTCGCCAGGCCTTGCCCAGGGCCGCGGCCTTCAGTTCGAAGTTACATCCGGTTTCCATA
Organism: Pseudomonadota bacterium; assembly: GCA_029780695.1. Lineage (GTDB taxonomy): Bacteria > Pseudomonadota > Gammaproteobacteria > Burkholderiales > Burkholderiaceae_C > Ottowia. Next base: position 67,972 of record JAKOYD010000174.1, read on the forward strand.
TTTTCCATGGCCTTGACCCCTGACGACATCCGCCGCCTGGCGCATCTGGCGCGGCTGGAATTGAGCGACGACCAAGGTGAGCGCCTGCTCACCCGGCTGAACGGCTTTTTCGACCTGGTGGAGACCATGCGCGCCGTGGACACCGCCGGCGTCGAGCCGCTGCCGCACCCCATCGCCGCCGTGCGCGACATGGCGCTGCGCCTGCGCGACGACGTGGCCAGCGAGCCGGACCAGCGCGCCGCCAACCAGCGAAGCGCGCCCGCTGTCGAAGACGGGCTGTTCCTGGTGCCCCGCGTGATCGAGTGAACATGACCAACGCATTGCATGACATGACCGTGGCCCAGCTGGCCGCCCGCCTGAAGGCGCGCGAGCTGTCGGCCGTCGAGGCCGCGCAGCACTTTCTGGCGCGCGGCCGCCAGCACGCCGACTTGGGTGCCTACCTGGCGACAGACGACGACGCCACCCTGGCGCAGGCGCGCGCGGTGGACGCCCGCATCGCCGCCGGCGACGCGCCGCCGCTGGCGGGCGTGCCCGTGGCGCACAAGGACATCTTTGTCACCACCGACTTCCCGACCACCGCCGGCTCACGCATGCTGCAAGGCTATCGCTCTCCTTTCGAGAGCACGGTGACCGCACGGCTGGCGGGCGCGGGCATGGTTTGCCTGGGCAAGCTCAACTGCGACGAGTTCGCCATGGGCTCGGCCAACGAGAACTCGGCCTTTCACCCGGTAAAGAACCCGTGGGACACCTCGCGCGTGCCGGGCGGCTCGTCGGGCGGCAGCGCGGCCGCGGTGGCGGCGCGCCTGGCGCCGGCCGCCACCGGCACCGACACCGGCGGCTCGATCCGCCAGCCGGCCAGCTTCTGCGGCATCACCGGCATCAAGCCCACCTATGGCCGCGCCAGTCGCTTTGGGCTGATCGCCTTCGCCTCCAGCCTGGACCAGGCCGGGCCCATGGCGCGCACCGCCGAAGACTGCGCGCTGCTGCTGTCCAGCCTGTGCGGCCCCGACCCGGACCGCGATTCCACCTCGCTCGACGTGCCGGCCGAAGATTTCACCCGCGGCCTGCACGACGGCATCGACGGGCTGCGCATCGGCGTGCCCAAGGAATTCTTCGGCGCCGGCCTGTCGGACGACGTGCGCGCCGCCATCGACGGCGCCCTGGCCGAGCTGCGCAAGCTGGGCGCGACCCTGGTCGACATCAGCCTGCCGCGCACCGAACTGGCCATCCCGGTCTACTACATCATCGCGCCGGCCGAGGCCAGCAGCAACCTGAGCCGCTTCGACGGCGTCAAGTTCGGCCACCGCGCCAAGCACTACACCGACCTGGAGGACATGTACAAGAAGACGCGCGCCGAAGGCTTTGGCGACGAAGTCAAGCGCCGCATCATGACCGGCACCTACGTGCTGTCGCACGGCTATTACGACGCCTACTACCTGCAGGCGCAGAAGGTGCGCCGCATGATCGCCGACGACTTTCAGCGCGCCTTCACCGAATGCGACGTCATCGCCGGCCCGGTCGCGCCCAGCGTCGCCTGGCACCTGGGCGACCACGACAAGGACCCCCTGGCCGATTACCTGGCCGACATCTACACCCTGCCCGCCAGCCTGGCCGGCCTGCCCGGCATGAGCGTGCCGGCCGGCTTTGGTGAAGGTGGCCTGCCCGTCGGGCTGCAGCTGATCGGCAACTACCTGCAGGAAGGCCGGCTGCTGAACGTGGCGCACCGCCTGCAGCAGGCGACAGACTTCCACCTCCGCGCACCGGAGGGCTGCTGACATGTCCGCCCCATTGATCCACGGCTACGAAGTCGTCATCGGCTTCGAAACACACGCCCAGCTGCAAACGCACAGCAAAATCTTCAGCCGCGCCAGCACCGCATTCGGTGCCGCGCCCAACACGCAGGCCTGCGCGGTCGACCTGGCGCTGCCCGGCACGCTGCCGGTGATGAACCGCGAGGCGGTGCAGTGTGCTATCAAATTGGGACTGGCGCTCGGCTCGCACATTGCGCCGCGCAGCATTTTTGCCCGCAAGAACTACTTCTACCCCGATCTGCCCAAGGGCTACCAGATCAGCCAGTTCGAGATTCCGGTGGTGCAGGGCGGCGAGGTGTCGTTCTTCCTGGGCGACGAAAAGAAAACCGTGCGCCTGGTGCGCGCCCACCTGGAAGAAGACGCCGGCAAGTCGCTGCACGAGGACTACCACGGCATGAGCGGCATCGATCTGAACCGCGCCGGCACGCCGCTGCTCGAGATCGTGACCGAGCCCGACATGCGCAGCAGCGCCGAGGCCGTGGCCTACGCCAAAGAGCTGCACAAGATCGTCACCTGGATCGGCATCTGCGACGGCAACATGCAGGAAGGCAGCTTCCGCTGCGACGCCAACGTCAGCGTGCGCAAGCCGGGCCAGCCGCTGGGCACGCGGCGCGAGATCAAGAACCTGAACAGCTTCAAGTTCATGCAGCAGGCGATCGACTTCGAGATCCGCTGGCAGATCGAGCAGCTGGAAGACGGCCACGCTATCCAGCAGGCCACCGTGCTGTTCGACCCCGACACCGGCGAGACGCGCGCCATGCGCACCAAGGAAGATTCGGCCGACTACCGCTACTTCCCCGACCCCGACCTGCCGCCGCTCTGCATTTCAGAGCAATGGATCGGGGACACGCGCGCGCAGATGCCCGAATTGCCCCGCAAGATGGCGGAGCGTTTCGTGGCCGACTACGCGCTGCCTGAATACGATGCCACCACGCTGACCCAGTCTCCCGCGATGGGCGCGTACTTCGAGCAAGCCGCGAAAGCCAGCGGCCAGCCCAAGCTGGCCAGCAACTGGGTGATGGGCGAAATCTCCAAGCGCCTGAATGCCGAGGAGATCGGCATCGAGTCGGCCAAGGTATCGGCCGCGCAACTGGCTGCGCTGATCGGCCGCATCCAGGACGGCACCATCAGCAACGCGGCGGCGCGGCAGGTGTTTGACGCGCTGTGGTCGGGCGAGGGCGCGGACGTCGATGCCATCGTCGAGGCCAAGGGCCTTCGGCAGATGAACGACACCGGCGCGCTGGAAAAGATCGTCGACGAAGTCATCGCCGCCAACCCGGGCAACGTCGAGCAGTTCCGCGCCGGCAAGGACAAGGCCTTCAACGCCCTGGTCGGCCAGGTGATGAAGGCCAGCAAGGGCAAGGCCAACCCGGCGCAGGTCAACGAGCTGCTGCGCGCGCGGCTGGGGGCTTGAGGCGCAGCGCGTTCAGGCCGGTGTCGGCCCGTCGCCACCATGCTGCAAAAACAATAGCTGCCTGCGCTTTTCGCGCCAGCGCAAACGCCGTTTTTTGATCGGCTTTCAGCGCTTGGCCTGGGTGGGCGGCTTGCCTTGCCACAGCGGCTGCAGACGCCTGGCTTCTTCGTCGAAACGGGCGTTGATGCGGTCGCGCTCGGCCTGCTGCGCCGCGATGGCGCGCTGCTGCTCGGCGGCGGCCTGGGCGTTGTGTTCGATGCCGCGGCGCAGCTTGGCGGGCGCCTTGGACGGGTCCTTGCGGTAGAACTCCATCTCGTCGTCCAGCGCCTTGCGTTCGGCCGCCAGTTCGGCCCGGCGCTGCTCGGCCACGGCCGCCACGGCTTGCGTCTGCGCCAGCGCTTGGTGGCGCCCGGCGTCGTGCGCGGCTTTGTCGGGGTAGCGGGTGATCAGCGCCTGGTCGCGGTAAATGGCGTCGCGCGCGCGCTGCTGGGCCAGTTCGGCCTCGCGCTCCTGCGCGGCGCGCGCCTCGCGCTCGGTGGCGCTCAGCGTGGGCGGGATGACGCGGCGCGTGCCGCCACCGCGGTTGAGTTCGCGCTGCTCACGGTCGATGCACGACAGGATGGGCCGGTCCGACGTCAGCCGGCGGCCCTGCGCGTCGACGCAGGTGTAGATGCCGCCGATGGATCCCTGCGCCGTCTGCGCCACGGCGGCGGCGCCGCACAGCGCCAGAGCGCCCAGCAGCAACATGCGCCCCGATTGCCACCCGGCCTGTCGCCCAGCCGCGCCACGCGCCAGGGTGTCGGCCGCGGCGCGGCGCGGCCCACCGCACGGCCAAGCGGCCGGCCAGCGGCGGCGGGGGGCAAGGGCGGTCATGGCCTGTCAATCCACGCCGTAGCGGGCGCGGTAGGCGGATACCGATTGGAAAAACGGCAAAAATTTGTCACCTTGCCCCAAGTGCTGCAATAACTGCGCCAGGTTGGCGATGGCGATGACTTGCAGCCCCAGCCGGTCGCGCACGTACTGCACGGCCGACCAGTCCACGTCGCGCCCGCCCTCGGTCGCCTTTTCCTGTCGGTCCAGCGCAATGGCCACGGCATGCGGCGTAGCGCCGGCGGCTTCGATCAGCGCAATCGACTCGCGCACCGCGGTGCCGGCGGAGATGACGTCGTCCACGATCAGCACGCGCCCCTTCAGCGGCGCGCCCACCAGCGTGCCGCCTTCGCCGTGGTCCTTGGCTTCCTTGCGGTTGTAGGCAAAGGGTTTGACCACGCCCAGCCGCGCCAGCTCGATGGCCACCGCGGCGCCCAATGGAATACCTTTGTATGCGGGACCAAAAATGACATCGAACTCGACGCCCGAGTCGATCAGCGCGCGTGCATAGAATTGCGCCAGCCGCGCCAGCTTGGCGCCGTCGTCGAACAGCCCGGCGTTGAAGAAATAGGGCGACAGGCGCCCCGCCTTGGTCTTGAATTCGCCAAAGCGCAGCACGCCGGCGTCAATGGCGAACTGCACGAAATCGCGCGCCAGCGCGTCACGGTCTGCCTGGGGGGCGGATGTGTTCATGAAGGAATCTCCCGTTGTTCAAACTCACCAGCCTGAACCTGAATGGCATCCGCTCCGCGGCCACCAAGGGCGTCGAAGCCTGGCTGGAGGCGCACGCGCCGGATTGTATTTGCGTGCAGGAGATGAAGGCCCAGCACGCCGACATCGAGGGCCGTTTCGACATCCTGGCCGGCATGCGCGGGCACTTTCACCTGGCCACGGCCAAGAAGGGCTATTCGGGCGTCGGCATCTACACGCGCCATGAACCCAGCGACGTGATCGCCGGCTATGGCTCGCCCGAATTCGACGAGGAAGGCCGCTACCTGGAGGCGCGCTTTGACACGCCCGCGCGCCGCTTTTCGGTCATCAGCTGCTACTTTCCCAGCGGTTCGTCCGGGCCGGAGCGGCAGGACGCCAAATACCGCTTCCTGGCCGAGTTCTACCCCGTGCTGCAACGCCTGCGCGCCGAGCGCGATTTCGTGCTGTGCGGCGACGTCAACATCGCGCACCAGGAAATCGACCTGAAGAACCACAAGAGCAACCAGAAGAACAGCGGCTTCCTGCCCGACGAGCGCGCCTGGGTCACGCGCATCATCGACGAGCTGCAGCTGGCCGACGTCTACCGCCGCCTGCACCCCGACACCACCGGCGAGGCCTACACCTGGTGGAGCAACCGCGGCCAGGCCTACGCCAAGAACGTGGGCTGGCGGCTGGACTACCACCTGGCCACGCCCGCCGTCGCGCAGGCCGCGCGCACCAGCGCCATCTACAAGGACCAGAAGTTCAGCGACCACGCGCCGATCACCATCGACTACGATCTGAAGCTGGTCTGATTTTGCTTCTTAATTGATAGCTGCATGCGCTTGTCTGTCAGGCGCTGAAGGCTGATTTGACTCATAACCTAGATGCCTGCCACCTCACCCGCCACGCCGCGCTACCAGACCATTCCTGTCACCCCGTTCCAGCAGAACTGCTCGCTCGTCTGGTGCCCCGCCACCATGAAGGCGGCCGTGATCGACCCCGGCGGCGACTTGCCGCGCATCGAGGCGGCGGTGGCGCGGCAGGGCGTCACGCTGGATCAGATCTGGCTGACCCACGCGCACATCGACCACGCTGGGGGCACGGCCGAGCTGAGCGCGCGCCACGGGCTGCCCATCATCGGTCCGCACCCGGGCGACCAGTTCTGGATCGACGGCATTGCCGAGCAGGGGCGCATGTTCGGCTTTGCGCAGGCCGAGAAATTCACGCCCACGCGCTGGCTGCAGGACGGCGACACGGTGCAGGTGGGCGACTGCGTGCTGCACGTGCGCCACTGCCCGGGCCACACGCCCGGCCACGTGGTGTTTCATTCGCCCCAAGCGCAGCGCGCCTTCGTCGGCGACGTGCTGTTCGCCGGCAGCATCGGCCGCACGGACTTTCCCGGCGGCAACCACGCGCAGCTCATCGCCAGCATTCGCGAGCGCCTGTGGCCGATGGGCGACGACACGGTGTTCATCCCCGGCCACGGGCCTGAAAGCACCTTCGGCGAAGAGCGCCGCCATAACCCTTTCGTGCGCGGCTGAGGGCGGCGCGGCGCCGCCTGGCCGGCGCCTGAAAAGGTGAATAGATCACAAAAACCGGTGTCAACCCGTCACTGTGCGCGGGCCGCCGCCTGCCTAGACTGAATCCATTGCGTTGAGATGCATGGAGGAAGACATGGAAGCAGTCATGGCCGTCAGGGAAACCCGCCGCGCGCCGCCGGCGAACGCCGCGCGGGACGAGTTGCAGACCGGCTTTTTGCTGCGCCTGCTCGACGAAATCGACTACGGCCTGGTGCTGGTCGATGCGGCGGGCCGCGTGCAGCACGCCAACCACCTGGCGCGCTGGGAACTGGCCTGTGGCCACCTGCTGAGCGGCGCCGTGGGCGAGACGCTGGTGGCCTGCAACGCCGCGCTGGGCCAGCAGCTGCTGTCGGCCATTCAGGGCGCTGCCCAGGGCCGCCGGCGACTGCTGCACCTGTCGCACGGCGAGCACCGGCTGCCGGTGGCTGTCATTCCGCTGGCGCACGCCCTGGAGGCGCCTTGTGCCAGTGTGCTGTTGGTGATGGCCCGCCAGCGCGCGGGCGACAACCTGACGCTGCAGATGTTCGCACGCGAACACGGCCTGACGCCGACCGAGGAATCGGTGCTGCGCGCCCTGTGCGACGGCCGCGAAGTCGACGAAATCGCCCAGCAGCACGGCGTGGCCGAATCCACCGTGCGCACCCAGGTGCGCTCGCTGCGCGACAAGACCGGCTCGCACGGCATCCGGCAACTGGTTCAGCGCGTGATGTCGCTGCCGCCCGTGGTGCCCGCGCTGCGGGGCGAAGCCTGCTTTCCGCGCCGCGCCGCGTCGTCGCCGCTGCACCTGGTGTGACCGGCCAAGCGCGGGCTGACCGCTTGCCCGCTTCTGGCCTGGCGCGTCGAACGGGCGGGTCGCGGCCTGCATGACGCGCACCGCGCGTGCCCCGCGCGCCCCACGCCGGGCGCGACCAACTGCCGTACGATGGCGGGCTATGCGCCCCGCGCCTGATGGCCCGCTCACCGCTCCTGCTCCGCTGCCTCCGCTGGAGGCGCGGTCGCCCCACGTCGAAGCACTGGCTGCGCGCGGCATCGAGCGCCATTACCGGCGCGGCGCGCTCATCATTCAGGAAGGCGAACGCGGCGACACCCTGTACATCGTCCGCTCGGGCCGCCTGCGTGCCTTCGTGGCCGACGCCAGCGGCAAGGAGCTGACGCTCGGCCTCTACGGCCCCGGCGAATACGTGGGCGAAATGTCGCTTGACGGCGGCCCGCGCTCGGCCAGCGTGGAGACGTGCGAGCCGACGTTGTGCGCCCTGATCTCGCGCGACGACCTGCTGGCCTACATCGCCGAGCAGCCGGGCTTTGCGCTGGAGCTGATGGCGCGCCTAATCCGCCGCGCGCGCCTGGCCACCGACAACGCGCGCAGCGTGGCCCTGATCGACGTCTACGGCCGGCTGACGCGCCTGCTCGACCAGCTGGCCGACCCGCCCGACGCGCAAGGCCAGCGGCGCCTGCGCGAGCGCATTACGCACCAACAGATCGCCAGCCACCTGGCCTGCTCGCGCGAGATGGTCAGCCGGCTGTTGAAGGATCTGGAAACCGGCGGCTACCTGTGCACGCTGGATCGCCGGCTGGTGCTGCTGAAGCCGCTGCCGGCACGCTGGTGATAGCTATAAAATAAATAGCTGATGGCGCTGATTGGACAAGCGCTGGCGCTGAAAAAACTGGTCAATCTCGCGACGCCGCAGGCGCGCCGCAAGCCAGCCTGCTCGCGCTCTGGCCAACGGGCCAGGCCAAGGGCCGGCCGCGCGCCATGAATGACGACCGCCGGCCCGGCCGATTCATCGCGGCAGGATGCGCGGCTCGCCGTATTCGGCGCGCGGCGGGCGCACCGAGCCAGGCCCCGGCTGCGGCAAGGTCGGCGCGGGCTGGGTGGTCAGCGTGCCGGCCAGCCACTGTCGGGCGGCTTGCGGTGAAGCAAAGCTGGTGCCGCGTGCGCGCACGCGGCTGGCGCTGCGCGTGCCCAGCAGCAGCAGGCCCGGCAGGGCGGTGGATTGTTCGGTCAGCGCCAGCCAGTCCGCGCCGCCTTCGTGCGGCGGTTGCCCCAGCGGCGCCGCCCGGTGGCCGCCGCGGGTCGCGCCCCCGCTCGAATAGCGCGCGCGAAGCCGCTGCCCCCAGCCTTCATAGCCGCCCACCATCCAGAGCTGGTTCGAACTGCCGCAGCCAGACCCGAGCACGCTGCCGCTGCCGGTGACGCGCACCGGCCCCGTTTGCGCCACGGCGTCGGGCGGGGCGATGAAGCGCGGTGCCCAGGCGCGCTGCGGCATGCCGGGGTTCTGGCCGCCCCAGCAGGTGTAGGCATGCACGGGTTGCAGCGGCGTGCTGCCGGTTGGCGTGAGCGTGAGCGTCCACACACCGGCAGGCGCGGCGGCAGGCCCGCCCGCGGCGTCCGGCCCTTGCGTGGGGCCCACTTCGATCATCACCTGCCGCTGCCCGCTGGCCGCACCCGCGGCACCAGGCCGGCGCTGGCTGACCACCACGCATTGCGACGGCTGCAGGCCGGGCGGCGTGCCCAGCCAGTCGCCGGACAGCGTGATGGTCAACGCCGCGCCGCCACCGGGCGGCTGCAGCGTCAGCAGGCAGGCTGGTGTTTCTTCGGCAAACCACAGCTCCAGCGCGACCGGCGCCGCGTTGCCCATCGGCAGCCACCAGGGCAGCGTGGCGGCCGGCTGCGCGGTGCCGGTGCCACCCCAGATCACCGCGTGGCGCCGCGCGTCGTGCCCGTTGCCCGACGCGTGGAACACGTTGAGCTGCACGCTGCGTGTGTCGAGCAGCTCCTGCACCAGTGCGTCCAGCGCGCGCTCGAACCACGAGCTGCCGTCGTGCGGCCCCATGTCGGTGCCGTAGTCGATGACCACGGCGACTTCGGCCTCGTCGGGCGCGCAGTCGGCGATGTAGCGCAGGCCGTCGAGCACGGCGCGGTCGATGCTGCCCAATCCTGGCAGCGTGGGAATGGCGCGCGGCAGCTGCACGAAGACGAGGTCGGCGTCCCCGGCGTCGGGGCAGGGCCGGGCCTTGCCGTCGTTGGTAAGGCTGGGCGAGGTCATGGCGCTACCCAGCAGGCCGGTGACCCAGGTGCCGTGGGTGATGCGGCTGCGCAGGGCGCCATAGGGCGCGCGCTGGTAGCACAGGTTGTCATCCAGCCCGCCAGCGCCGGTGGCCGCGGCCTGACAGGCATTCAGCTCGGCGCGCCCCACCTGCCGCCCGTATCCGTAGCCCAGCGGCGTGCTGCTGCCCAGAGCCCCGAAATCGGGCCGCGGGTCCTGGTCCCACAGCGCCCAGACGCGCGTGCCGCCGCTGTTTTGCAGCATCTGGTGCGCAAAGGCGCAGCCATGGTCGATGGTCGCCAGAATCTTCTTGTTGGCCGTGCGCAGCGCCGCCGCCGGTGCCGACGGCGGCGTGGCGGTGCGCGGCGCCAGCGGCCTGCGCGGCAGCGGGTCGGCACACAACTGAACTTCCGTCACCCAGGGCGCGCTGCCCAGCAACACCAGCAGCGCCGGTGTCACATCGGCGGTTACATAGGCGGTGCGCGCGCCGTGCGCCAGCGGGCGCAGGTGCGCGTGGGTGACGCGGCTGCCGGGGTGCGCGGCGAACCACTGCGCCACGGTGGCGGCAGCGTCTACAGGCGCGGTCGCTGGCGCCGCATCGGCCGTCAGTTCGATCGTGAACCCCACCGACACCAGCGGCGCATTGCCGCCATCGGCCCGGTCGCAGTAGTGCGCGAACTGGTTGAGCAGCGCGCCCAGCAGGTATGGGTCGAACTTGGCCTGCGCGGCGGCGGGCAGCGTGGGCGGTGACGGTGCGGCCGCGGCGCTCATGGCAGGTCGGGGGCTTGGTTGTTCAACCAGCGCCATTCGGCCCGCGCGGCCTTCCAGATGGCGCGCAGCTCCGCCAAGTGATCGGCGGGCAGCGATACGGCGGCGGGCAGTGCGGCTTCGCTGGCCTTGTCGGCGTCGACGGCCGGGTCGAACACGCGCGCCACGATGCCGGCCACGTCGTTCTGCCCGCAGGCGATCAGGTAGTCCGACAGCGCGTCGCCCAGCGCCCGCCCGGCCGACTGGTCTACCTTGAAATGCACGCCCGCCACGATGCGGTTGTCGGCAATGCGCTCGGCCAGCCGGTTCAACTGGTCCTGCAGGCTGAACCAGACCGGATCACCCTGCGTCGGCTCGGTCAGCGCGGCCAGCAGGCGGGCTGTCACGCGCGCTTCGCACCCATGCCCCATGGGATAGGTGCCGTGGCCGGGCGTAGTGATCATGGGCTGCACCTGGGGCGAATACTCCACCGGCCGCGCGCAGGCGAAGATGTGCTTCATCTGCATCTCGGCAAACAGCGCCAGCTGGTTGGCGATGCCCAGCAGCCGCAGCGTGGCCGGCGTGCGCGTGGGCGCGATTGGCAGCACCGTGGCAAAAAAGGCCAAAGCGTTCTGCGTCTGCATCAGGATCTCGGGCGCGCGGTCTTCGCGCAACTCTGCGTCGGCAATCACGTCGGCCAGTTGGGCGCGAAACAGCTCGACGCTGGGGCGCTGCACCGTCAGCACCACCTGGTTGCCGACCAGCAGCGTGCAGGTGGTGCGTTCGGCCGAGGGCTGCACGCGCAGGCCGCCCAGCAGGCCGGGCAGCACGATGTAGGGAATCACCCAGCCGTCCCACCGCACCATCCGGCCCGCGCCATCCGGGTCGGGCGGAAAGTCGGGCACCAAGTCGGGCCAGAACGGCCAGCCGGTGTAGTGGCCGGTGTCGGCGGGGTTGGCGAGGGCGGCGCGGCTTCTGGCAAGAGCCTCGGCAGTGCCAGGGTCGGCGGTACCGAAGCCACCGCCAAAACCACCGCCGAAGCCACCGCCGAATCCACCACCGAATCCACCACCGAAGCCACCACCGAAGCCGCCACCAGCGACCGCCGCTTTCATTGGTGGCAAATTCGAATTCATCATGTCTACCTCCGTTGCCGTTTGAATCACCCTCACTGCTCAGGCACGCCCAAGCCGCGCAGAGCGTCTACCAACCGTTTTCGCATGGGGCTTTGGGCGTTGCCCATCCGCGTGTAGGTTCGAATGGTCAGGTCTGGACTGACGGCGTTCAGCCTTTTCAGCGTCGCGCGTGCACCGTCGACATCGCCAGATTCCCATTGAGACAGCATCAGCGTTCGCAGCGTGGGGGCGTGAAGGCCATCCAACCTGAGCGACTGATTCGCGGCCACGACGGCTTCGTTGAATTGCTGGCGCGCTGCGTAGGCGCTGGCCAGGACGGTGGCAAGAAAGTAGGCATGCGGATCGACTGGCGACAGCGATCTCGCACGCAGCGCGGAAGTCACGGATCCATCGTACCGGCCGGCATGTCCCAGAGCCACGCTGCGATAAATCCAGCCGTGCACCTCGTTCGGCGCCAGCGCCAGCGCACGATCTATATCCCGCTGCGCCCCTTCCTGATCCCCCATCACCTGACTCAGCGCATACCCCCGTACCGCCAGCGCCATCGGATTCTCGGGTGCCAGGTCGAGCGCCTGGCGGCAGGCGTCCATGGCGTGGCGGGCGTCGTCGGCCGGGTTGGCGCTGATGCCGCGGATCACGCGCAGCACGTGCCACTTGGCCAGCCAGGCGCGCACTTCCGACGCGCGCGGCTGGCGCTCGGCCAGCGCCAGCAGCAGCTCGCGCCCTTTCTCGAACTCAGCCACCGGCGAGCGGTGCATCAGGTTGATCGCGCTCAACTGCAGCGAGTAGGCCGACAGCGTGGCCACCGGCTGCATGCGCGCCTTCTCGGTTTCGGTGTTCAGGATGGCGCTGGAGGCGGCCAGCGCAATGCGGTGCGCGCATTCGGATTCGGCCTGCAGCAGGTCGCCCACTTCGGCGTTGAAGCGCTCTGTCCACACCAGCCGGCCTGAGCGCGCGTCGCACAGCTCGGCGGTGATGAGCAGCTTGCCGCCACCGGCACTGCCCAACACCACATAGCTGCCCGACAGCACAAACTGCGCGCCCAGCCGCTGGCTGACTTCGCCCAGCGCCGCATCGCGCTGGCGAAAGGCCGAGCACGACAGGCGCGAGATGACGCGCAGGTGTGGCGAGCGGCCCAGCAGGCTGATGACGGCGTCGGCCACCAGTTCGCCGACGGCAAAGTGTTCGGGCGCGTTGCTGCGCGCGGCAAAGGGAATGACGGCGATGCCGGGCAGCAGCGTGCCGGGTTGCTCGGATGCCGGCGTGAGCAGCGGCTGACTGCTGGCGCTGCCCACGCGCCACACGCGCACCGGCTCGGGCACGTGCTTGAGGTAGCACTCGCCCACGTCGCGCAGCTCGCCGTCCAGCCCGTCGGTCAGCTCGTCGCGCACTTCGGTGGTGACGATGGTTTCGCCCGGGCCGGCCAGGCTGGCCACGCGCGCGGCCAGGTTGACGCCGGCGCCGTAGACGTCCACGCTGTCGATATAGATTTGCGCCGCGTTCAGGCCGGCACGCAGGTGAAAGCGCTGCTCGGGCGGCAGCGCGGCGTTGCTGTCGTCGAAGAAGTGGTGCAGCTCATGCGCCGCGCGCACCGCCTCGGGCGCTGAATCAAATTCGGCCAGCAGCCCATCGCCGAGGCTCTTGACGTGGCGGCCGTGATGGCGGGGCAGCACGTGGGCGCGGGCGTGCTGCACAAAGCCGTGCCAGCGCTGCACCACCGCCGCCTCATTGGCGGCCATCAGGCGCACGGATTCCACCAGGTCCATCACCAACACCACCTTTTGTCGGCGCGGCAAGTCCGCGAACAGCGCTTCGTCGGTCGAATCGCTTGAAGGGCCAGTGTCGGCGGGGTCTGCGGACGGCGTCATACCCTGGGCAGGTGAAAAGGTCGATGCCGCATTGTGCGTCGGTTGCGTGCTGGCGCCCACCAAATGCCACCCATTTTTTTGATGCCGTGCCCGTCGTTGACCGGCGCGGTGCGCACGTAGGGCGCCATAGCAGGGCGGCGGCGCGTCAATAATCCGGGCAATGACATTCGACAACACGGATCGGCCCGCGCACCTGCGTTGCGTGGCCGCCATGGTGCTGGTGGGGGCGCGGCGTGGCTGACGCGGCGGCGCGCCCGCATGGCTGGCTCGACAGCCTGCGCATCTACCTGCAGCCGGCCAGCCTGCGCATGCTGGCGCTGGGCTTTTCGGCCGGCCTGCCCTTGCTGCTGGTGCTGGGGACGCTATCGTTTCGATTGCGCGAAGCGGGCGTCGACCGAGGCACCATCGGCCACCTGAGCTGGGTCGGCCTGGCCTACGGCTTCAAGTGGGTGTGGGCGCCGCTGGTGGACCGCCTGCCGCTGCCGGGCCTGACGCGCTGGCTGGGCCGGCGGCGCAGCTGGCTGCTGCTGGCGCAGCTGGGCGTGGCGGCGGGGCTGGTGGGCATGGCGCTGGCCGATCCGCGCGTGTCGCTGACGGCGGTGGTGTGGTGCGCGTTGGCGGTGGCCTTCGCGTCGGCCACGCAGGACATCGCGCTGGACGCCTACCGCATTGAATCGGCGCCCACGCAGCAGCAGCCGGCGCTGGCGGCCACCTACCAGACCGGTTACCGCCTGGCCATGATCTGGGCCGGCGCGGGCGTGCTGTGGCTGGCGGCGCGCGCTCAAGGGCAGGCGGCGGGTTACGACCACGCGGCGTGGCAGCTGGCGTACGTCGTCATGGCGGCGTCGATGGCGGTGGGCGTGCTGACGGTGCTGCTGTCGCCCGAGCCCGCGCCGCGCCCGCTGGCGCGCGCGCGCAGCGCGGGCGAATGGGTGCGCTCGGCGCTCGTCGAGCCGTTTGCCGACTTCTTCCGGCGCTACCAGTGGCAGGCGGCGCTGATCCTGGCGCTGATCGCCATCTACCGCATCAGCGACGTGGTGATGGGCATCATGGCCAACCCGTTCTATGTGGACATGGGCTACACCAAGGACGAGGTGGCGGCGGTGACCAAGATCTACGGCGTCATCATGACGCTGGTGGGCGCCTTCGTGGGCGGCAGCCTGGCGCTGCGCTTTGGCGTCATGCGCATCCTGATGCTGGGCGCGGTGCTGAGCGCCGCCAGCAACCTGCTGTTTGCCTGGCTGGCCGGCTACGGCCACAGCCTGCCGGCGTTGATCGCGGTGGTGTCGGCCGACAACCTGGCCAGCGGCATCGCGTCGGCGGCGTTCGTGGGGTATCTCAGCAGCCTGACCAACGTCAGCTATTCGGCCACGCAGTACGCGCTGTTCTCGTCGCTGATGCTGATGCTGCCGAAGTTCATCGCCGGTTTTTCGGGCGACTACGTCAACGCCTTCGGCTACGCCAACTTCTTTACCAGCACGGCGCTGCTGGGCCTGCCGGTGCTGCTGCTGGTGGCGCTGGCGGCGCGCGCGCAGCGCAAGAGTTCGGGTTAAAAAAAAGGCTGCAGCGCTTATCCAGAAAGCGTGGGCAGCTATGATTAACGTAGTAAACAGCGCGCGGCGCACGGCGGGTTTACCTATCTTTACCCCCCGTTCAAGCCCCGCCTGCGTGCGCGCACCATCATGTCGGGTCGTGCGGGGCCTGTGCGCCCCGGCCCGCTGAAAGGAGCCCATGAGCACACACCAGCTGCTGATGATCGAAGACGACGCCCGCCTGGCGGCCATGGTGGGCGAATACCTGACGCAGTCCGGCTTTGCCGTCACGCATATGCCCGACGGCGCGTCGGGCCTGGCCGCGCTGCAGGACCGGCCGGTCGACCTGGTCGTGCTCGACCTGATGCTGCCCGACGTCGATGGGCTGGAAGTGTGCCGCCGCATCCGCGCGCTGCCGGGCGACGCCGCGCGCGTGCCGGTGCTGATGCTGACCGCCAAGGGCGACCCGATGGACCGCATCGTCGGCCTGGAAATTGGCGCCGACGACTACCTGCCCAAGCCGTTCGAGCCGCGCGAGCTGCTGGCGCGCATCCGCGCGGTGCTGCGCCGCCACCAGCCGGGTGCAGAGCCCGAACACAAGCTGATGCGCTTTGGCGCGCTGGAAATCGACCGCGACGCACGCACCGTCACCGTGAACGGCGAGCCGGCAGAGCTGACCAGCTACCAGTTCGACCTGCTGGTGACGCTGGCCGAGCGCGCCGGCCGCGTGCTGACGCGCGACCAGATCATGGAAGCCGTGCGCGGGCGCGAACTCGAGGCGTTCGACCGCTCCATCGACGTGCACATGGGCCGCATCCGCGCCGCCATCGAGGCCGACGTGAAGAACCCCAAGCGCATCCTGACGGTGCGTGGCGTCGGGTATGTGTTTGCCAAGCACCAGGAGTAGGCTCCCCCTGTGGCGCTGGCGCGCCTTCCGCCAGAGGGGCACAACACTGGCGCTCGGGCGGCCCCGAGTGCGGCGTTCCCGAACGGCCTGCTCTGCGGCCGTCCTACGTGATTTTTTAATGAAATGAAGCTGCAGCGCTTGTCCTGAAAGCGCTGACAGCTATTTGAATGATAGCGAACGATTCATGAGCACACCCCTGGCCCGCAAGCTCTACCTGCGCAT
This sequence comes from Pseudomonadota bacterium, assembly GCA_029780695.1. Classification (GTDB taxonomy): domain Bacteria; phylum Pseudomonadota; class Gammaproteobacteria; order Burkholderiales; family Burkholderiaceae_C; genus Ottowia. The sequence continues at coordinate 83,799 of JAKOYD010000174.1, forward strand.
CTGGCTGGCCGTGGCCGGCAGTGTGCTGGTGCTGAGCGTGCTGGTCGGCTGGGCCTGGCACCTGACCGAACAGGAGCGCGAACGCAACCAGCAGACGGGTGGCGGCGGCATGCGTGCGCTGGTGGTGCGCAACGCCGCGGGCGAGGAGATCGACGGCGCCATGGCGCAATGGCGGCGCGAGCCGGGCCAGCCGCCCGAAATCAACCTGAGCCTGCGCGACGGCCAGCAGATCACGCTGCAGATGACGCCGCGCGCCGGTGGTCGGCGCGGGCCGCGCCGCGAACCGCCGTGGGGCTGGCTGCGGCCACCCTACGGCTTCTGGTGGGTGCTGGGGCTGGCCGGGCTGGTGGTGATGATCGGCGTGTTTCCGGTCGCGCGGCGGCTGACGCAGCGGCTGGAAGGCCTGCAGCGCGGCGTGCAGCGCTGGGGCGAGGGCGACCTGTCGGTGCGGCTGCCCGAAGGCGGGCAGGACGAGGTGGCCGACCTGTCGCGCCGCTTCAACGCCGCCGCCGAGCGTGTGCAGCACCTGATGGACGCACAGGCCGCGCTGCTGCAGTCGCAGAAGTCGCTGTTGGCCAACGCGTCGCACGAATTGCGCTCGCCGCTGGCGCGCATCCGCATGGCGGTGGAACTGGCCGGCGCACAGGGCTCGCCGACCGCGCGCGCCGAGATCCAACGCAACATCGGTGAGCTGGACCAGCTGGTGGACGAAATCCTGCTGGCCAGCCGGCTGGACGCGCGCGAAGCCGATATGGGCACCGTCGAGCCGGTCGACCTGATCGGCCTGGTGGCCGAGGAAAGCGCGCGCGTCGGCGCCACGCTGGACGTGCCCGAGGGCACGGCCGAGGTGGTGGTGCCGGGCGTGGTCAAGCTGTTGCGGCGCGCCGTGCGCAACCTGCTCGAAAACGCCAGCCGCCACGGCCAGCGCACCGGGCGCACGGGCGAGGTCGAGGCGCGGCTGGCGCTGCAGGGCGACCAGGCCGTGCTGCAGGTGCTGGACCGCGGCCCCGGTGTGCCGCCAGAGCAGCGCGAGCGCATCTTCGAGCCCTTCTACCGCCTGCCCGGCGCCAGCGAGCGCGAGGGCGGCGTCGGGCTGGGGCTGGCGCTGGTGCGGTCCATCGCCGAGCGGCATGGCGGCAGCGCGACCTGCGACAACCGCGAAGGCGGCGGTGCGTGCTTCACGCTGCGCCTGCCCGCGCAGCCGTCGCGGGGCGCTTGACGCGGCCGTTGCACGCAATACCCGCAAACCGGGGGGTGTGTCCGGGCCAGCGCGCCGGTATAGTCAGCGGACTATTGCTGTCACACCGGTTTTCGTCGGCGGATAACCACCCACCGCCCAGTGCTGCCACGGCAGCGCATCGCCAGGCCGCCTTCACGGGCGGCCTTTTTTTTGGCGCATGCGCCGGCGCTGGCGTCCGCGCCGATACGTTTGGCGACACGACCGCCGCCTACAATCGCCCGCCATGCAGCAGTTCCCCTTGGTCCGGTGGGTCGCCCTGTTTTGGGGGGTCGCTGTCTTTTTCCCGATCGGCCTGAATTACACCGCCCTCGTGCTGTTGGCCACGGCCACGGCGCTGCGGGGCGACTGGCGCGAGCGGCTGGCGCGGCTGCGGCGGTCACCCAACTGGTGGCCGGCCTGGTTCTTCCTGGGGTGGACGGCGCTGGTGCTGGCGCTCGGCCCGCACTACCCCGAAACCGCGTCCAACGCGTTCCACGCGCTGCGCATCGTGCTGACGCTGGCGTTGGTGCTGGCACTGGCGCGCGACGAGGCGCTGTGGGCCATGCGCGGCTTCGTGCTGGGTCTGACGGCCAGCTTGATGCTGGTGGCGCTGGACCAGCTCATCGGCCTGCCGCACAGCAAACTGTGGGAAAGCACCGTCAGCTACGGCGGCAACAAGTCGCTGGCCAACGCGCTGCTGATGGCGCTGGCGGCCGTCAGCGGGCTGCTGCTGATGCCGGTGCTGTCGACCCGCCAGCGCGGCGTGATGACGCTGCTGACCCTGGGCAGCGTGGCGGTGCTGCTGTGGGTGCTGTATTCGCGTACCGCGTGGCTGATTGTGGTGGCCTGCCTGGTGGTGGGGCTGGTGCACCAGCTGCGCGCGCGCCGGCAGCACCAGTGGCTGGCGCTGGTGGGCGCGGCGGCACTGGCGCTGGCGGCCGGCATGTTCGTGCCGGCGGTGAAGGACCGGCTGGAGCTGGGCGCGCATGAAGTGGTCAATGCCTACGAGGGCCAAGCCGTCGGCATGACCAGCAGCTGGGGCATCCGCTTTCGCATGTACAGCGAGACGCTGGACATGATGCGCGAGCGCCCCCTGATGGGCTGGGGCATCGGCGGCTGGAACACCGAGTGGAAGCGCCGTGTCGACGGCCCGCTGGCGGGCGCCAACATGCCGCACAACGACTTTCTGTGGATGGGCGCGCAGACGGGGGTGCCGGGCGCGATCGCGCTGTTTTTGATGGTGGCGGCCGGCCTGCCTGCGGCCTGGCAGCGCCACGACAAGCGTGGGCGCATGGCCGTGGTGGCGCTGCTGGCCATGCTGCTGGCGACGGCGACCAATTCGGCGCTGCGCGACGCCGCCATCGGCCTCACGCTGTGGTTCATCGTGCTGGTGTACCAGCGGCTGTCGACCGAGGCCGAGCCGGTGTGGCCGGACGTGCTGCCCAACGTGCGCCTTTGACGCCCGCCGCACACCAGCGTGCGGCGTCGCGCCCGTTCAGTGGGCGTGGCCCAGCGCCTCGCCCGCCTTCAGGCGGTACACGGTGCCGCAATAAGGGCACTTGGCTTCGCCGTGCGACAGGTCGAGAAACACGCGCGGGTGCGTGTTCCAGATCTTCATGCCCGCCTTGGGGTTGGGGCAGTAGGTTTCGCCGTTGGGCGTCACATCCTTGGCCAGCAGTTCGACCGCTTGTGCTTGCGTAGTCATGCCATGTTCTCCTGCGCGGCTCAGACCTTGGTCAGCCAGTGGGCGTATTTGGGGTTGCGGCCGTTCACGATGTCGAAGAAGGCGCTTTGAATCTTCTCGGTCACCGGGCCGCGCTGGCCTTCGCCGATCTGCACGCGGTCCAGTTCGCGGATGGGCGTCACCTCGGCCGCGGTGCCGGTGAAGAACATCTCGTCGGCGATGTAGCACTCGTCGCGCGTGATGCGCTTTTGCACCAGCTCGATCCCCAGATCCTTGCAGATGTGCAGCACGGTGTTGCGCGTGATGCCGTTCAGCGCGCCGGCCGACAAATCGGGCGTGTAGACCACGCCGTCCTTGATCAGGAACACGTTCTCGCCCGCGCCTTCACTCACGAAGCCGGCCGAGTCGAGCAGCAACGCCTCGTCGTAGCCGTCGTCCAGCGCTTCCATGTTGGCCAGGATCGAGTTGCTGTAGTTGCTGACCGCCTTGGCCTGCGTCATGGTGATGTTGACGTGGTGGCGCGTGTAGCTGCTGGTCTTGACGCGGATGCCGCGCTTCAGGCCTTCTTCGCCCAGGTAGGCGCCCCAGGCCCAGGCGGCCGCCATCACGTGGATGGTGTTGCCCTTGGGGCTGACGCCCAGCTTTTCGGAGCCGATCCACACCAGCGGGCGGATGTAGCAGCTTTCCAGCTGGTTGGCGCGCACCACTTCCTTCTGCGCCTCGTTCATTTCGTCCTGCGTGAAGGGCATCTTCATGCGCAGGATCTTGGCGCTGTTGAACAGGCGCTGCGTGTGTTCTTGCAGGCGGAAGATGGCGGTGCCGTTAACGGTGTTGTAGGCACGCACGCCCTCGAACGCGCCGCAGCCGTAGTGCAGCGTGTGCGTCAGCACGTGGATCTTTGCGTCGCGCCAGTCGACCAGCTGGCCGTCGAGCCAGATCTTGCCGTCGCGGTCGGCCATGGAAAGGGGGGCAGTGCTCATGAAGGTTCCTGGAAGTCAGCGGTGGACAGGAAGGGTGCCCGGGTCAGGCCGCAGCCCGCCCGGCGCGGGCGCAAGGCATGGATTTTATGCCTCGCCGCCGGGCACGGGCGCCGGCGCGGCGGGCCGATCCAGCTGCCAGCTCGTCAGCTTGCCGCCGTCGAATTCGGCCGTCACGGACGACTCGCCCGGGTCGGTCCAGCGGTAGCGCTCGGGCTGCGTACCTTCGGGCGACAGGCGTTCGCCCAGCGACCGGGTGAGCGCCACCACGTGCAGCAGCGCCTGGCCTTGCTTCAGCTTGGCGTTGAGCATGACCGCGCTGCCGACATAGCCAATGGGCTGGTCGGCCGCGCGCTTCATCACGTTGATGAGGCGCGTGTAGTACAGCAAAAACCACAGAACCAGCCCGCTGCCGAGCAGGGCCAGCCCCGACCAGCCGCCGGCGCGCCAGGCGCCCGCGCCCAGTGCAATGGCCGCCACGAGCGTGAGAATGCGTTGCCAGGTCATGGGGCGATTGTCGCGTGTGGCGGCGTCAGTCCAGCCCGCGCACCAGCGCCATCGCCTCGTCCACGCGTTCGACGGCGTGGATGGTGAGCCCCTCGAACGCCTTGTCGGCCTTCTTCGGCGCGTTGGCCTTGGGCACCACGGCGACGGAAAAGCCGAGCTTGGCGGCCTCTTTCAGCCGCTCCTGTCCGCGCGGCGCGGGGCGCACTTCGCCGGCCAGGCCGACTTCGCCAAAAGCGATGAAGCCCTTCGGTAAAGCTTTGCCGCGCAGGCTGCTGGTGATGGCCAGCATCACCGCCAGGTCGGCCGCGGGCTCGCTGATGCGCACGCCGCCCACGGCGTTGACGAACACGTCCTGGTCGCCCGTGGCCACGCCCGCGTGCTGGTGCAGCACCGCCAGCAGCATGGCCAGGCGGTCGCGCTCCAGCCCCACCGACAGGCGGCGCGGGCTGACGCCGCCCGAATCGACCAGCGCCTGAATCTCGACCAGCATCGGCCGCGTGCCCTCCAGCGTGACCAGCACGCAACTGCCGGGCACGGGCTGCGCGTGCTGGCTCAAAAAGATGGCGCTCGGGTTGCTGACGCCTTTCAGCCCGCGCTCGGTCATGGCAAACACGCCGATCTCGTTGACGGCGCCAAAGCGGTTCTTGATGGCGCGGATCAGGCGGAAGCTGCTGTGCGTGTCGCCCTCGAAATACAGCACCGTGTCCACCATGTGCTCCAGCACGCGCGGGCCGGCCAGCTGGCCGTCCTTGGTGACGTGGCCGACCAGCACGATGGCGCAGCCGCTCGACTTGGCCCAGCGCGTCAGGTGCGCCGCGCATTCGCGCACCTGCGCCACGCTGCCGGGCGCGCTGGTGAGCTGGTCGGAGTAAACGGTCTGGATCGAGTCAATCACGGCCACAGCCGGCTTCTGGTCTGCGAGTGTTGCTATGATTTTTTCAAGTTGTATCTCGGCCAGCACGGCCACCTGCGAGCCGGTGATGCCCAGTCGGCGTGCGCGCAGCGCCACCTGCGCGCCGCTTTCCTCGCCCGTCACGTACAGCGTCGGCAGGCCGGCGCGCTGCAGCGCATCCACGGCCTGCAGCAGCAGCGTCGACTTGCCGATGCCCGGATCGCCGCCGATCAGCACCACGCCGCCTTCGACGATGCCGCCGCCCAGCACGCGGTCCAGCTCGCCCTGGCCGGTGGGGGTGCGGGCCACGTCCACCGCCTCGATGGCGGCCAGCGGGCGCACTTCGCTCGACGGCGCCAGCGCCGAAAACGTGGCGCCCAGGCGGTTCTTGCCGCCCGCCGCGGGCGCCTCGGCCACGCTTTCCACCAGGGTGTTCCACGCGCCGCAGCCCGGGCACTTGCCCAGCCAGCGCGGGCTGGTGGCGCCGCATGCGTTGCAGGTGTAGGTGGTCTTGGGGCTGGCCATGGCGCGATCCTATCTGGCGGCGCGCGTCAACCGACCGGCCGCGCCAGCGGTTGAGGGGTGCCGTGGCAGCGCCAAACCGCTACCATGCGCCACCTTTTGTGTTTACTTTGACCCGAGGATCGAGCCCATGTCCAGCGCGCCCGCCACCGCCGTTTCCGGTCAGCCGCCCGTTTCACGCAACCGCCTGCTTTTCACGTCCGGCCTCGGCTGGATGTTCGACGCCATGGACGTCGGCCTGCTGTCGTTCATCCTCGCGGCGCTGAAGGCCGACTGGGGCCTGACGCCGGGGCAGATGGGCTGGATCGGTGCCATCAACTCCATCGGCATGGCGGTCGGCGCCATCATGTTCGGCATGATGGCCGACCGCATCGGCCGCAAGCAGGTGTTCGTCATCACGCTGCTGCTGTTCGCCATTGCCAGCGGGCTGTCGGCCTTTGCCACCACGCTGGCGGTGCTGATGGTGTTGCGCTTCTTCATCGGCATGGGCCTGGGTGGCGAACTGCCGGTGGCCAGCACCTATGTGTCGGAGCGCGTGCCGGCGCACGAGCGGGGGCGCGTCGTGGTGCTGCTGGAAAGCTTCTGGGCGCTGGGCTGGATTCTGGCGGCGCTGATCGCCTACTTCGTCATGCCGCGCTTCGACAAGGACATGGGCTGGCGCGTGGCGCTGGTGCTGGGGGCGCTGCCGGCCATCTACGCGCTGTATCTGCGCCGCAAGCTGCCCGACGACAAGCCCACCGCCCCGCCGTCGGCCGGCCTGCCGTGGTCGGCGCGGCTGGCGCGCCTGTGGGCGCCCGAGCACGGCCGCAGCACGCTGATGCTGTGGATCCTGTGGTTCACCGTGGTGTTCTCGTACTACGGCATGTTCCTGTGGCTGCCCAGCGTCATGGTCGGCAAGGGCTTTGCGCTGATCAAGAGCTTTGAATACGTGCTGATGATGACGCTGGCGCAACTGCCCGGCTACTTCACCGCCGCCTGGCTGATCGAGCGCGCGGGCCGCAAGTTCGTGCTGGTCGTGTACCTGCTGGGCACGGCCGCCAGCGCCTGGGCCTTTGGCAATGCGACGACCGAGGGCTCGCTGCTGCTGTTTGGCGCGCTGCTGTCGTTCTTCAACCTGGGCGCGTGGGGCGCGCTGTACGCCTATTCGCCCGAAAACTACCCGGCCCCGATCCGTGCCAGCGGCGTGGGCACGGCGGCTGGCGTGGGCCGCATTGGTGGCATTCTGGGGCCGCTGGCGATCCCCTTCCTGGGTGCGCAGGGCTGGAGCACGGGCGCCATCTTTCTGCTGTTCGCCATTACCATCGCCGTGGGTGCTGCGGCGGTGGCGCTGCTGGGCCGCGAAACGCGCGGCCAGGCCGTCTGAGCGGCAGTTCACATTCCTCGGGAGTCGATTGCATGAACCTGTCCTGGTGCTACCTCAGCGCGGCCACACCGGCCTTCGACGTCGGGCGGCTTGATGAGCTTTACCGGTCGGCGCGTGAATTCAATGCCGCGCGCCAGATCAGCGGCGTGCTGCTGTACGGGCACGGGCGCTTCTGCCAGATGATCGAGGGGCCTGAAGCCGGCATGCGCGAGGTGATCGCGCGCGTGCACGACAGCGCGCTGCACGCCGATCTGCTGACGCTGCACCAGGAGCCGGTGGCGGTGCCGGCGTTTGCGTCCTGGTCGCTCGGCACCGCCAGCGACTGGCGCGGCCAGCGCACCTCGTCAGCGGGCTCAACACTCGACACCCTGACGCCGGCGCAGCAGGCCGCTTGCCGCGTGCTGCAGCATTTCATCGACTGGGAAGACGCCGGCGCGACGCAGGACTTCACGCCGATCCGCTACTGAACGGCGCCCTTGGCCGGCGTGCTTCAGCCGGCGTCAAAGCCTTGCGCCAGCGCGCGCACGATATCGGCGGCCGGCGCGCTTTGGCAGCCGCTGGCGTTCTGGCCGCTCCACAGCGGGCTGAAGTCGGTGCGCCCGCGCCCTTCGGCCGCCGCGCGCAGCGGCCCCATGGCGGCGGTGGCCAGCGGAAACGCCGGCGCCACCGGGCTAAGGCCGGTGCTGAAATGCGCCGCGCCGTCCGGCTGCCCCAGCTCACGCATCGCCCGGTTGACGATGCCGCGCGCCGGCCGCCCGGTGAAAACGTTGGTCAGCGCCGTATGGCGGGCGGCCTCGCTTTGCAGCGCGGCGCGGTGCAGCGGCGTGGTGGTGGCCTCGTCGGCGCACAGCAGGGCCGTGCCCACCTGCACGCCCGCCGCGCCCAGCGCCATGGCGGCGCGCACGCTGGCCGCATCGGCCACGCCGCCGGCGGCGATGACCGGCAGTCGGACCGCCTGCACCACCTGCGGCAGCAGGGTGAACGTGCCCATCTGCTCGCTCAGGTCCATGCCCAGAAAATGCCCACGGTGCCCGCCCGCTTCCAGCCCCTGCGCAATCACGGCGTCCGCGCCATGCTCCTGAAGCCATAGCGCTTCGCGCACGGTGGTGGCCGACGCCAGCACGAAGGCGCCCCACGACTTGACGCGAGCCAGCAAATCGGGCGCGGGCAGGCCAAAGTGAAAGCTGACCACGGCGGGGCGGAATTCAGCCAGCAGCGCGGCGCCCTCGGCGTCGAAGGGACGGCGCCCCGGACCGGCGGGAACGGCGTCCACGTTCAGCCCCAGCTCATCGTAATAAGGCTTTAACGCGGCGCGCCAGGCGGCCTCGCGCGCCGCGTCGGGCACGGGCGGCGTGTGGCAGAAAAAGTTGACGTTGTAGGGCAGGCCGCTGGCCTGCAACGCGTGCAATTCGGCGCGCAGCGCGTCGGGCGCCAGCATGGCGCACGGCAGCGACCCCAGCGCGCCGGCGTGGCCGCAGGCAATGGCCAGCGCGCTGCCCTGCACGCCCGCCATCGGCGCCTGGATGAAGGGAAGGCGGGTTTGCAAGCGGTCGGCAAGTGGGTTCATGCGTGGCATTGTGGCCACAGCTGAAAAAGCTTGCGTTCCGGCGAGTTATTTAATACATTAAATAAATGCCTCGCCACCCACCCTTCGTCCACCGCAATCTGCCGCTGCTGCTGCTCAAGGCGCGCGAGTCGCTGATGCAAAGCCGCCGCCCGGCCCTGCGCGGGCATGGGCTGTCCGACCAGCAGTGGCGCGTGCTGCGCGTGCTGGCCGATCCGGCGCATGCCAGCGGGCTGGACACCGGCCGCCTGGCGCGCGAGGCGCACCTGCTGGGCCCCAGCCTGACAGGCATGCTGGCGCGCATGGAGCAGGGTGGCCTGCTGCTGCGCCAGCGCTGCCCGATGGACGCGCGCCGCAGCGTGGTGCGCGCCACCGAAGACGGGCTGGCGCTGGCTGCCTCGCTGGCCGTGGCCATCGAAGCGCAGTACGACGAACTGGACGCGCGCCTGGGCCGGCCCAAGCTGGCGCAGCTGTACCAGCTGCTGGACGAAGTGATCGAGCTGAACCCGAACCTGAACGAGGAGAAAGACACCGTGCCTGACGAAGCCACCCTATTGACCGAGGCGGCCGCATGAGCGCCGCCCGCTGGCTGCCGCAAGGCACCGTGTATGGCCCGCTGCTGAACTTTCAGCGCGAATGGGGCCTGTGGGCGCCGCGCATGACCGATGCGCCCTACAAAGCCGCGCCCAAGGCGCCGGTGCTGTATATCAAGACCGCCAACACCTTCACGCCGTGCGGCGGCGCCATCGCCGTGCCGGGCCAGGTCGAAGTGGGTGCGGCGCTTGGGCTGGTCATCGGCGAATCAGTGCTGAATCAGGCTTCTTCGCCCGCCATTCAACCGTTTGATGCTATCAATCATGAAGCATTCGAGTGCGTTTTGCTGAATGACCTGAGCCTGCCGCACGCCAGCTATTACCGCCCGCCGATCCGCTTTCGCAACCGCGACGGCTTTCTGGGCTGTGGTGCCGGCAGCGTGTCGCTGACGCTGCAAGCGCTGGCGCAACTGAAGCTGGACGTGCGCGTCAACGGCCAGCCCGTGCAGACCGTCGACCTGGGTACCTTGGTGCGCGACGCCGCCGCGCTGCTGCAGGCCGTGGGTGAATTCATGACGCTGCAACCCGGCGACGTGCTGATGCTCGGCACCGACTGCCTGGACGACGGCGCGCGCCCGCGCGCCCAAGCGGGCGACCGCATCGAGATCAGCGCGCCGGGCTTTGCGCCGCTGGTCAACACCTTGGTTGAGGAGGCCGCATGAGCAAACACGCCCGCATCGCCTGGGCCGGCGCCGTGCACCGCGCCATCGAGCGCGATGGCCAGCTGGAACTGCAAACCCCTGCGTTCAAAGGCCGCCTGCTCAATTTCAATGAAGTGGTGTGGCTGTCGCCGCTGCCCGACATGCCCCCGCACCGTCCGCGCACCGTGCTGGCGCTGGCCATCAACTATGCCGACCACGCGAAAGAACTGGCCTTCAAGCCACCCGAGGAGCCGCTGGCCTTTGCTAAGGGCGCCGCGTCGTTCACCGGCCACCGCGCCTTTACCGTGCGGCCCGATGACGTGACGAACATGCACTACGAATGCGAGCTGGCCGTGGTCATTGGCCGCGAGGCGAAGCACGTGCACGCGCACGATGCGTATGACTTCGTGCGCGGCTACACCGTGGCCAACGACTACGCCATCCGCGACTACCTCGAAAACTGGTACCGCCCCAACCTGCGCGTGAAGAACCGCGACACCTGCACCCCCATCGGCCCCTGGCTGGTCGATGCGGCCGACGTGCCCGACCCGATGAACCTGGCGCTGCACACCACCGTCAACGGGCAGGTCACGCAGCAGGGCAACACCCGCGACATGGTGTTCGACGTGCCGACGCTGATCGAGTACTTCACGAGCTTCATGACGCTGTACCCCGGCGACCTGATCCTGACCGGCACGCCCGACGGCGTGGTCGACTGCCCGGTGGGCAGCCACGTGGTGTGCGCCATCGAAGGCATTGGCGCACTGGAAAACACCATCGTTGCCGCGACCCAATGAAGACGCAACAGCCGGACGCGAAGGACGCGAAGAGCACGCGAAGGACGCAAAAGGAACAGCCAAGCAAGGTTTTTTTCGCGTTCTTCGCGCAACCTTGGCGACCTTCGCGTCCGGTATTGTTTTTTTGAACTTGAACAAACGCCACCATGAAAATTGACCACCTCATCAACGGCAAGTCCGTTGCCAGCGACAGCTACTTTGAAACCACCAACCCCGCCACGCAGCAGGTGCTGGCCGAAGTCGCCGCCGGCGGCGAGGCTGAAATCCACGCCGCGGTCGCCGCCGCCAAGGCCGCCTTCCCCGCCTGGGCCGGCTTGCCCGCCACCGAGCGCGCCAAGAAGGTCCGCGCCCTGGGCGAGTTGATCGCCAAGCACGTGCCGGAAATCTCGAAAACCGAGACCGACGACACCGGCCAGACCATCAGCCAGACCGGCAAGCAACTGGTGCCGCGCGCGGCCGACAACTTCACCTATTTCGCCGAGATGTGCACGCGCGTCGACGGCCACACCTACCCCACGCCCACGCACCTGAACTACACGCTGTTCCACCCGGTAGGCGTGTGCGCGCTGATCAGCCCGTGGAACGTGCCCTTCATGACCGCGACGTGGAAGGTCGCGCCGTGCCTGGCCTTCGGCAACACGGCGGTGCTGAAGATGAGCGAACTCTCGCCGCTGACCGCCGCGCGCCTGGGAGAACTGGCGCTGGAGGCGGGCATCCCCGGCGGCGTGTTGAACGTGGTGCACGGCTTTGGCAAGGACACCGGCGAGCCGCTGTGCGCGCACCCCGACGTGCGCGCGATCTCATTCACCGGCAGCACCGCCACCGGCAACCGCATCGTCAAGACCGCGGGCCTGAAGAAATTCAGCATGGAGCTGGGTGGCAAAAGCCCCTTCGTGGTCTTCGACGACGCCGACCTTGACCGCGCGCTGGACGCCGCCCTGTTCATGATCTTCAGCAACAACGGCGAACGCTGCACGGCGGGCAGCCGCATCCTGGTGCAGCAAAGCATCTACGCCGACTTTGCGGCCAGGTTTGCCGAGCGCGCGAAGAAGATCACGGTGGGCGACCCGCAGGACGAGAAAACCATCATCGGCCCCATGATTTCGCAAGGCCATCTCGCCAAGGTGCGCAGCTACATCGAGCTGGGGCCGAAAGAGGGCGCTACGCTGCTGTGCGGCGGGCTGGACCGCCCGTCGTATGCGGCCGAGTTGCCCGCGCACGTGGCCCAAGGCAACTACGTTTGGCCCACGGTGTTCGCCGACGTCGACAACCGCATGAAGATCGCGCAGGAAGAAATCTTCGGCCCCGTCGCCTGCCTGATCCCGTTCAAGGACGAGGCCGACGCGATTGAAAAAGCCAACGACATCGACTACGGCCTGTCGAGCTACGTGTGGAGCGAGAACATCGGCCGCGCCCACCGCGTGGCCGCCGCCATCGAGGCCGGCATGTGCTTCGTCAACAGCCAGAACGTGCGCGATCTGCGCCAGCCCTTCGGCGGCACCAAGGCCAGCGGCACCGGGCGCGAAGGCGGCACCTGGAGCTACGAGGTGTTCCTGGAGCCGAAGAACGTGGCGGTGTCGATGGGCTCGCACCACATTCCGCACTGGGGCGTGTGAGGTGAAGCGCCCTTGAGTCGCTTCGCGCCGTTTTTCTGGCTTTCAACCAACGATCAACTGAGGAGACACGCATGACACCGTTGAACGGAACCCGCCGCCGCTGGCTGCAAGTGGGCGCGGCCGCGCTGGCGACGCCCTGGCTGGCGCGCGCGCAGAGCGTCTGGCCGTCCAGGCCGCTGCGCTGGGTGGTGCCGTTTCCGCCCGGGGGTACCACGGACTTCGTCACGCGGCTGGTGGCCACCGAGCTGGGCAAGTCGCTCGGCCAGACGGTGGTGGTGGAGAACAAGCCCGGCGCCGGCACCGTGATCGGCGTGGACAACGTGGCCAAGTCGGCGCCCGACGGCTACAGCTTCGTCACCGTGGCCAACAGCTTCTGCGTCAACCAGACGCTGCTGAAGAAGCTGCCCTACGACACCGTGCACGACCTGCGGCCAGTGGCGCTGATGGGCCTGTCCGAGCACGTGCTGGCCACGCACCCCGGCAGCGGCCTGAAGCGCGTGGCCGACATCGTGGCCCAGGCCAAGGAAGGCAAGCCGCTCAGCTACGCGTCGTTCGGCCAGGGCACCTCGGCGCATCTGGCGGGCGAGATGCTCAAGAGCGCGCTCGGCACGCCAGACATCGTGCACGTGCCCTACAAGGGCCAGGCGCCGGCGCTGGCCGACCTGCTGGGCGGCCAGGTGTCGATGATGTTCGGCAACTGGCCGGAGTTCCGCAGCCATGTCGCGTCGGGCAAGCTGGTGGCCATTGGCATGGCAACCGCAAAGCGCTCGTTGTATGCGCCGGACCTTCCCACGCTGGCCTAGCAGGGCGACAGGGTGGAATCGAATTCCTGGAACGGCATGCTGGCGACCTCCGGCGTGTCCGACGACGTGTTGGCGCGCGTGAACCGCGAGGTCAACGCCGCGCTCAAGGTGCCG
>JAKOYD010000015.1 GCA_029780695.1 Pseudomonadota bacterium
CAGCAGGTCGCCCTGGTCGTGGCCCAGGGTGTCGTTCAGGGTCTTGAAGTTGTCGAGGTCGATGAACAGCAGCGCCCCGCCCTTCTCGCGCCGCTGCGCGGTGGCCAGGGCCTGGTGCATGCGGTCCATGAGCAGCATGCGGTTGGGCAGGCCGGTGAGCGCGTCGTAGAACGCCAGGCGCTGGATCTCGCGCTCGCTGGCTTTGCGCTGGCGGATATCGGTGTTGATGGCCAGGATGGACTGAGGCTGGCCGTCGTCGCCCCGCACCAGCGTCCAGCGGCCTTCCACCTCGATGGTGCTGCCATCGCGGTGGCGTTGCACGATCTCGCCCGTCCACTCGCCCTGCTCCAGCACTGTCTGCGTGGCGTGCCGGAAGTGCGTGGGGTCTTCGTACAGCAGAGTCTCGATGGACTGCCCCAGCGCCTGCAGCTGCGACCAGCCGTACAGGCGCTCCGCGCTCTTGTTCCAGAAGATGATGCGGTGGTCCAGGTCGCGCACCAGGATGGCGTCCTGCGCCTTGTCCAGCAGCGAGGCCTGGTGACGGATGCGCGCGTCGGCCAGCTGCCGCTCGATCTCGGCCGAGGCCCGCGAGGCGAAAATCTGCAGCGTGGAGGTGATGAAGTCCGTGTCGGCAATCGCGTGGCGAAAGATCACGAACACAATGCCCACCACCTCGCCATCGGCATTGCACAGCTGCTGTCCCACATAGGCCTGAGCGCCCACAAGGCGCAGCACGGGGGCATGCGGGTAAAGCTGCTGTACCTTGTCGGTCACGACGCAGGTGCGCTCCGACAGCAGCTGCAGGCTGGGGGTGCCGGCCAGGCTGTATTCCTCGTTGGGCAGCATCTGGCCGTCCAGCACGGCCGCCAGAGTGACCACCCGCGGCGGCTGCTGCGGCGCAAGCGGCAGCAGCCGCACCACGCAACCCCCCTGGGCGTCCAGGGCATCGGCCATGTTGCGCACCAGTTGCACAAAAAACTCGGTGCCCGTGCTGGCCGATACGGCAGCCGCCACCTTGAGCACCGAGGCCTGCAGCCGTTGCTGCGCTTGGTGTGCACGCAGGCTGGTGATGCCAAAGGCCAGGTCGTTGGCCAGCTCCTGCAGCAGGGCCGCTTCGTCGTGGCTGATCTGCAGGATCTCGGGGGCGTACAGGTATAGCAGGCCAAAGGTCGCGTCGCTGTCGCGGTTCTTCAGCGGCAGACAGATCACCCCGTGAAAGCCGTGCTCCAGCATGCGCTCGGTCCAGTCGGCAAAGTCGCCTTCCGTGCGGATGTCGCGCACGATCACGGGCTTGCCGGAGCGCACCGCGATGCCGGCCGGCCCCCGGCCATAGGGGTGGTTGGCATCCCAGCTCAGCTGCAGGTTGTCCATGTAGTCCTGGTTGTGGCCGGCATAGGCCGCAGGCTGGATGGATTTGCGCTCGTCATCCCGCACAAAGCCCACCCAGCCCATGCGGTAGCCCCCGATGTCCACCGCGATCTGGCAGATGGCCTGCAGCAGCGCAGCCTCGGACGTGGCGCGCACCAGGGTTTCATTGCAGGCACTGAGCAGGCGCTGGGCGCGGCCCATGCGGGCGAGCTCACGCTCCGTGCGCAGGCGCTCGGTCACGTCGGTGGCCAGCACCTGGCGGGCCGGCCGCCCGTTGAAGCTGATGCTTCCCGCCGTGATCTCCACGTCCATGTACGAGCCGTCCTTCTTGATGTGGCGGCTGACTACGGGCTTGTTACGCTGCTCCAGCGGGATGGCCCGGATCCGCGCCTCGGCCTGCGCGCGCGCTGCAGGGGGCCACAGGTCCGTGATGGACAGGGTCAGCAGCTCGGCCTCGGTGTAGCCGTAGTGCTGTTCCATCGACCGGTTCACGGCCTGCAGCTTCAGGGTTTCGCGGTCGTAGACCCACATCGGGTGCGGGTGCTCGTCAAACAGCATGCGGTACTGCTGCTCGGAGGCATGCAGCTGCCCGGCCACATGCCGCAGCTGCACCATGGCGCCCAGCGACTCGGTGAGGATCTCCAGGTGCGCCACATCGCGGCGCGAAAACGCATGGGCCTTGTCGGAGGCCACCTTGAGCGACCCCACGATGGCATCGCCGCTGCGCAGCGGCACCGCCATCACCGAACGCACACCATGGCGGTGCGGCATGGAGACCATGTCCCAGCCTTCTGCTTCGGTGTCGTTGC
>JAKOYD010000017.1 GCA_029780695.1 Pseudomonadota bacterium
CCACGGGGCGGGTGAACTTGAGGGCGTTGCCCAGCAACTGCACCAGCAGATCCTGCAGCAGCGCGGGGTCGGCTTGCAGCGTGGGCAGGTCGGCGCCCACGCGCCATTCCACAGCGCGCCCGGCCTCGACCGAGGCCAGCGTGGCGCGCGCCTGGGCCACGGCATCGGCCAGCGGCACGGGCTGCAGGCGCAGCGGCGCACGGCTGGTGCGCCCCAGGGCTTGCAGCCCATCGATCATGAGCCCCATGCGGCGGGCGGACTGGTCCATGGTGGCGAGGAAGCCCAGGGCTTCTTGCACCTCGGCGCCTTGCGCCACCTCGGGCGGCAGGTCGCCCAGTACCTCGCGCACCAGCGTGCCGTACGACGTCACATGCCGCAGCGGCGCGCGCAGGTCGTGCGAGACGGCGCGCAAGAAATCCTCCTGCGCCGCCGCCATGTCGGCCACCTGCTGCTGGCTGCGGGCCAGTTCGGCGCGCAAACCCTGCAATTGCTGCAGTTCGTGATCGGGGCTGGCGTCTGGCGCGCTCATGCCTTGGGTTGTTTGGCGGGGCGACTCCAGTTGGCAATGCTCACCTGCTTGCCCCGCGCCACGCTCAGCGCGCCGGGCGCCGTGCTCTTGGTGATGGTGCTGCCACCGCCCACCGTGCCGCCAGCGCCAATGGTCACAGGCGCCACCAGCACGCAGTTGCTGCCCACATGCACGTCGGCCTCGATCACCGTGCGGTGCTTGTTGGCGCCGTCATAGTTGGCGGTGATGCTGCCCGCGCCGTAGTTCACGCGCTCGCCCACCGTGGCGTCGCCCAGGTAGGCCAGGTGGTTGGCCTTGGCGCCCGCAGCCAGGGTGGAATTCTTCACTTCGACGAAGTTGCCGATGTGCACGTCGGCCCCCAGCTGCGCACCGGGGCGCAGCCGCGCAAACGGGCCGACCAGCGCGCCCGCGCCCACCGTCACGCCGTCCTGGCCGCCGTCGACGTGGGTAAAGGGATGGATCACCGCCCCCGCCGCCAGCGTGGCGTTGGCGATGACGCAGTGCGCGCCGATGCGCACGCCGTCGGCCAGTATCACGTCGCCTTCAAAGATGCAGCCAACGTCGATCTCCACGTCCTGCCCGCATTGCAGCGTGCCGCGCAGGTCAAAGCGCGCCGGGTCGGCCAGGCGCACGCCGGCCTCCATCAGCGCCAAGGCGTGGCGCTGCTGCAGCGCGCGTTCCAGCTCGGCCAGTTGCACCGGGCTGTTGACGCCCGCCACTTCCACGTCGTCGTCGATCTGCAGCGCCAGCACCGGCGTGCCGTCGGCCACCGCGTGCTTGACGACGTCGGTCAGGTAGAACTCCTTCTGCGCGTTGTCGTCGGTCAGCAGCGCCAGGTATTTCTTCAGCAGGCGCGTGGGCGCGGCGATGACGCCGCTGTACCACTCGGTGATGGCGCGCTGGTCGGCGCTGGCGTCCTTGGCCTCGACGATGGCGCGCACGGGGATGTCGCCGTCGCCTTCAGCCGCGCCGCGCACGATGCGGCCGTAGGCGCCGGCGTCCTCGCCCGTGTCCACCGTCAGCAGGGCGATGCTGTGCTCGCCCGCCAGCGCCAGCAGGCGGCGCAGCGTGTCGGGCTGCACCAGCGGCACGTCGCCGTTCAGCACCAGGGTGACGCCGTCGTCCGGCAGCGCGGGCGCGGCCTGCTGCACGGCGTGGCCGGTGCCCAGTTGCGGCTCCTGGCGCACGGTGCGTAGCGCGATTTGCAAGCCTTTTGTGGCTTGTGCGCTTGCCCAGTCTGCGCAGAATGCTTCAACTTCGATAGCGCCGTGACCGGTCACCACCACCGCCGAGCGGGCCTGCAGCGCGGCCGCGCTGTCCAGCACGTGCGCCAGCAGCGGGCGGCCCGCCAGGCGGTGCAGCACCTTGGGCCGCTGGCTTTTCATGCGCGTGCCCTTGCCCGCGGCCATGACGACGACGTCGATCGCGCTCATGCTTTTCTCAGCTCCATGCTTGCTCGAATGAGCGCGATTATCGGCGTCGCCCGCGCGGCGCCACGGGAACCGGCGCCCGTCAGTGCGCGTGCCCCATGCCGTGCCCCATGGCGTCGGCAGCGGCCGCGCCGCCCTGCAGCACGGCCGGGTCGAGCATGCCGAAGATCATGGCGATGTGCGCCACCACCAGGAACAGCGCCACCATCAGCGCATGCCGCGCCAGGCGCCGCTCGTGCGTCCAGCCGCGGCCGATGACGCCCAGGTCGATCAGCGCCAGCCCCAGCAGCGGCACGATGCCCAGCAGGTAGGAGCCCACGGCAATCACGTCGGCCGGGCCGCGCCATTCGCCCGCGCGCGTGATGGGCAGCACGGCGTTGATGATCAGGTACACGAACACGCCCGTGAAGTAGATGCCGCCGGCAATGCTGGCCGTGCGGTTGATGGCCACCAGCGGCCCCGCGCGCAGGCGGTGCAGCAGGATGAACAGCTCGGTGATGGCCACGGTTTCGGCCAGGATGACCGGCACCGCCATGAACAGGATCAGGTGCCAGGGCTGGTTGGTGGCCAGCAACTCCATGTAATGCGTCATCGACATGAATGAACTCCGGAAAATGGGAACCGACACGCTGCGCACGGCGCGACGGCGCCGGTGCGCAACAAGCAAGCAAAAAAAGAAAGGATTCAGCCGCGCGCGGGTGGCGGCAGTTCAGGCGGCCAGGGCCCCACGCCCTGCAGCGGCCGCCGCCCCATGGGGCATGCCGTGGGCAGCGCCGGGGCTTTCATGGGCAGCCAGAGACCCGGCAGCGCGGGCGCATGGCCCAGGTCGCAGGCAATGCGGCAGTCGGGCGATACGGAACCGTCGTCGGCCACGCCAGCGCCATCGGGTTGATGATGGGCGACATGTGCGCCGCCGTGCGCGGCGCCGTCTTCGCAGGCGATGGTCTGCGCCGGCTGCGGCAGGTCAGCGAAATGCGCCAGCGCCCAGCCGCGCGCCAGCAGGCACAGCACCAGAAACGCGACCCACCGTTTGACCATGTTGCAAAGTGTACGCCTGCGCCTGTGCGGCTTGTTTGACCCTGCTCAGGCGCTCAGATCAGCGGCACCTGGCGCAGCGGGCGCGCGTAGTAGTCGGCCATGCGCTCCAGCGCCGCGACGTCGATCAGCCGCAGGCGCCCGCTGTCGAGCGCGTGCAGGCCCAGGCGTTCGAGCTTGCGCAGCGTCTTGTTGGTGTGCACCAGCGACAGCCCCAGCGCGTCGGCGATGTGCTGCTGCGTCAGCGGAAACTCGACCGCCCCCTCCTCATCGACCAGCGACACCCGTTCGGCGCGGCGCCACAGGTTGATCAACAGCATGGCGATGCGCTCGACCGCCGCGCGCCGGCCCACGGTGACCAGGTTTTCGTCCACCAGCCGTTCTTCGCTGGCGCACAGCCAGGTCACGTTGTAGCCCAGCCGCGGCTGCTGCTGGAAGATGCGCCACAGCTGGTCCTGGCCGAACACACACAGCTGCGTATCCGTCAGCGCCTCGACGCCGTGCGTGGCCTCGTCGGTGAATTCGCCCTGCAGGCCGACGAAATCGCCCGGCAGCAGAAAGTTGAGAATCTGCCGCCGCCCGTCGGCCAGCGTCTTGTACCGAAAGGCCCAACCCGCGTACAGCGTGAACAGCCGCTGCGGCGCGCGGTGTTCGGCCACGATGGCGCGGCCCGCGCGCACGCCCCGCACACCCTGCCGGCACGACTGGATGAAGGCCAGCTCGTCGGCCGTCACCGGCAAAAAGCAATCCATGCGCCGCAGCAGGCAGTCGGCGCAGGCGGCGGGGGCAATGGCGTGGGCGGGCGGCTTCATGGGCGCTGAGCTTCTACCACAGCGGCCCATGCCGGTCGTCATAGCGGCGGCGGCGCGGCGTGCTGGGCCAGGCCATGGTCCAGCAGGGCGATCACCTCTTCGGCGAAGGCGGCGTACGACAGTGGGCCGCCCGGCCGCAGCCAGGTGAAGGTCCAGTTGATCATGCCAAACAGCGTCATGGTGATGGCGGTCTGGTTGCGGTCGTGCAGCCGTTCGGGGTAGGCGCGGCGCAGAAAGCGCGTGACGGCGGCCACCACGTCGCGCTGGCGGTCCAGAATGACTTCGCGCTGCTGCTCGCCCAGAAATTGCGTGCTGCCCAGCAGCGCCGCGTGGCGCGTGGCCGAGGTCTCGTATTCGCGCAGGAAGGCGCGCACCAGTTCGTGCAGCGCGGCGCGTTCGTCCAGCGATTTGCGCTGCGCCGTGGCCTGCGCCCGCGCGGTGATGACCAGCAGTTTTTGCGTGTAGCGGTCCAGCAAATCAAACAGGATCGCTTCCTTGCTCTCGTAGTAGTGGTACAGGCGCGCCTTCGACGTGCCGCAGGCGGCGGCGATGCCGTTCATGCTGGTGGCCGGGTAGCTTTGGCGCGCAAAACAGGCCGCCGCCACGTCGAGGATTTCATCGCGGCGCAGATCGTGGGCGGCAGAAATGGGGCGGGCCATGGGCGGATTATGGGCGCGCGGCGGTGGCGCCGTGCGCGCCGGCCAAATCGGCCCCCAGCGCTGGCTGAATAGGCGCTGGCAGCTATGCTATTTGCAGTGTACGACGCGCACGCTCAGCCCGCGCCGTCCAGCCAGGCCTGCACCGCCCGCGCGCGCGCGCGCGCCACGGCCTGGCCGATGGCGGCGCCACGCGCGCCGCGCGCCATGGCGGCCTCGGCCACGTCGGCGGTGTCCACGCGCTGCGCGGCGGCCAGCACGGCCAGCAGGCGCGGGCGCTGCGGGTAAGCCTCTTCTTGCAGGCCCAGCCGCCCGCGCGCGTCACATTCGCAGGCCAGCAGTGCGTCGGCAAAGCGCGCGGGCTTGCGCAGCGCGTCGCAACGCTCCAGCAGACGCACCAGGGCGTCGGCGTTCAGTTCGCCGCTGCGGTGGATGTTGCCGTGTTCGCGCGCCACCACATCGGCCAGTTCGGTGCAGTCGGTGGGCACGCGCAGGCGCTCGCCCACGGCGCGCAGCAGCTTGCCGCTGCGCTGCTCGTGCCCCAGATGGCGCGGCAGCACATCGGCCGGCGTGGTGGCCTTGCCCAAGTCGTGCATCAGGCAGGCCCAACGCACCGGCAGCGACGCGCCCAAGCGCACCGCCATGTCCAGCACCAGCATCACGTGCACGCCGGTGTCGACCTCGGGGTGGTATTCGGGCCGCTGCGGCACGCCCCACAGGCGGTCCAGCTCGGGCAGCACCACGCGCAGCGCGCCGCAGTCGCGCAGCACGTCGAACATGCGCGCCGGGTGCGATTCCATCAGCCCGCGCGACAGCTCCTGCCACACGCGCTCGGGCACCAGGTGGTCGGCCTCGCCATCGGCCACCATGTCGCGCAGCAGCGCCATGGTTTCGGGCGCCACGGCGAAGTCGTGAAAGCGCGCCGCAAAGCGCGCCAGCCGCAGGATGCGCACCGGGTCTTCGCGGAAGGCGTCGGTCACGTGGCGCAGCACGCGGGCCTGCAGGTCGCGCTGGCCGCCAAACGGGTCGATCAGCGCCGGATCCAGGCCATTTTGGCCGCCTGCGCTGGTCCAGTCTGCGGGAGCAGCTATCGAATTGATAGTTAAGTCGCGTCGCGCCAGGTCTTCCTCGATGCGCACCTCGGGGCTGGTGAAGACCGTGAAGCCCTTGTAGCCGCGCCCGCTCTTGCGTTCGGTGCGCGCCAGCGCGTATTCCTCGCGCGTGTCCGGGTGCAAGAAAACCGGAAAGTCCTTGCCCACCGGCAGGTAGCCGCGCGCCACCATGTCTTCGGGCGTGGCGCCCACCACCACCCAGTCGTGGTCCTGCACCGGCAAGCCCAGCAAGCGGTCCCGCACCGCGCCGCCAACCATGTAGATCTGCATGCGGTGCAGTGTATCGGCGCGGTGTCGCCGCCAGCACGTACGACGGTGGCCGACACGCTGTCCACTCTTCGGCTGATGCGGCCCCGCGGGCCGACGCGGCATAGTGGCGACCTGTGAAGCCCGAATCGACCCCCCTGCTGCGCCGCCACCGGCTGAAATGGCGGATGGCGACCCTGCTGCTGGCCGCAGGGTGCGGCCTGGCGCACGCCGAAACCTATGGCACGCCGCCGCGCAACGAGCCCGTGGCCAGCCAGGACGTGCGTGTGGAGCGCCACGGCAACGCGTTCAGCATCGACACCGTGATGTTCGCCCCGGTCCCGCCCGCCGTCGCATGGGACGTGCTGACCGACTTCGAGCACATGCCGCGCTACCAGAGCCAGCTGAAAAGCAGCGAAGTGCTGGAGCGCAGCGCCCAGCGCCTGCTGGTGCGCCAGAAGGGAGTGGCGCGCTTCGGCCCGTTCAGCAGCGAATTCGAATCGGTGCGCGAAATGGCACTGACGCCGCAGCGCAGCATCCGCGCCAAGCAAGTCAGCGGCAGCACGCTGCGGCAGATGGCCAGCCTGATGACGCTGGAACCCGACACCAACGGCGGGACGCGCCTGACCTACCACGCCGAGATGGAGCCCACCCTGGGCCTGCCGCCACTGGTCGGCCCCGCCGCCGTGCAGCACGAGACGGCGCAGCAGTTTTCGGCCCTGGTGCGCGAGATGGTGCGCCGCCAGGGCGGCCAGCGCACGGCGGCCCGATAAGCCCGCCGCTTAAACGAAAAAAGCCGGTTACGCAGAACCGGCTTTTTGCTGGGCGACGTGCGCGCGATCAGTAGCGGCGACCGCCGCCACCGCCGCCGTAGCCACCACCGCCGCCATAGCTGCGGTTGCCGCCGCCGCTGCGCGCTTCCATCGGGCGGGCGATGTTGACGGTGAGGTCGCGGCCGCCAAAGTTGCGGCCGTTCAGGCCCTGGATGGCGGCTTCGGCCTCGGCCGCGCTGCCCATCTCGACAAAGCCGAAGCCCTTGGATCGACCGCTGTCGCGGTCCATCATGACCTTGGCGGACTGCACAGCGCCAAAGGCCGAAAATTCCTGTTGCAGGTCTTCGTCACGGACCGAGTAGGCAAGATTGCCGACGTAGAGTTTGTTGTTCATGGTGTTGTCTTTCAGGTGAAGCGCATCGCCGATCGGCGATCGCGCGGGGGAATGGGGTGGAAGGGTTGGACGCGCGGCAACGCTTACGCCGGCCGGCGGCGCATCGGCACGTGCGGCCGGCGAACCTCGAGGTGGCGGAAGGTGATGCGGCCCTTGGTCAGGTCGTAGGGCGACATTTCAAGCGTGACCTTGTCGCCAGCCAGGATGCGGATCTTGTGCTTGCGCATCTTGCCGCCGGTGTAGGCCACCAGCTGGTGCCCGTTGTCGAGCGTGATGCGGTAGCGTGAGTCGGGCAGCATCTCGTCGACGGTGCCGCGCATCTCGATCAGTTCTTCCTTGGCCATGGATCTCCTTGAATGGGGTTGACAGGCATCAGCCGAAGGCCAGCGGGTTGGCCACCCAGGCCCGGGCTTGCGCGGCGGCGTAGCGCAGCGCGCTGTCACGGCAGGTGAAACGGCGCACGAAGGTGTAGACGCGGTCGTGCGTCTGCATGCCGCGGCCGCGCCGGATCGAAAGGCCCGCGGTAAAGGCCCCGTCTTGCGCCGGACGGCTCAAGGGGGTGAGGTGGAACTTGCCGCAGGCCAGGGCCGCGGCGTTGGAATGAGACATGAAATTCACTGAAACTGAAATCGCGGGCCGGTGTGGCCCGAAGCCACCATGCCGTCAAAGACCCGAAGGCGCAGGCATGGAAAAAGGGGTTGAAAGCCGTCGCGGGAACACCAACGCCCGACGGGAAGTGACTTGCCAGGGGAAAAGCGTGACCACCAAAGAGGCCTGCAGTCGAGGCGGGTGGTGCAAGTGGGCGGTGTGAAAACCACCGCGCGCTTCGTCAAACTTCGTTGTAGCGCAGGCAAGCAAACGGCTACAAGCTGGAAGGCAGTGTAACCCAAGCGGCGCGGGCGCGCACGCCGCCGTTGCGCGGCCGCCTTTCAGCGCGCGCCGCCGGCAGGCACGTCAGCGCGCGGCGGACAGCCGGTACGGCTCCTCGAAATCGAGGAAATCGCGCTCGGCCAGCGCGCCGTCCATCCACGCCTTGACGCCCGGCAGGCCGCACACCTGGTCCATGTAGGCGCGCACGTCGGCCGGCACCGGCAGCGCGTAGGTGCGCAGGCGCATCACCACCGGCGCGAAGAAGGCGTCGGCCACCGAAAAGCGCCCGAACAGCAGCGGCCCGCCGAACTCGCCCAGCAACTGCTGCCACAGCGCGACCAGCCGCGCCAGGTCGGCGCGCAGCGCGGGCTTGTCGCGCAGCGCCAGCGCGCCGACGTCGGGCAGGCTGGCCTCGATGTTCATCGGGCAGGCGCTGCGCAGCGCGCCAAAGCCGCTGTGCATCTCGGCGCACACGCTGCGGGCGCGGGCGCGTGTGGGGGCCTCGCGCGGCCACAGGTGCAATTCGGGGTACTGCTCGGCCAGGTATTCGGCGATGGCCAGCGTATCCCACACCACCAGGTCGCCGTCCACCAGCACCGGCACCTTGCCGGTGGGCGACACGCCCGCCAGCGCGGTCTTGAACGCTGAGCCGGCATCGAACGAGTCGAAGCGCACCATCACCTCCTCGAACGGGATGCCGGCCTGCATCATCAGCACCCAGGGGCGCATGGACCAGGACGAGTAGTTCTTGTTGCCGATGTAGAGCTTGAGCATGGGTTCCTCCGTCTGCGGGCTGCCATGCTAGCGCGCGCCTGGGCAACGATTGATGCCCGTTGTGCGCGCGATTGATGCGCTGGCGCGAATCAGTCGCCGCGGTCGCGTGCAGCCTCTGCCGACGGCGCCTGACCGCCGGGGTGGACCAGCCGCGGGATGAGCGCGAACACGGCCAGCGCCAGCAGCGTGCTCATGATGGCCGTGACTTCACGGCCCAGCCCGCACGCCAGGCCGATGGCGGCCGTCAGCCACAGGCCGGCGGCGGTGGTCAGGCCCTGCACGTGCTCTTCGCCCGCGCCCGCGCTGTGCTTCAGGATGGTGCCGGCGCACAAGAAGCCGACGCCCGCCATCAAGCCCTGCACCACGCGGCTCAGGTCGGCCACTTCCATGCCCATCTGGCTGGGCAGCAGCACGAACAGCGCCGAGCCCATGGCCACCAGCATGTGCGTGCGCACGCCGGCCGACTTGCCCTGGCTTTCGCGCTCGTAGCCCAGCAGCAGCCCCAGGCCCAGCGCCAGCGCCAACCGCAACAGGATGCGCAGCGCCTCGGCCAGGTCGGGCACGTCGGAAAACTCGGCCGCCACGGTGCCGGCCAGTGTGGTCCAGAGGGAATCGGTCATGCAGACAGCGTGCCACCGCGGCACGCGGGCGTCTGTCAGCCGAACACCCCTCCGCGCGGGCGCGGACGCCGGTCAGCGGCCGGCCGAACGCCGGTAGCGGTCCAGCCGCGCCTGCGGCCCTTCGCGGCCCAGGTACTGCGGCCCGACGAGCGACAGCGGCGCGGGGGCGATGCCCAGCGCCGCCAGGCCGGGCGCCTGGCCGCTGCACACGTTGTCGACCTTCATCGAGTCGAGGTTGTCGCGGCTCATCAGCGGCGCGCCGGGCAGCAGCTCCAGCGCCAGCGCCTGCAGGCGGCCCAGCGCGCTGGGTAGGCCGATGACGGCGCGGCCCCGCCCACCCGCCACGCCCGACCATTGGCCGGCGGACTTGACCAGCTCGCGCAGTGTCCAGGTTTCCGGCCCGCAGCATTCGTAGGCCTGGCCGATGGTGCTGTCGTCCTGCAAACAGGTGACCACGGCGCGCGCCACATCGCGCACCCACACGGGCTGAAAGCGCGCGCCCGCGCCGGCCAGCGGCATGAGCGGAAACACCCGCTGCAGCCCGGCGAACAGGTTGAGAAAGCGGTCTTCGGCGCCAAAGATGACGCTGGGCCGCAGCACCGTGAGCTTCAGCGATCCGACCTGCGCGGCCTGGCCCAGCACGGCTTCGCCGCGCGCCTTGCTGCGCTGGTACATCGACGGCCCGTCGGCCGCCGCGCCCAGGGCGCTGATGTGCACCACGCGCCGGCCGCCGGCCTGCGCACAGGCGTCGGCGATGCGCCGCGGCAGCTCGACGTGCACGCGCTCAAACTGCCGCTTGCTGCCGTGCAGGATGGCCACCAGGTTGACCACCGCGTCGTGTTCTTGCACCAGCCGCGCCAGCGCGGGCGCGTCCAGCACGTCGGCCACGGTGACGTGCACGCGCGGCTGGCTCCACATGTGGCGCGCCGCGGCCAGGCGCCGGGTGGGCACCGTCACCTCGGCGCCCTGGCGCTGCAATTGCTCGACCACGTAACGGCCCAGGAAACCGGAGCCACCGAGAACAAGGACGCGTTGAATCATTCGATTACTCCTGAATCAATAGCTGTCCGCGCTTGCCGGGCAAGCGCTAGCGGACGATTGGGTTAGGGCGTGTCATCCAATCAATGCCCCCCGCGCCGAGCCTGCCAGGCTGTAGCGCAAGGCGCGGCTCGCCGCCAAGGTAGGTTACCTTGGCAAGAGCCGCAACGCCGCGATACGGCCTGGCAGGCCCGGCCCGGAGGGTGAGGCTTTGCCGGGCCGCACTCGGCGTTGCAAATCCTCGCGGGGTACTCACCCCGCTTGCGGTTTGCGCCTTGATTGCGGCCCGGCAAAGCCTCACGCGGGAGACATTCATTGGATGACACGCCCTAATAATCCGCGCCAAGGGCGGCGCGGGGGTGGCTCAGGGCAGGTCGCGGCTCAGGTCCGGCTCGCCCGGCGCCAATGGGCCGATCTGGCCCAGGCGCGCTTTCAGCGACTGTGGCTGGCCGCTGAACAGGGCAGCATAGTCGGTCGTGTTGGACAGCACTTTTTTCACGTAATCGCGGGTTTCGCCAAACGGGATGTTCTCGGCCCAGATGGCGCCTTCGAGCACCGGGCCGTTGCGCCAGTTGCGCGGGCGGCCCGGGCCGGCGTTGTAGGCGGCGGCGGCCATCGGCATCGAGCGCTGGAAGTCGTCCAGCGCCAGCTTGAGGTAGCTGGTGCCGATGAGGATGTTGGTGTCGCGGTCGTTGATCTGGCTCGGCACAAAGCCGTCCAGGCCGATCTTGCGCGCCGTCCAGCGCGCGGTGGCGGGCATGACCTGCATCAGGCCGGAGGCGCCCACACCCGAGCGCGCGTCCATCACGAAGCGGCTTTCTTGCCGGATCAGGCCGTAGACGTAGGCCGGGTCAAGCCCGATGGCCTGCGACTGGCGCAGCACGGCTTCGCGGTGCGGGGTGGGAAAGCGCTGGCTGAAATCCATGAAGGACTTGGTGCGCTCGCTGGCGTTGATGCAGCGGTCCCACACTTGGCGCGCGCAGGCAAAGTCGGCGGCGGCCAGCAGTTCGCGGTCGCCCATGCCGCCGGGCACGTGCAGGTTGGTCCAGTAGTTCCATTCGCGCACGCCGTCGGCGCGCAGGCCCAGGGCGATGGCCAGCAGCGCGCGGTTCAGGCCGATGTGGCGGCGCGCGCCTTCGCGCTCGTCGGCCGACAGCGGCGCCGGCGCCGGCGGCACGCTGATGGGGCGGCCCAGTTCTTCAAGCGCCAGTTTTTCGTAGAAACCCAGGCTGCCGGGGTTGGCGGCCAGGCGCTCCAAGCCGGCGCGCGCGGCGGCGCGGTCGGCGTCACTGCGCGCCAGCGCCAGCTGCGCCCGCGCGCGCCAGTAAGCCCAGGCGCCGTCGTCGGCGGCCGGTTCGCGCATGGCGTCCACGGCACGCTGCACCGCGCGCCAGTCGCCGGCGCGCAGGGCGGCGCGCGTTTTCCAGGCCAGCAGGTCGTCGCTCAGGTCGGCATCGCGCGTGACCTTGCTGAAATAGCTGTTCGCTTGGTCCGACAGCGACAGCGCCGCCCATTTGCCGACCACGCCCCAGGCCACGTTGCGGTCGTCGGGGCTGAGCTGCACGCTCCATTTGCTGTCGAGCTGCTGCGCGGCCTGGTCGGCGTTCTGCGTGGCCAGCTTGATGATCGCCAGCACCACCAGTTCCTGCCCCTTGTGGGTGCCGACGGCGGCGCGGCTGGTCAGGTAGCGCAGCGGGTTCTGCTGGATGGCGGCGACGTCGGGCGCGACCTGCGGCGCGTCGAGCGCCACGGCGGCCCGCGCCAGCGAAGCGCGATTGGCCTCCAGCGCAAGCCGGGCCTTCTTCCACAGCTCCTGATACGGTAGCACGCCAGCTTGGTGCAGCAAGCCCGCGGCGTACAGGCAGCCATCGTCCTGATCGCGCTGGGCAAACCAGTCGCGCCGCACCTGCTCGGCCACATCCTTGCTGGGCGTCTTGCCGGCGGCGATGTCGGCCGCGGCGGCGTAGCAGCGCACCTCGCGGTCGTCGCGCATGCGAAAGCGCGGGTACTCGGCGTTGAAGGCGGCCCAGTCGCGCCGCTTGCCCGACAGCAGCAGCCAATCGTTGCGCAGGCGGTCTTCCTGGTAGGTGCCGGCGTAGCGGGTCAGAAAATCCTGTACGTCCAGCGGATTGGCTTCTTCGAGGCGCGCCTTCAGCTCCCAGTAGGCGGCCCAGGGCTCCAGCGCGTGGCCGCGCGCGGCGGGCAGCAGCGACGCCAGGCGCGCCTTGTCGCTGCGGCGAAAGGCCTCGCGCATGTCCAGCAGCACACTGTCGGCCGGCGCGCCGGGCGACGCGGATATGGCGGCCGGCGCGGCGCGCACGGGCGCGTCGGGCAGCGGCGGCGGCACCTGGCCGGCAGGCTGCGCCTGCGCTTGACCGAAAATCAGCGCACACGCGGCACACAACGGTGTCAGAATTTTCTTCAGAAAACGCATCGACCGATTATGAGCAAGTTCGACAAGAAGACGTTGCGCGACCGCCTGGTGGCCGAGCGGCTGCACCTGGAAGATCGCCTGGCCCGCGCCGACGCGCTGCAGGACATCCTGCGCATCTGGCTCATCGACCGGCCGGACACCGTGATCGGCGCCTACTGGCCGATCAAGGGCGAATTCGACCCCCTGCCCGCGCTGCACCGCTGGAAGGAGGACGGCGAGCTGATGGACGAGCCCCAGCGCCGCAAGATCGGCCTGCCGGTGGTCGACAAGGTGCACAAGACGCTCACCTTCCACACCTGGTACCCCGGCTGCCCGATGGAGGAAGACGCCTACGGCATCCCCAAGCCGAAGGACACCGAGATGATCGTGCCGACGCTGCTGTTCGTGCCCTGCGTGGGCTACGGGCCGGGCGGCTTCCGGCTGGGCTATGGCGGCGGCTTTTACGACCGCACGCTGGCCACGCTGGAGCCGCGGCCGTTCACGGTGGGGCTGGGCTTCACCCACGGCTTCATCTTCGACTTTGAACCCGAGCCGCACGACCAGCCGCTGGACGCCATCCTCAACGACAACGGCGTGGTGTGGCCCCTGCCCCGAATGTGAACGGCGTCACGCCGGCGCGCCCGGCGTGGGGGCTTTTTTGATGCGCATCAAGATGACAGCCCAGTGACAGGCGGATAGTTGAAAGTTTCGGCCTACCCCGGCTGCCAGACACGAAGGAGAGACCATGGACAAAGCCAGCCCCGGCAAGACCCCGGCCAAGCGCGCCCCGGCCGCCAAGAAAGCGCGCGAGCCGTTGAACATCAACACCGACGTTCGTCCGGTGAAAAAGGGTGACACGCCGCCGTCGCTGGCGCCCAAGGCGATCGAGCATTTCGTCGTCGAGCGCGCCACCGTGTCGGCGCGTGACAAGCAGCTGGCCGCCGCGCTGCGGCTGGTCAACGACGAATCGGCCGGCACCGCCACCGAGCGCGCGCACGGCCTGCGCGCCATCTTCGACGGCGCCTCGCCCGACGACCGCAAGGCGCTGCGCAAGGCGTTGCACGACCAAAGCCACCACGACGCCGACAAGCCCGACCCCGACGAAGAACTGTCGGCCGACTGGCGCGATGGCGGCTACCCCTACAAGAACCTGCTGCGCCGCGCCACCTACGAAAAGCAGAAGTTCAAGCTGCAGGTCGAACTGCTGAAGCTGCAAAGCTGGGTCAAGGAAACCGGCGCGCGCGTGGTCATCATCTTTGAAGGGCGCGACGCCGCCGGCAAGGGCGGCACCATCAAGCGCTTCATGGAACACCTCAACCCGCGCGGCGCGCGCACCGTGGCGCTTGAAAAGCCCAGCGAGGTCGAGCGCGGCCAGTGGTACTTCCAGCGCTACGTGCAGCATCTGCCCAGCTTTGGCGAAATCGTGCTGTTCGACCGCAGCTGGTACAACCGCGCCGGCGTCGAGCGCGTGATGGGCTTTTGCACCGAGAAGGAATACCAGGACTTCATGCGCCAGGCGCCCGAGTTCGAGCGCCACCTGGTCAGCAGCGGCGTGCACGTCATCAAGTTCTGGTTTTCCGTCAGCCAGGCCGAGCAGCGCCGCCGCTTCAAGGAACGCGAAGGCCACCCGCTCAAGCAATGGAAGCTGTCGCCCATCGACAAGGCCAGCCTGGACAAGTGGGACGACTACACCCGGGCCAAGGAGCAGATGTTCTTTGAAACCGACACCGCCGACAGCCCGTGGACGGTGGTCAAGAGCGACTGCAAGAAGCGCGCGCGCCTGAACGCCATGCGCTACGTGCTGCACAAGCTGCCCTACACCGGCAAGGACGTGCAGCAGGTGGGCAAGCTCGACCCGCTGATCGTCGGCCGCGCGCACGTGGTGTACGAGCGCGGCGAAAAGCCGCAAGTGTTGATGTGACCACCCCTGTGGCGCTGGTGTCGCGGCGCGCCTGAGTTGCCGGATGGCTGCGCCGTGATCAGGGCGCAGCGCAAGGCGCAGGCCGCAGCCCATACAGAGCGTATGGGCAAGGGCTGCAACGCTGCGATGCGTCTTGAGCACAAGCAGACACCGGCGAATCAGGCGTGATGCGGCACCCATCGCCTTCCCCTCAAGGGGACAACGCTGGTGGCCGGGGGAACCCCGGCCACGGCGTTCCTTGATGGCCTGCTCCGCGGCCTCTTGAAGGGGCTTGCTGCGCAGCCCTAAGGGCAAAAACAAAAAGGCTCCGTCGGAGCCTTTTGTTTGGGTGACCCGGTTCAGTGCAGCCGGTCGATGGTGCGGGAGGTCACATAGCCCGAGCCGACGATGGCCACGACGGCGAACAACATGAGCAATGCGGTGATCATGGGGATGCTCTTTTCAGCAATGCATTCGATTATAGGGTTAACCCTAGGTTTTGTCAGCGCCAGCGG
Source organism: Pseudomonadota bacterium (assembly GCA_029780695.1). GTDB lineage: Bacteria > Pseudomonadota > Gammaproteobacteria > Burkholderiales > Burkholderiaceae_C > Ottowia. The sequence continues at coordinate 15,118 of JAKOYD010000017.1, forward strand.
GCGGCTGCGCCACATTCGTCACAATGCCGGCTGCCGCCACCACGCGGCGTTCTTTTTTTGCAGGAGACATCCATGATCCAACGCCTGACGCTGGCGGCCGCCGTGGTGGCCGCGCTCCTGATGCAAGGCTGCGCCGCGCCCGGACAACCGGCGGTGACGCACCTCAACTCGGGCAAGGTGCTGCCCACCGGCCTGCCGTTTTCCGAAGCGGTGCGCGTGGGCGACACGGTGTACCTGTCGGGGCAGATCGGCAACGTGCCCGGCCCCGGCCCGATCCGGCTGGCGCCCGGCGGCATGGCGGCCGAGGCCAGGCAGACCATGGACAACATCCAGACCTCGCTGCAGGCCCACGGCCTGTCGATGGCCGACGTCGTGAAGTGCACCGTAATGCTGGCCGACATGAAGGAATGGGGCGCGTTCAACGACGTCTACAAGACCTATTTCCGCGACCCTTATCCCGCACGCAGTGCCTTTGGCGCCAGCGGCCTGGCCTTCAACGCCCGGGTCGAGGTGGAGTGCATCGCCGTGGCCCGCCGCTGATTTCTAAAGCCTCCATCGCCGGCCCGCTGGAACGGCCCACACCCGCGCATCATGAAGATCACCCACCAGAACGTCGAGCACACCTACGGCACCTACGCCCGTTTTTATGACCTGGTGTTCGGCGCCGTGCTGGAAGGCGGCCGCCGCCGCATGTGCGATGCCGTGCGCGCACTGGCACCCGCGTCGCTGCTGGAAGTGGGCGTGGGCACCGGCCTGACGCTGGCGCAGTACCCCGAGGCCACGGCGGTGACCGGCATCGACCTGTCGCGCGGCATGCTGCGGCACGCCCAGCGCCGTGCCGCAGAAATGCCCACGCGCCGCATCGCCCTGCACTGCATGGATGCCGAGCAACTGGCCTTTGCCGATGCCGCCTTCGACTGCGTCACGCTGCCCTACGTGCTGTCGGTCACGCCCGACCCGGCGCGCCTGACCGCCGAACTGCGCCGCGTGTGCCGGCCGGGCGGCGACATCTTCGTGCTCAACCATTTCAGCGGCGGCAACGCGGTGTGGGCGCCGCTGGAGCGTCTGGTCAGCGGACTGGCCGCCCGCATCGGCTTCCGCTCCGACTTCCCGTTCGATCCGTACATGCGCCACGCCGACTGGACCGTGGTGTCGGTCAGCAAAGTCAACCTGCTGGGGCTGACGACGCTGGTGCACCTGAAGAACCAGGCGGCGGCGTGAGGCGCCCCCGGGCCATCAACAACGCGCCAATTGCTCTTAATTTAATAGCTCTCTGCGCTCATCTGGCAAGCGCGAGCGGCGCTTTTTACCCTGTTACCGGGCGGGACAAACGCGTCACAGCAATTCGTAAAACCGCAAGTCCACCTGCGCCGGCCGCCGCGCGCCGGTGCCGAAGAACATGCGCTGGTTGACCCACGCGAACGCGGGCGCGGCGCTTTCCAGCCGCGGGCAGCAGCGAAAGTAGATCAGCGCCGGATCGACCGTTTCGCCGCGCGCCAGCCGCGCCATCAGTTCGGGCGGGCCGCTGCGCAGCGCCTGGTTTTCGACGTAGATGCGTTCGCCGCCATCAGTTTCGATGACGTAGCGCGCATCCAGCCGCGCCAGCTGCTCGTTCACGATCAGCTGAAAGTCGGCGCCGCCCGGCAGCACCCGGCCCAGCCAGCCGTCGCCGCGCACGCTGCCACCGGTGATCGGGATGAGGCGGCGGCGGCCCTGCGGGGTGTCGCCCACCTCGATCGGCGTGGCGACCTGCACCGACAGGTCGGCGAACAGGCGGAAGGAAGGCTCGGGCAGCATGGCCGCCAGCTTATCCGTAGGGCAAGCGAGATGCCAAGCAAAAAAGCGGCTTTCGCCCGCACCTTCGCTGTCAGGCAACACGGCGGCAGATGCCTGTGGCGCGGTGCGTGAAACCAAGTACCACTTATCGATGCAAAGCGGCGTGCGGACAGCCGCGGCACGCGCAGCCGTCAATCCAGATCGTTCACCAGATCGGGATCCTCGTCCTCGCCGATCACCGTGCGCGTGGCCACCGCCTGCTCCAGCAGCCAGTCGGCGAAGGCGCGCACCTCGGGCCGCGCGGCGCTGCGCGGGGCGGCCATCAGCCAGTAGGCCATGGGTGAATGCAGGCGCATGCCGGCAAACAGCTCGACCAGTTCACCGCGCGCCAGGCTTTCGGCCACCAGCGGCGGGCGCGCCAGCACCAGGCCCTGCCCGGCCAGCGCGGCCTGCGCCATCTGGTAGGCGTAGTTGAAGCTGAGCCAGCGCTTGGGCTGCGCGCGCTCCATGCCGTGGGCGTCGAGCCAGCGGCGCCAGGTCAGCCATTCAAGGTGCGGGGTGTAGGCGTCGGCGGCCTCGATCAGGGTGTGGCCCAGCACGTCGGCCGGCTTGCGCAGGGGCGGCCCGCTTTTCAGCAGCCACGGGCTGGCCATGGGCGTGACGGACTCGCCGAACAGCCGGCGCGCGCCCGCCGGCATGCGCGCCGCCGCGGCGTAGCGCACGGCCAGGTCGACGTCGGCCACGTCCAAGTCGACCGCGGCGTCGCTGGCGTCGATGCGGATGTCGATGTCGGGAAAGGCGCGCTGAAACGCCTCCAGCCGCGGGATCAGCCACATCGACGCGAACGACGCAAAGGTGGTGACGGTGACCTGCCGGCGCCCCGCGCTCTGGCGAATCTGCCGCACCGCGCTGTCGACGCGCGGCAGCGCCTGCGCCACGGCCTGCAGCAGCTGCATGCCGGCCGCCGTCAATTCGACGGCGCGGGTGTGGCGCAAAAACAGCGGCACGCCGACCTCGTCCTCCAGCGACTGGATCTGGCGGCTGACGGCCGACTGGGTGAGCGCCATCTCTTCGGCCGCCAGGCGGAAGTTGAGGTGGCGCGCCACCGCCTCGAAGGCGCGCAGGTGGCCGGCCTGCACGGGCCGGGTGCGTAAATGGGTTTGTGAATGCAGCATGGCAATTGATGCGTGAACGGCATGAATAGGCTCGCCGGATTTCATTGGACTGTCAATCACCAAACACCCAACATGGCGTCATGGATTGATGCACAAACAACACTGCAGGAGGTTGCCATGAAGTCCGCGTCCCAGACCCTTTCACCACTCGCGCTCCAAGCCATCGCGCAGGGCGTGCAGACGCTCGCGCCCGGCCAGGCGCTGACCCTGCGGCCGGCGCGCGCGGGCGTGCTGCGTGTGCAGCGCGGCGCGCTGTGGGTCACGCGCGGCGGCCCGCACGGCGACGAATTTCTGCGCCCCGGCCAGTGCCTGCCCGTGCGCGCGGGCGAACAGCTGGTGGTGGAGCCCATCGCCGTCGGCGGCACGCCGTTGCAGCGCGTGGCGTTGGACTGGCAAGCCCGCACCGACGCCCGCTGGTCGGCCGACGTGGCCCGCCCCGCCACCGAGCTGCGCCGCGCGCTGCGCGACGCCGCCGTGGCGGGCCGGCGGCTGGCGCGGGGCCTGCTGGCCTGGGCACTGCACCGGCCATCGCCCTGGGGCGAAGTGGGCTGAGGGCACGATGACCGTCATTTTGCTATTAATTTCATAGCTAACAATCCGCTCTTGTAAAGCGCCAGCGGCCTCCTTTAATTGAAATTCGTTGACCACGGCAGCGTGGCGCGGCGGGGGTCGCGTCAGCTGTGGGCGTGGCCGGCGTGGGTCAAAATCGCGCCTCGTGCATTCACGCATGCCCCCGCCGCGGCGAGTTGAGTTAGGCTTGCGCCTGCAATAACGCCGCCCGCGACGCGCCGAGAATAAAAGCGAAGGCCTGCGGCACCTGACGGGCCGCAAGGCCCACCGACCACTGGAGACAACCGATGACCAAGCCCCTGTCGCCCGCCGAGGCGGCCCTGCGCGATGCCGCGCGCGAATACCACCGCAGCCCGGTGCGCGGCAAGATAGCCGTCACCCCCACCAAGCCGCTGTCCAACCAGCTTGATCTGTCGCTGGCTTATTCGCCGGGCGTGGCCTACCCTTGCCTGGACATCCAGGCCGACCCCACCAAGGCGGCCGACTACACGGCGCGCGGCAACCTGGTGGGCGTCATCACCAACGGCACCGCCGTGCTGGGCCTGGGCGACATTGGCCCGCTGGCCGGCAAGCCGGTGATGGAGGGCAAGGGCTGCCTGTTCAAGAAATTTGCCGGCATCGACGTGTTCGACATCGAACTGGACGAGCGCGACCCCGACAAGCTGGTCGACATCATCGCCTCGCTGGAACCCACGCTGGGCGGCATCAACCTGGAAGACATCAAGGCGCCCGAGTGCTTCTACATCGAGACCAAGCTGCGCGAGCGCATGAACATCCCGGTGTTCCACGACGACCAGCACGGCACGGCCATCATCTCCTCATCCGCTCTGCTGAACGGTCTGGAGTTGGTGGGCAAGAAGATCGGCGACGTGAAGGTGGCCGTGAGCGGCGCCGGCGCGGCGGCGATTGCCTGTCTTGACGTGATGGTGGCGCTGGGCGTCAACCCCAAGAACGTGTTTGCCTGCGATTCCAAGGGGCTCATCTACACCGGCCGCGCCGGCGGCTTTGACGACAGCAAGGCACGCTACGCCCAGCCCGACACCGGTGCGCGCACGTTGGCCGATGTGGTGAAAGGCGCCGACGTGTTCCTCGGCTGCTCGGCGCCCGGCGTGTTGACGGGCGAAATGGTCAAGACCATGGCCGACAAGCCCGTCATCCTGGCGCTGGCCAACCCCGAGCCCGAGATTCGCCCCGAGGAAGCCAAGGCCGCGCGGCCCGATTGCATCATCGCCACCGGGCGCTCGGACTACCCGAATCAGGTCAACAACGTCCTGTGCTTTCCCTACATCTTCCGCGGCGCGCTGGACTGCGGCGCGACCAAGATCACCGAGGCCATGAAGCTGGCCTGCGTGCATGAAATCGCCAACCTGGCCAAGGCCGAGACCAGCGCCGAAGTGGCGGCGGCGTATGCCGGTAAGGACTTGCAGTTCGGACCCGACTACATCATCCCGACGCCGTTCGACCCGCGCCTGATCACGCGCATCGCGCCGGCGGTGGCCAAGGCGGCGGTCGAATCGGGCGTGGCCGAGCGACCGATTGCCGATATGGACGCCTACCGCGCCAGCCTGGAGCGCTTCGTCTACCAGACCGGCATGGTGATGCGCCCGGTGTACGCCGCCGCCAAGGCCGTGCAGCCGACGAAAAAGCGCGTGGCCTACGCCGAGGGCGAGGACGAGCGCGTGCTGCGCGCGGCGCAAATCGCCATCGACGACCAGTTGGCGCACCCGATCCTGATCGGCCGCCCGGCCGTCATCGAGCAGCGCATCCTGAAAGCCGGCCTGCGCATGCGCCTGGGCAAGGACGTGGAAAACGTCAACCCCGAGGACGACCCGCGTTTCCGCCAGTACTGGGAGACCTACCACGGCCTGATGCAGCGCAACGGTGTCACCGTGGAAGCCGCCAAGGCCGCCGTGCGGCGCTCGACCACCGTGATCGCCGCGCTCAGCGTGCACCTGGGCGATGCCGACGCCATGCTGTGCGGCACGGTGGGCCGGTTCGATCAGCACCTGGACCACATCCGCGACAT
>JAKOYD010000034.1 GCA_029780695.1 Pseudomonadota bacterium
GTCATGAACCTCAGCCGCGCCTCGAATCTGCCGCTCGCGCGTAGGCTGCGAGCTGACGGCGTGGCCGATCAAGCCGTGCAGCAAGGCCGGCAGGTTGAACCTACCGTTGAAGCGGTAGGCGAAGGCGCCGAGGTAGCTGCTGGCGTACTTGGCGAACTTGAACGCCTTGTGGCCGCCGCTGATGGCTGTCTTCAGGTTGCCCAGGATGGTGTTGACCCAGGTGAACTGGGGCAGATCACGCGGCTTGCGATTGCCCACGACGATGTACGAGTGGGCGCAGCCCGCGTCGATGACACCGGCAAAGCAGCTCAGGCCGTCGCTGCGCACGTCGCAACCGGGCAGCAGATTGGCGCGGGCCCAGTTGGCGACGGCCTCGCAGGTGAAGCCGGCCACGACCGAGAGCTTGATGCGCAGGGGGTTGCCGCTGTCGTTGGTGCAGACGGCCGCGACGATCGGCACCTTGGCGGGATCGGCTCGACCCACGGTGCCGGGGTGCTCGCCGCCGAGATACGCATCGTCGATCTGCACGTTGCCCGACAGCGGCTGCGTGGCGTCATGCGCGGCCATGCTGGACATCAGCTTGTGATGGACCAGCCAAGCAGTGCGATAGCTGGTGCCCAGCTGGCGCATGAGCGCCAGCGACGACAGTCCGGTCTTGTCCTGGCTGATCAGGTAGATCGCCAGGAACCAGGTGCGCAGCGGCAGCTTGGTGCTGTCCATCACCGTGCCGGCGGTCAGCGAGGTCTGGTGACGGCAGGTGCGGCACTGGAACAGCCGCCCGACGGCGTAGTAGGCCGAGCCCTGGCAGCGCGGGCAGCGAAAGCCGTCGGGCCAGCGCAGCGCCATCAGCGCCGCCTCGCACTGCGCCTCGCTGCCGTAGCGGGCAAAGAACTCGGGCAGCGGCACTCCGCGCTGGAACTGGATTCGGTTCATCGGCATGCTGGACTCCGCGACTTGGCTGCTGCCAGCGTAGCGGCCGGGTAGCTCAGGAAATGAGCCTGCTGAGCTTTGTGACGAATCAGG
>JAKOYD010000044.1 GCA_029780695.1 Pseudomonadota bacterium
TCATCCCAGCATCTGCTGCACGGCGCGCTGCGTTTGCACGCTGATGAGGTTGGCGCGGTAGGCAGCGCTGGCGTGGATGTCGGCGTTCAGATCGCTGGCGTCGATCTTCACGCTAGCCGCCGACTGCGGTGTGAAGCTCTGGTTGAGCGCTGCCTCCAGCCCCGCATGGCGAAACACGCTGCTGGCAGCGCCGGTGACGGCTACGCGCACGCCGCTGTCGGTCTGAGCCACAAACACACCCACCAGCGAGAATCGCGACGCCGCTTGCTTGAACTTCATGTACGCGGCACGCTTAGGGATGGGGAAGCGGATGGCAGTAATGATCTCGCCCTCCTCCAGCGCCGTGGTGTACATGCCCACGAAGAAGTCGTCGGCTTGGATCTCGCGGCGGTTGGTGATGACCGTGGCGCCCAGGCCCAGCACCGCACTGGGGTAGCAGGCGGCAGGGTCGTTGTTGGCCACGGAGCCGCCCAGCGTACCCCGTGCGCGCACCTGCCGGTCGCCAATGTGGGCGGCCAGGTCGACCAGGGCGGGGATGGCTGACTTGACCTCGCTGCTGGCCGCCACGTCCATGTGGCGCGTCATGGCGCCAATGACCAGCGCGTTGCCTTCACGGCGGATGCCCGCCAGCTCGGCAACGCCATTCAGGTCCACGATCTTTTCGGGGTTGGCCAGGCGCAGCCGCATGGACGGCAGCAGACTTTGCCCGCCGGCCAGCAGCTTTCCGCCCTGGGCGATGAGCTGCGCGGCAGCAGCGGTGGAGGAAGGAGCCTCAAAGGTGAATGCGTACATGGTTGGTCTCCTTATGCCTTGGCGGACTGAATGGCTTCCCACACGCGGTGCGGCGACGCGGGCATGTCGAAGTCCTTCACGCCCAGAGGCCGCAGCGCATCGAGCACGGCGTTGATCACCGCCGGTGGTGAGCCGATGGCCCCGGCCTCGCCGCAGCCCTTGGTACCCAGCGGGTTGTGGGTGCAGGGCGTGCACACATGGCCCAGCTTGAACTCTGGGAAGTCGTCAGCGCGCGGCATGGCGTAGTCCATGAAGCTGCCGGTGAGCAGCTGGCCGGTTTCGCGGTCGTACACGCAGTTTTCCAGCAGCGCCTGGCCAATGCCCTGCACCAAGCCGCCATGCACCTGGCCTTCCACGATCATGGGGTTGATGATGGTGCCGAAGTCGTCCACCGCAGTGAACTTGTCCACGCGCGTCACGCCGGTCTGCGGGTCAATCTCCACCTCGCAGATGTAGGTGCCTGCGGGGAAGGTGAAGTTGGTGGGGTCGTAGAACGCGGTTTCGTTCAGGCCCGGCTCCAGCACATCCAGCGGGTAGTTGTGCGGCACATAGGCTGCCAGCGATACCTGGCCGAACGGGATCTTCTTGTCGGTGCCCCGCACGGTGAATTCGCCGCCGCTGAAGTCGATGTCGGCGTCGCTGGCCTCCATCAAATGTGCGGCAATCTTCTTGGCCTTGGCCTCGATCTTATCCAGCGCCTTCATGATGGCCGCCCCGCCCACGCTAATGGAGCGCGAGCCGTAGGTGCCCATGCCGAACGGCACGCGGCCCGTGTCGCCGTGCACGATGTCCACGTTCTCGACCGGAATGCCCAGGCGCGCCGCCACCACCTGCGCAAAGGTGGTCTCGTGGCCCTGGCCGTGGCTGTGCGAGCCGGTGAACACCGTCACGCTGCCGGTGGGGTGCACACGCACC
>JAKOYD010000080.1 GCA_029780695.1 Pseudomonadota bacterium
GCTGTGCAACGCGCATGGCCTGCCCATCGTGAGCCTGGTGGACACGCCCGGCTTCATGGTCGGCCCCGAGGTCGAAGCCACGGCCCAGGTGCGCCACGTGAGCCGCCTGTTCGTCACCGCCGCCAGCCTGCGCGTGCCCACCTTCAGCGTGGTGCTGCGCAAGGGCTACGGCCTGGGCGCCATGGGCATGACGGCCGGGGGGTTCCATGCGCCCGTGTTCACCGTGGCGTGGCCCACAGGCGAGTTCGGCGCCATGGGGCTCGAAGGCGCGGTGCGCCTGGGCTTTCGCAAGGAGCTGGAGGCATTGCCCGAGGGCGTGGAGCGCGACGCGCTGTTTGCCAAGCTGCTCGCCAAGTCCTACGCCAACGGCGAGGCCATGCACATGGCGGCCACGCTGGAGATCGACGCGGTGATCGACCCGGCCGACACGCGTGCGTGGCTGGCGCGCGGACTGGCATCGGCCCAGGTGGCGCCGCTGGGGCACCGGTTCGTCGACACCTGGTGAGCAGGGGAGGGTCGCCTGGCTAGCGCTGCATCAGCGCCAGCTTTCCCCCAAGCGCCACAAACGCTGCGGCAAAGCCGCGCCTCAGCCACACCAGCACGCTCGGGCGCTGCAGCACCTGGTCGCGAAACCGCGCGGCAAAGACGCCGTAGCCCAGGAACACCACGAACGTCATCGCCATGAACACCAGCGACAGCTGCGCCATGCGTAGGGCGGGCTGCGTTTCGCCTGGCGCGATGAACTGCGGCAGGAACGTGAGAAAGAACAGCGACAGCTTGGGGTTGAGGAGATTGACCAACATGGCCTCCGCGATGCGTGCGCCGGTGGACCGAGCGGGCGCGTCGGTGCGCACTTGCAGCGCAGCGGGCGAGCGCCAGGTGGCCCAGCCCATGTACAACAGGTAGGCCACCCCCACGTAGCGCAGAACCTCGAAGGCCGTGGCGCTGGCATGGAGCAGCGCGGCCAGCCCGGTGACGGCCGCCAGCAGGTGCGGCACGATGCCCAGCGTGCAGCCCAGGGCCGTGACGGCTGCCGCCCGCGCGCCGCCCGAGAGCCCGGCCGCCACGGTCAGCAGGGCGCCTGGCCCCGGCGAGACAACGACGATGAGCGAGGTGATGAGGAATTCGATGCCCATGGCGCTTTAGCCGCGTTGCTGCGGCATGAAGTGGAGATGACCACAGCATCCGCCAACGCCCGTTCCACCGTCTTGAACAAAATTGCAGGGGCCTCTTCGCCCAGCCGTCAGCTGTCAGCCGTGGGCGCGCAGGTAGGCGTGCGGCGTGGCGCCAAAGCTGCGCGCGAACAGGCGCGTCAGATGGCTCTGGTCGGCAAAGCCGCTGGCGGCGGCGACTTCGGCCAGCGGCACCCCGGCAGCCATCAGTCGCCGCGCGTGGTGCAACCTGCGCTGCACCAGGTAGGCATGGGGGGTCAGGCCCGTCACCTGCGCGAACTGGCGCACCAACTGGTAGCGGCTCAGGCCGGTTTCGTGGGCCAGCTGCGCGAGGCTCCAGGCGGTGGTGGGGTCATCGTCCATCATGGCGCGGGCCGTTGCGATGGGCGCTGCTGCATGCCGGCCGGGGGCCGGCGAGCGCAGCAGGCACGCCAGGATCTGCAGCAGGCATTCCTCGACCTGCAGCGGTGCGGCCGAGTGAGCCGGGTGCACCGTGGCCGCCGTGAACAGCGCTCGGACCTGCGCCGTGAGCCGGGCGTCGCGCAGGTTGGGCGCATGGAACTCGAAGCTTGCGCCTGGCATGCCCGGGCGCACCTCGGCCGCCAGGCCCGCCACCAGGGCTGGATCCAGGTACAGCATGCGCCACGCGCGTCCGCCGTCGCCCAGCGGCTTGCCATCGTGGACCTCGCCGGGATTGACCGTGATGGTGTCGCCAGGGAGCGACTCCACCGTGCCCCGGCCGCTGATGGATTTCTGCGCACCCCGGTCGATCACGCCCAGGCCGAACTGCAGGTGCATATGCCTGCCGAACGCGAACCGCGAATCGGCCTGCATCGCTTCGATGCCGGGCCGGGCGGTGGGCAGGAACTGGAAGGGTTTGGTGGGCATGGCGCACGGGCTCCGGGTGGTGCGGGGCCATGATAAGCTGGCCCGATTGCCTTGTTTCGCCCCCTCAGTTTCACCCGTGGAGACTCCCCATGCCCGGACTTTTGCCCGATATCGACCCCGATGGCCTGCTCGAATTCTCGGTGGTCTACACCGACCGTGCGCTCAACCATATGTCCAAGCGCTTCACCGGCGTGGTGCAGGGCATCCTGGCCACGCTGAAAGAGGTCTACCACGCCCACACCGCCGTGCTGGTGCCCGGCAGCGGCACCTTCGGCATGGAGGCCGTGGCGCGCCAGTTTGCCAACAAGGAAAAGGTGCTCATCGTGCGCAACGGCTGGTTCAGCTACCGGTGGACGCAGATCTTCGACGCCGACAAGGGCCTGGGTGGCGGCTCTGTGGTCTGCAAGGCGCGCCAGCAGGGCAGTGGCCCGCAGGCGCCCTGGGCGCCGTGCCCGGCCGACGAAGTCGCGGCCACCATCCGCGCCGAAAAGCCCAAGGTGGTGTTCGCCCCCCATGTGGAGACGGCCAGCGGCATCATCCTGTCCGACGACTACATCCGCACCGTGACGGCCGCGGCGCACGATGTGGGCGCGCTCTTCGTGCTCGACTGCGTGGCGTCCGGCGCCATGTGGGTGGACATGCAGGCCACCGGCGTCGACGTGCTCATCAGCGCGCCGCAAAAGGGCTGGAGCGGCTCGCCGTGCTGCGCCATGGTGATGTTGAGCGAACGCGCGCGCCAGGCGATCGACGGCACCACGAGCAGCAGCTTCTCGTGCGACCTGAAGAAGTGGATGCAGATCGCCGAGGGTTACGAAAAAGGCCAGCACGCCTACCACACCACCATGCCCACCGACGCGCTGGTGCGCCTG
>JAKOYD010000084.1 GCA_029780695.1 Pseudomonadota bacterium
TGCGCAGTTTACCGCGCCGGCAGCGCCACGTATTCCACCACCTCCAGCCCGTAGCCGGCCAAACCAATTTGTCGGCGTGGGGTGCCCAGCACGCGCAGGTGGCGTGCGCCCAGATCGGCCAGGATTTGCGCACCGGCACCGTTGCGCCGCCATTGCGCCAACGCGCCGGCTTTCGAGGCCGCCGCTGCCGGTTGCTGGCGAATGCGCGCCAAGGTGGCCTCGGCCTCCGGCGCATCCCCCAACAGCACCAGCACACCGCGTTCGCTGGCCGCCAGCAGCGCCAGCACATCGCCGGTCAGTGGGCCAAAATCATCGCGCCGCCAATGTAGTGCATCGGCCAACGGGTTTTGCAGTTGCACCCGTACCAGCACCGGCTCGGTTCCCGCCATCTCACCGCGCACCAGCGCGTAATGCAACCCGCGACTGAGACGGTCACGGTAGGTGTGCAAGGTGAAACTGCCGTGGTCGGTATCGATGCTGCGGCTGTCGATGCGCTCCACCGTGTGCTCGGTTTCCAGCCGATAGCGGATCAGGGCTTCGATCGAGCCAATCTTCAGGCCATGTTCGCGCGCAAACACTTCCAACTGCGGGCGGCGCGCCATGCTGCCATCGGGATTGAGGATTTCCACCAACACGCCGGCCGGCTCGAATCCGGCCAGCAGCGCCAGATCCGCCGTGGCTTCGGTATGCCCGGCGCGACTCAGCACCCCGCCCGGCTGCGCCATCAGCGGGAAGATGTGGCCGGGCTGACTGAGATCGGCGGGCTTGGCATCGGACCGCACCGCAGTGCGCACCGTATGCGCACGGTCGTACGCGCTGATGCCGGTGGTCACGCCTTCGGCCGCCTCGATGCTGACCGTGAAGTTGGTGTGGTGCGGCGAGGTGTTGTCGCGCACCATCGGGTTCAGCCCCAGCTGGGCGCAGCGCTCGCGGGTCAGCGACAAACACACCAGCCCGCGTGCGTGGGTCACCATGAAATTGATGTCGGAGGGCTTGACCAACTCGGCGGCCATGATCAGGTCGCCTTCGTTCTCGCGGTCTTCGTCGTCCACCACCACGATCATGCGGCCGGCACGCAGTTCGTCCAGCAATTCCGGGATGCTTGCAAAGCTCATGTCCAATCCTTTGTCGCGTTTAGGCGCTCCACATAACGCGCCAACAAATCCACTTCGATATTCACCTGCGTGCCCACTTGCAGCGCA
>JAKOYD010000097.1 GCA_029780695.1 Pseudomonadota bacterium
GCTCGCTTACGCGGCGATCGAACTGCCCGCGCGAGATGGGCTGGATGAGTTGGTGAATCCGGCTTATGCTGAACACGTTGCGCTTTCTTGGCGGAAATTGAGTTGGCGCTCGGGGTATAGCCCCTTACGCCAAGCAGCGCAACAACTTAGCTGCAGGCAGCAAAAATTCCCCGGACAGTAGTGCGCGCAGGCGGGAATCCATGCATCCACCGCCAGCCGCACCATCGGAGCGAAGCGCCTCTGGATTCCCCCGCCTGCGCGGGAATGACGATGGAAGGGATGGTTCAGGCGCGCGGCTTCTGACCTACAAAACGCCCCGGGCCGCGGCCGTTACCCGGTCACGCCGTGACGCCGTGACGCCGCGTCCCCACTCATACGAAAGTGCGTTCAAAACCATAAGAACCGTTCGGGCTGAGCTTGTCAGAACCGTTCGGGCTGAGCTTGTCGAAGCCGCAGACGGCGCAGGCACTTCGACAAGCCCGTCATGAGCGACGTCGAATGACTCAGTGCGAACGGCTTCTCAATATTCGAACGCCAATGGGCATCAATCATTCCGCGCCGCGCTCGGCGGCGGCACGAAGGCCTGGGGCTGCGGCGTGACGGCCGGCATGCCGGACTGCAGGGGCTGCGGCGTCACCGGCAGCGTCGGCGGCACCTGGGGCAGCGCGGCGCCCGGTACGGCTTGGCCCGGCATCGGCGGGCGCGGGGGTGCGACGGCGTCACCCGCGCTTGACCGCGCCGCCAGCGCTGGCATCTCCAGCCGCAATTCGCGCCCGTCGGCCGCCAGCACCGCGGCGTGCGGCGACAGCGCGCGCAGCCGCCAGCCGCCGTCCACGCCTTCCAGCGCAGCGCCCACGCGCAGCGGGCGGGCCGGTTTGCCATCGACGGCGATCAGCGCCGCCCCGCGGCCCTGGTAGGTGACGATGCCGCGCAACGCCAGCCGGCCGGCCAGATCGGGAGCCGGCGCGGCCGCGGCCGGTGCCGACGCGCTGGCGCCCAGCGCGCGCGCCACCTGGGCGCTGTCCACGGCGGCCACGGCCGGCCCGGCGCCCACCACCGGCGCACGCACCGGCGCCGACAGCTGGCCCACGCGCAGCCACCACCACAGCGCGCTGCCGGCCACCAGCGCCCACAGCGCCAGCGTCAGCAGCCCGGCCGTCAGGCGGGGCGGCAGCGGGCTTCGCATGGCCGAAGGGGCGCGCGGCGCGGCGCGGTGCAAGTCATGGCGGACGATTATCATTGATGCGACATTGCTTCCAGGCTGTATTCCATGACCGCATTGCGCCCCCTCGCCACCCGCCTGCGCCGCGCCGCCGGCTTTACCCTGATCGAGCTGATGGTGGTGCTGGTCATCATCGGCGTGCTGGCGGCGCTGATCGTGCCCAACGTGCTCGACCGCACCGACGACGCCCGCGCCACCGCCGCCCGCACCGACGTCAACAACATCATGCAGGCGCTCAAGCTCTACAAGCTGGACAACCAGCGCTTTCCGAGCGCCGAACAGGGCCTGCAGGCGCTGGTGCAGCGCCCCACCGCCCCGCCCGTGCCCACCAACTGGAAGCCCTACCTCGAAAAGCTGCCCAACGATCCCTGGGGCCGGCCCTACCAGTACCTGAACCCGGGCGTCAAGGGCGAGGTGGACGTGATGAGCTTCGGCGCCGACGGCGCCAGCGGCGGCGAGGGCAAGAACGCGGACGTCGGCTCCTGGTAGTAGATGTTCCCCCCTGAGTCGCCTCCGGCGCCATCCCCCCAGGGGGACAACGCCAGTCGCCGGCGCAGGTCCGGCGACGGCGTTCTGGCGTGGCCTGCTCCGCGGCCATTGGGGGCGGCCTGCTGCGCGGCCGCGCTGATTGGGAAGGGGGGTGTCGGTTGGTGGCGAAAGATACTGCTTTTTTGATAGCTGCTCGCGCTTATCCCTCCAGCGCTCCAGGCCATTTTTGCTTGAAGAACCGGCGCGGTTTCACCCTGCTGGAGTTGATGGTGGTGATTGCCGTCATCGCCATCGGCACGGCCGTGGCCAGCCTGGCGCTGCGCGACAGCGGGGCGAGCGCCCTGGCGCGCGAGGCCGACCGGCTGGCGGCGCTGCTGGAATCGGCGCGGGCGCAGTCGCGGGCGGCCGGCGTGCCGATCACCTGGCGCGCCACCGCCACCGGCTTTGCGTGGGACGGCCTGCCGCCCGGCGGCCCGCCGCTGCCCACGCACTGGCTGGACACCCGCACGCGCACCGTGGGCAACGCCGCGCTGCGGCTGGGGCCTGACCCCATCATCGACGCGCAGGCGGTGGTGCTGCTGGGCGCGGCGGGCGACGGCGCGGCCACGCTGGAGGTCGTGAGCGATGGGCTGCGGCCTTTTGAAGTCAGATGACATCCCCCTGAGATGACATCCCCCCTGAGTCGCCTGCGGCGCCATCCCCCCAGGGGGACAACGCTAGGCGCCGGCGCAGGTCCGGCGACGGCGTTCTGGCGTGGCCTGCTCCGCGGCCTTTGGGGGCGGCCTGCTGCGCGGCCGCCGGTGGGCGCGAAGGGTTCGGTCATGGCTGTCTGCAAAAACCATCCGACGTTTCTTCCTCCCTCCCCCGTTGGGGGAGGGTTGGGGTGGGGGCCCGCCACGGGGGATTTCTCGAAGATGGTCAGCCCCTATCCCAGCCTTCCCCCAGCGGGGGCAGGAGCCCACCGCCCAAGCGAGCGTCGGTCATGGCGTGGCATCGACTGCAATCCTGTTTTGATAGCGTTCCGCGCTTGTCCATTGCGGGCTGACGGGGCATCAGGCGCTCATCGAGCACGCGGCTTCACGCTGGTCGAGGTGCTGGTGGCGCTGGCCATCACGGCGATTGCGCTGACGGCGGGGTTGAAGGCCACGTCGGCGCTGACGGACAACGCGGGGCGGCAGGCCACGGTGCTGCTGGCGCAGATTTGCGCCGAGAACCGGCTGACCGAGTTGCGGCTGGCGCGCCAGTTGCCGGGCGTGGGCGACAGCGTGGTCGAATGCCCGCAGGCGGGGCGGCAGTTTCAGGTGGCGCAGATCGTGCGGCCCACGCCCAACCCCAACTTCCGGCGCGTCGAGGCGGCGGTCAGCGAGGGGGGCGTGCCGGTGTTGCAGCTTTCTACGATTGTGGGGAGGAATTGAGGCCCCCCCTGGGAACCTGCTCGAAGCCCCGCCGCGGACGGCTGGGCGCGGACTTGGGCGGGCTGCGGCGTTGCGATTCTTGCCAATGGCACGAGCCATTGGCGGCGAATCGCGCCTGGCATCCCATCCCAAGCCGCATCCCATCCGCCTCGCGCCGGGGCTTCGAGCAGGTTCCAGATCGCCTTCGGCGCCATCCCCCCAGGGGGACAACGCCAGTCGCCGGCGCAGGTCCGGCGACGGCGTTCGCGCGTGGCCTGCTCCGCGGCCGTTTGGGGCGGCCTGCTGCGCGGCCGCGATGGGGGGTGGCGGGTGGCGAAACTACGGTTTTGATAGCTGAGTGCGCCGATTTGGAAAGCGCTGAGGCCGTATTTAGCTTGAAAAAATCGCGCGGCTTTACCTTGATCGAAGTGCTGGTCGCGCTGACGATCATGGCGGTGATCGCGGTGCTGAGCTGGCGCGGGATCGACGGGATGTTGCGGGCGCAGGACGCGACGCGGCGGTACACGGACGAGGTGTTGGCGACGCAGGCGGGGCTGGCGCAGTGGCGCACCGATCTGGACGCGATGATGACGTGGCCGGCCGCTGCCGCCGATTCGCCGACCGCACAGCCGCCGCCCGCGCTGCAGCGCAGCCTGGCGTGGGACGGGCACACGCTGCGCATCACCCGCACCGCCGCGGGCGATGCGGCGGCGGGGCTGCGCGTGGTGGCGTGGACGCGCCGCAGCACCGGCGGGCAGTGGCAGCGCTGGCAGTCGGCGCCGGTGCTGTCGCAGGCGGCGTGGGCCAGCGCCTGGGACGCGGCCGCGGCGTGGGGCCAGGGCGGCGACGCCGCCACCGGCGCACTGCCGGGCGGCGCGCAGGCGGTCACCGTGGCCGCCGCGCTGGACTGGCAACTGCACTACTTCCGCCAGAACGCCTGGACCCACCCGCTGTCCAGCGGCGCGCCGTCGGGCGCCGACACGCGCGTGCTGCCGGACGGCGTGCGCCTGTTCCTCACCCTGGCGCCCGGCCAGCCGCTGGCCGGGCCGCTGGTGATCGACTGGGTGCGGCCCGACTTCGTGGGGGGCTCGTGATGCCGCGCCGCCCGCCTGTCCGCACCCGCCAGACCGCGCACCGCCAGACCGGCGCGGCGCTGCTAGCGGCGATGCTCACCGTGGTGCTGGTCGCCACGCTGGCGGCCGGCGCGCTGTGGCGCCAGTGGCGCGGGGTCGAGGTGGAGGCCGCCGAGCGCACGCGCGGGCAGTCGGCCTGGCTGCTGTCGGGCGCGCTGGACTGGAGCCGGCTGATTCTGGCGGGCGACCTGCGCGAATCGGGCGCGGTCGACCACCTGGGCGAGCCGTGGGCGGTGCCGCTGGCCGAGGCGCGGCTGTCCACCTTTCTGGCGGCGGGCGAGGCCAGCGCCGGCGACATCGAGCGCGACGCCTTCCTGTCGGGACAGATCGTCGACCTGCAGTCGCGCCTGAACGCCATGAACCTGACGCTGACCGACCCCGACGCGCGCATGAAGGCGCTGCTGCGGTTTCAGCGCCTGTTTGAACTGCTGGGCCTGCCGTCGGCCGAGCTGGGCGCGCTGCAGCGCAACCTGGCGCGCGCCCAGGCCGCCATGACCGCCAGCGCCAGCGAGGGCGGCGACGCGCCGCTGCTGCCGCGCCGCTTCGACCAGCTGGTGTGGGTGGGCGTGTCGCCCGCCACGCTGGCGGCGCTGCGGCCTTACGTCACCGTGCTGCCCTTGCAGGGGCAGGCGCCGACGCTGGTCAACGTCAACACCGCCAGCGCGCAGGTCATCTACGCGGCGGTGCCGGGGCTGGACCTGGCGGCCGCGCAGCGCCTGGTGGGCGAGCGCGACCGCGCCTACCTGCGCAACGCCGCCAGCGCCATCGCCCAGGTCGCCACGGGCGAGGCCGACGCCAGCTGGACCGCCGTCGGCAGCCGCTTCTTCGAGGTGCGCGGCCGGCTGCGGCTGGACCAGCTGGCGGTGGAAGAAGTGTCGGTGGTGCAGCGCGACCCCTCCACGCGCCGCGTGACCACGCTGTGGCGCGAGCGCACGGCGATTCGCACGCCCGCCGGGGGCTCGTAGCTAGGGCGCTTTCGACCCATATCTGCCGGTAGTGTGGCTCGAAGGAATGACCGCCAAGGAACGCATTTCGGACTCTCCGGCATCGCCAGCCGGCTGAGCCGGTGCGGAATACAAGAGCTGCGGAATTCTTGATGCATTCTTGATACGCCAAGCCCCAATCTTGGCGGCGCCTTGATGGCGCGCTGCCTAGCATTTCCTATCGCATGAACAAGGGCGACGAAGCGTCGCCATACCGGGATTTCGGGTTCATTCGCAAAAGGAACGCCATGACTTCGCTCACCCTCATCTACTGGCTGGCCGGCGCAGGCGCGCTGGGGCTGTTCGTCTACTTGGGCTACGCCTTGCTGCGGCCCGAGCAGTTCTAAAGCGGGGCCGCCATGCAAGACCTGATCTTTGTCGGCGTGTCCGTAGCCTTCTTTGCTGCCGTGGCCTGGATGGTGCTGGCGCTTCGGCGTTTGTAAGGAGCCGCCATGGGACTCAACCTGTTTGAATTTGCCTTGGTGCTGGCCGTGATGACCGGCCTGGCGTTGCTAATGGGCCGCTGGTTGGCGCGCGCTTTCGATGACCCACATCATTGGGCGGCGGAGCGCCTGAGCTACCGCGCGCTTGGCGTCAATCCATCGGAGCGCATGGGCTGGCCGCGCTACGGGCTGGCGCTGCTGCTGTCCAACGCAGCGATGATGGGGCTGGGCTACCTACTGCTGCGCTTGCAGGGCGTGCTGCCGTTGAACGGGCTGGGCAATGCTGCGCAGCCGCCCGACTTGGCGTTCAACACGGCGGCCTCCTTCATCACCAACACCAACTGGCAGGCGTACGCGGGCGAAGCCAGTCTGTCCAACGCGACGCAGATGGTGGCGATCACCTTCCTGATGTTTGCCGGCGCGACGGCGGGCGTGGCGGCGGCGGGCGGCTTCATCCGTGCGTTGGGGCGTGCCAGCAGCGCAGACATCGGCAACTACTGGGTCGATTTCATGCGCGTGCTGTGGCGCGTGATGCTGCCGCTGTGCTTTGTGCTGGCGCTGGTGTATGTGTGGCAGGGCATGCCGCAGACGCTGGCCTCGCAAGCCACGGTGACCACGGTGGAAGGCGCGCGCCAGCAAATCATCCTGGGGCCAGTCGCGAGCTTCGAGACCATCAAGCACATCGGCACCAATGGTGGCGGCTTTTTCAGCATGAACGCGGCCCACCCGTTCGAAAACCCGACGCCGCTCACAAACCTGTTGCACATCTTGTCGATGCTCTTGATTCCGTCGGCGCTTACCGTCGCCTTCGGCACGATGCTCGCAAACAAAAGGCAAGGCTGGGTGTTCTTCGGCGCTTTTGTGGTGATGTTCATCGGCTTTTTGGCGATGGTCTATGGCGCCGAGCAGACCGGAAACCCGCTGCTCAGCAAGGCGGGTGCTGACCAGACGCTCACCGCCACGCAGCCCGGCGGCAACATGGAAGGCAAGGAGATGCGCTTTGGCATCGCCGACAGTGCCTTGTTCGTGGCCGTGACCACGGCCGCCACCACGGGCTCGGTCAACACCATGCACGACTCGCTCACGCCGCTGGGCGGTGCCGTGCCGCTGGCGCAGATGATGCTCAACTGCGTGTTCGGCGGTGACGGCGTGGGCTTCATCAACCTGATGCAATACGCCATCCTCACCGTGTTCCTGGCCGGCATGATGATTGGCCGCACACCGGAGTTTTTGGGCAAGAAGATCGAGGCGCGTGAGATCAAGCTGGTGATGCTGTCGGTGCTGGCGCATCCGGCGGCCATCCTCGGCTTCACCGCGCTGGCCAGTATGTGGCCGGACACGCCCGCGAGCCTGGCCAACCACGGCCCGCACGGCTTTTCAGAAGTGCTGTACGCCTACACCTCGGGCACGGCCAACAACGGCTCGGCTTTTGCGGGCTTTAACGCCAACACGCCGTTTTTCAACACCACCATCGGTCTGGCGATGCTGGTGGGCCGCTACCTCACGCTCTTGCCCATGCTGGCCGTCGCCGGTTCACTGGCGGCCAAGAAGACGGTGCCAGCCGGGCCAGGCACTTTCCCCACAGCCACGCCGCTGTTCATGGGCCTGCTGGTGTTTGTGGTGCTGATCGTCGGCGGCCTCACTTTTTTGCCCGCGCTGGCGCTTGGCCCCTTGGTCGAGCAGTTGCAGATGCTGGCTGGCAATGTCTATCCGTGAAGCAGGAGCGCACGCATGAACACACTTGAAATCACCCCCGACACCGTGGCTGCCGCATCACCGCTGCGTGGCCTGATCGGCCCCTGCCTGCGCGGCGCCGTCTTCGTGGCGCTGCTCACCGGCCTGGTTTATCCGCTGCTGACCACCGGCGTGGCGCAGATGCTGATGCCGCGCCAAGCGGGCGGCAGCCTGATCGAGCGCGGCAGCGCGTTGATCGGCTCCGACCTAATCGGCCAGCATTTCAGCGACGCGCGCCACTTCCACCCGCGCCCCAGCGCCACCAGCGCGCCCGATCCGCAGGACGCCAGCAAGACCGTCGCCGCGCCCTACAACGCCGCGTTGTCCGCTGGCAGCAACCAGGGGCCGACCAACCAGGCGCTGATTGACGCCGTGACGCAGCGCGTGGCGGATTACCGCAAAACCAACGGGCTCGGCTCTACCGCGCCAGTGCCGGTGGACGCCGTCACCGCCTCAGCCTCCGGGCTCGATCCGCACATCTCGGTCGCCAACGCGCAAGCCCAGGTGGGGCGCGTGGCCAAGGCGCGCGGCATCCCCTTGGAGCAGGTGCAACAATTTTTGAGTCAGCATACGGAAGGCCGCGTGCTTGGCTTGCTGGGCGAGCCGCGCGTCAACGTGCTTCGGCTCAATTTGGCATTGAATGCCGCCTTTCCCGGCGTTCAACAAGCGCAGCCAGCTACCAAATAAATAGCGAATCGGAGCATCTCCCATGTCCGAAAACAAATCCCTCTCTCTGTTTGACCGGTCGCTGATGCGCACCGCGCTGTGGGACGCGGCGCGCAAGCTCGCACCGCAGCAACAGTGGCGAAACCCGGTGATGTTCGTGGTCTATCTGGGTTCCATCCTCACCACCATGCTGTTCTTCCAGGCGCTGGGTGGCAAGGGCGAGGCGCCGGCGGGCTTCATCCTGGCGATTGCGCTGTGGCTGTGGTTCACCGTCCTGTTCGCCAACTTCGCGGAGGCGCTGGCCGAAGGGCGTAGCAAGGCACAGGCGGCCAGCCTGCGCGGGTTGAAGAAGCAGACTTGGGCCAAAAAGCTCGACGGCGGGGCCTATGACCGAGCATGCCAGCGCAGCGAACTGAATTGGCTACCGACCGAAGCCACCAGCCTGCGCAAGGGCGACGTGGTGCTGATTGAGGCGGGCGACGTGATTCCGGCCGATGCCGAGGTGATCGACGGCGTGGCCTCGGTCGATGAATCGGCCATCACCGGCGAATCGGCGCCGGTGATCCGCGAATCGGGCGGCGATTTCTCGGCGGTGACCGGCGGCACGCGTGTGCTGTCGGACTGGATCGTGGCGCGCGTGGCGGTCAACCCGGGCGAGACTTTTGTTGACCGCATGATCGCCATGGTCGAGAACGCCAGCCGCAAGAAAACGCCCAACGAGATTGCGCTGACGATTTTGCTGGTCGGCCTGACGCTGGTGTTTCTACTGGTCATCGTCACGCTCCGGCCGTATTCGGCCTTTGCCGTGGCGCAGGCGGGCAGCGGCGCGGTGGTCAGCGTCACGGTGCTGGTGGCCCTGCTGGTATGCCTGATTCCCACCACCATTGGCGGTTTGCTCTCGGCCATCGGCGTGGCAGGCATGAGCCGCATGATGCAGGCCAATGTGATTGCCACATCGGGCCGCGCGGTGGAAGCCGCTGGCGACGTGGACGTGCTGCTGATGGACAAGACGGGCACCATCACGCTGGGCAATCGGCAAGCGAGCAGCTTCTTGCCCGCGCCCGGCGTGAGCGAGGAGCAACTGGCCGACGCCGCGCAACTGGCCTCGCTGGCCGATGAGACGCCCGAGGGCCGCAGCATCGTGGTGTTGGCCAAGCAGAAGTTCAACCTGCGCGAGCGCGAGGTCGAAGCGCTGGGCGCGCAGTTCGTGCACTTCACCGCCCAGACGCGCATGAGCGGCGTTGACCTGCCCGAAGGCCGCGCCATCCGAAAAGGCGCCGCCGACGCGCTGCGAAAGTACGTTGAGGCGCTGGGCCGCCACTTCCCACCCGAAGTGCAACAAGCGGTGGACGAAGTTTCGCGCCGGGGCAGCACGCCACTGGTGGTAGCCGACGGCGCGCGGGCGCTGGGCGTGGTCGAGCTGAAAGACATCATCAAAGGCGGCATCAAGGAGCGCTTTGCCGAGCTGCGCCGCATGGGCATCAAGACGGTTATGATCACCGGCGACAACCGGTTGACGGCCGCCGCTATTGCCGCCGAAGCCGGCGTGGACGATTTTCTGGCCGAGGCCACGCCCGAAGCCAAGCTGGCGCTGATCCGCGAGCACCAGGCGCGCGGCCAACTGGTGGCGATGACCGGAGACGGCACCAACGACGCCCCCGCGCTGGCGCAGGCCGACGTGGCGGTGGCCATGAACACCGGCACCCAGGCCGCCAAGGAAGCCGGCAACATGGTCGATCTGGACAGCAACCCGACCAAGCTGATCGAGATCGTCGAGACCGGCAAGCAGATGCTGATGACGCGTGGCTCGCTCACCACGTTCAGCATCGCCAACGATGTGGCCAAGTATTTCGCCATCATCCCGGCGGCCTTTGTCAGCACCTATCCGCAACTGGGCGCGCTGAACGTGATGAGACTGGCCAGCCCCTCGTCGGCGATTCTGTCGGCGGTGATTTTCAACGCACTCATCATCGTGTTTTTGATTCCACTGGCGCTCAAAGGCGTGAAATACCGCGCAGCGCCCGCCGCCGATCTGCTTCGCCGCAATCTGCTGCTTTATGGTGTCGGTGGCGTGGTGGTGCCCTTCATTGGCATCAAGCTGATTGACTTGGCGCTGACCGCGCTGGGCATGGCCTAAGGCACGGGGCGCGACCATGGGTTCGACCGACTGGCTGTCTCTGAGCTTGGCGCTGCTGATCGTGCTGATGCCCTTGTTGCTGGCGCGCTGGCTGGTTCGGCGCAACAGGTCACCCAGCGATGCGCCGGACGAATGACCCCTGTGAATGGATTCACGGCCATGAAACACACCTCTTGTCTTGTGCTTGCCGCTTCCTTGTTGTCCGCTCCCGCCTGGGCCGACGAGGCGCCGCCGGGCAAGCCCTTCACCGCCAACCTGAACCTCGTCAGCCACTACCGCTTTCGCGGCATCGACCAGACTTGGGGACGGCCGGCGCTGCAAGGCGGCGTGGACTACGCCCATCCCAGCGGCTGGTACGCCGGTTTCTGGGCTTCCAACGTGAGTTCGCGAGCCTACCCCGGCGGCGGCGCCGAGTTGGATGTGTACGGCGGCTACAACGGCAAGGTCAATGAGGACTGGGGCTACACCGCCGGCCTGTATGGTTACATCTACCCTGGCGCCAATGTGAGCCAGGCCACCTGCCCGTCGGCTGCTTTAAGCGCACCCTGTGGCGGCTTGCCGAGCCAACGCTTCAACACGCTTGAAATCAACGCCGGGGTGAATTGGAAGTGGCTGGCCTATAAGGTGTCGGTTTCCGCCACCGATTACTTTGGTGCCAACACGCGCACCAGTTACAGCCGAGGCACGCGCGGAACGCTGTATCACGATTTGACGGCCACGGTGCCGCTGGACGGCAGCCTGCACCTGATCCTGCACGCCGGCTACACCGACCTGCGCGCGACGGCGAGTGGCCACAGCCCCAACTACGCCGACTGGCGCGTGGCGCTGGCCAAGACCTTCGAGGGCGGTTGGAGCGCCTCGGTCGGCGTCGTCGGCGCCACCAACAACCGCTTCTACCGCCCGCCCACCGGCGGCCTGTCGGCCACCGACGGCGCCACGCGCGCACTCAACCGAGCGGCGCTGGTGCTGCAGGTGGGCAAGACGTTCTGAGCTTCACGCATACCATCGGCCATGCCATCCCACGCGTCACCAGAGGACGACCGTCCAGACCCAGACGCGCTGCTCGCGCGCGTGCAGCAGGAAGAAGCCAAGGCGCGGCGCGGGCGCCTAAAAATCTTCTTCGGTGCCTCGGCTGGCGTCGGCAAGACCTACGCGATGCTGTCGGCCGCGCGCACCGCGCTGGCGCAGGACGTGCCCCTGATCGTGGGGTTGGTCGAGACGCATGGCCGCGCCGAGACTGAGGCCCTGGTGGCCGGCCTGCCGCTGCTGGCGCTGAAAGATGTGCCTTACCGCGAGCGCGTGCTGAAGGAGTTCGACCTCGACGCGGCGCTGGCATTTGGCGCCGAGCACAAGGGCGGAGCCGAGCCGCCGCTGGTTTTGCTGGACGAGCTGGCGCACAGCAACGCGCCAGGCTCGCGCCACCCCAAGCGCTGGCAGGACGTGGAAGAGCTGCTGGCCGCCGGCATCGACGTGTGGAGCACGATGAACGTGCAGCACCTCGAAAGCCTGAACGACATCGTCGGCGGGATTACGGGCATTCGCGTATGGGAGACGGTGCCCGACACCCTGTTCGACGCCGCCGATGAAGTGGTGGTGGTCGACCTGCCGCCCGACGAGTTGCTGGCGCGCCTGAAGGCCGGCAAGGTCTACGTGCCGCAACAGGCCGAGCGGGCGGCGGCCAACTTCTTTCGCAAGGGCAACCTCATTGCGCTGCGCGAGCTGGCACTGCGCCGCACCGCCGACCGCGTGGACACACAGATGCAGCACTGGCGCCGCAGCAGCGGCGATGGTGTGCCAGGGCAGCCAGCCTGGTCAACGCGCGATGCGCTGCTGGCCTGCGTCGGCCCCGGCGCGGGTGGAGAGGCGGTCGTACGCAGCGCGGCGCGCCTGGCTGCGCAGACCGATTTACCGTGGCACGCCATCTTCGTGGATGCGCCCGCTGGGCAGCGCGTGGGCGACGCCGCTCGCCAACAGGCGCTGCGGGCGTTGAAGCTGGCTCAGGAGCTGGGCGCAACTACCGCCACGCCCACTGGCGCCGACGTAGCCGACACACTGGTGCGCTATGCGCGCGAACACAACCTTTCGCGTCTGGTGCTGGGCTGGCGGCCGCGACGCTGGCCGTGGGAGCGCTCGTTGACCGAACGCTTGGCGGGTCAGACGCCCGACATGGACGTACTCCAGGTTCCGCTACCGATAGAGGAGCGCAAAGGCTTCAAGACACGCCGGAAAGAACTTGAGTCGAACGCCATTCAGTGGCAGGGCTACGTGGCCGCGACAGTCGGTTGTGCACTCATCGGAGTCGCCGCGACCCCGCTTATCAGCGTGCTGGAACTCAGCAACATCGTGATGCTGTTCCTGCTGGCGGTGGTCGGCATCGCGCTGCGCTATGGGCGCGGGCCGGCGGTGCTGGCGTCCTTTGTCGGTGTCGCGCTGTTCGATTTCTTTTTCGTGCCCCCGCGCTTTTCGTTCACCGTCAGCGACGTGCAGTACCTCATTACCTTCGCCGTCATGTTGCTGGTGGGGCTAGTGGTGGGGCAACTCACGGCCGGGCTGCGTGCGCAGGCACAGGCCGCCACCGAGCGCGAACGAAGGGTGCGTGGGCTCTACCAGATGTCGCGCGAACTCTCCGCTGCCCTGCAACCGGAGCAGGTCGCCGAGATCGGCGCGCGCTTTCTGTCGGGTGAGCTTGCTGCACGGTCGGCGCTGCTGGTCGCCGACGCGAGCGATCAACTGCAATTGCAGCCTGGTGCCACCGCCCAGCCTGATCGGGCCGTCGCACAATGGGCTTTCGATAAGGGCGAGGCGGCCGGGCGCGGCACCAACACGCTGCCGTCCAGCGACTGCTTGATGCTGCCGCTGAAAGCACCGATGCGGCTGCGCGGGGTGTTGGCCGTTCAACCCACGCAGGCCACATTGCTAACTCCCGAGCAGCGCCAGTTGCTTGACACCTGCGCGTCGCTGTTGGCGATTTCCTTGGAACGCATCCACTACATTGAAGTGGCGCAAGCCAGCACGGTGCAAATTGAATCAGAGCGGCTACGAAACTCGCTCTTGTCGGCCATCTCGCACGATTTGCGCACTCCGCTGGCAGCGCTCGTGGGCCTGGCCGATACGCTGGTCATAACTTCACCCCTGGCGCCCGCCCAGGTGGAAGTGGCCGGCGCCATCCGTGCCTCAGCGTTGCGCATGAACGCGCTGGTCACCAACCTGCTCGACATGGCGCGGTTGGAGTCAGGCGCGGTGCAATTGCGGCGCGAATGGCAGCCCCTCGAAGAAGTGCTGGGCAGCGCGCTCGCCGCCTGCGGGCCTGCGTTGGGTAAGCGTCAGGTGACTGTGCAACTGGCGCCCGACTTGCCCATGCTGCGCCTGGACGCCGCGATGTTTGAGCGTGTGCTGGTGAACCTGCTTGAAAACGCCGCCAAGTACACGCCACCGGCCACCGCGATCCACGTCGGCGCGGCCCTGAGCGGCAGCGATGTGCGCATCACCATTGAGGACGATGGTCCCGGCCTGCCGCGTGGGCGCGAAGAGGCGGTGTTCGATAAATTCGAGCGCGGCGACAAGGAGACGGCCACGCCGGGCGTGGGCCTGGGCCTGGCCATCTGCCGCGCCATCCTTCAGGCCCACGGCGGCAGGATTCACGGTGAAAACCGCGTCGAGAATGGCGGTGTGGGGGGCGCGCGCTTTGTCATCACCTTGCCGCGTGGTACGCCGCCCCAGGATGACGGCAGTGCGGTGCCAGCGCTGGCGGACAATGCCGAATCATGAACGTTGTGCGTATCCTGATCGTTGAAGACGAGGCCGACATTCGGCGCTTCGTGCGCATGGCCTTGGAGAGCGCTGGATACGAAGTGTATGAGGCGGCCACTTGTGATCGCGGACTGATTGAAGCTGGCACGCGCCGCCCCGATTTGCTTGTGCTGGATTTGGGATTGCCCGACGGCGACGGCGTAGATCTGATTCGTGACTTGCGCAACTGGTCGGACACGTCCATCATCGTCCTATCTGCGCGCAGCCGTGAAGCCGAAAAGATTGAAGCACTCGACGCAGGCGCCGACGATTACCTTGTGAAACCGTTTGGTGCCGGTGAATTACTGGCGCGCGTTCGTGCTCAGTTGCGGCGCCAAGGGACTGCTGGGCAAACTGGCGAAGCCACCGTCTCGTTCGGCGAGGTGAGCGTCGATTTGAGCCGGCGCGTGGTCACACGAGCCGATGAAGTACTGCATTTGACGCCTATTGAATACCGTCTTCTGACGCACCTGATCGGTCAGCCTGAGCGAGTGGTCACGCACCGCCAACTGCTGCGCGCGGTCTGGGGGCCAGGTCACGCAGAAGACACTCACTACGTGCGCGTGCACGTGGCTAATCTGCGCAAGAAAATCGAGAGCGACCCGTCGCGCCCGAAGCATCTTGTGACGGAAGCTGGCGTGGGCTATCGGTTTATCGGCTGATCGTCCCGATGGTCGGGCGGTTGCATGCTGATGATGCAAGCCGTTGCATCGGTTTCCACGTCCAGCTCAACATGCAGACCACGGAAATAGTTCTGTAGATCGCAGCGATCACCATCCAACCACTAACACGTCTGTTGACACGTGGAAAGCGGGTGTTCGATCGGAGGGGTCGAAAAGTCCGTTCATGGCCGCGAACCGGCGCAGCCCACCAAAACGGACTGTCCCCTCGGCTCAAAGGATCTGACGCACGGTTCAGCCTGTCTGAGCGAGGCGAACTGGTTGCGACACCTGAGCAATGAGGCGCTATGACATCTTGGGGTCTGCCTCAGTTCGTCTGCCGTACAGGCGTCTGCTGCATGAGTCTGCCCTGCTGGGTGCCACGCCTACAATGCGCCGAACCCCATGAGCCTCCTTCTGATCGCCCTGCCGCCGGGTGCGCCGGCCGGCTATGACTTTGCCACCTCGGACGACGGCCAGGGCGTGGCGGCGCATGGCAGCGCGGCGCCGGCGCTGCTGCCGCCGGCCGGGCGCGGTGTCGAAGTGGTGGCCGTGGCGCCGGCCAGCCAGCTGTCGTGGCAGCGGGTGACGCTGCCCCGCGGCGTTGGCCCCGCCTCGCCGCGCCTGCGCACCGTGCTCGACGGCCTGCTGGAAGAGCAGGTGCTGGACGACGTCGAAGGCCTTCACTTCGCCCTGGCGCCCGGCGCACAGGCCGGCGCCAGCGCCTGGGTGGCCGTATGCGACCGCGCCTGGCTGGCCGACCACATGGCCGCGCTGGAAGCCGCCGGCCGCCCGGTCAGCCGCATCGTGCCCGAGCTGCCGCCGCAGGACGGGCCGCTGCAATGGCTGGTGACCGGCACGCCGGAGCGCGCCCTGCTGCTGATGAGCGGCGCCGAGGTGCCGGGCGGCGCGCAGGCGCTGCCGCTCGACGTCGGCACGCTGGCGCTGCTGCCGCCCCGCCCCGACGACGCGCCGCTGCCCGAGCTGCGCGCCGAACCGGCCGTGGCGGCGCTGGCCGAACAGACGCTGCAGCAACCGGTCGCCATCGAATCGCCCGCGCAGCGCCTGCTGCGCGCCAGCCGCAGCGGGTGGGATTTGGCGCAGTTCCAGTTTGCCCGCACCGGGCGCGCGCGCGCCGCCAAGCGCGCCGGTGCGCTGTGGCGCGACTTTCTGCACGCCCCGCTGTGGCGGCCAGCCCGCTGGGGGCTGGCGCTGCTGGTGCTGGCCAACCTGATCGGCCTGAACGTGCTGGCCTGGCGCACGCAGGACGATCTGGCCGCGCGCCGCGCCGCCAACCAGGCGCTGCTGACCCAGACTTTCCCCGCCGTCAAGGTGGTGGTGGACGCGCCGGCGCAGATGGCGCGCGAGGTCGCCCAGCTGCGCCAGGCCACCGGCGCCGCCTCGCCGCGCGACCTGGAGCCGATGCTGCAGGCTTTTGCGCAGTCAGCGCCCGTCAGTACTGCGCCGACAGCTATCGAATTTGCAGCAGGCGAGCTGCGGCTGAAAGGCGTCACGGTGGCCGCCGCCGCGCTGACCGACGCCAACCAGCGCCTGCGCCCGCAAGGCTACGCCCTGTCCGCCGAAGGCGACAGCACCGTGCTGCGACAGGTGGCCGCGCCATGAGCACGCTGGCCCGCCGCCCCACCACCGCCGCGCCCGGCAGCGCCCCGGCCCGCGCGCGCGCCGCCTGGGCCCGGCTGGACGCGCGCGAACGCCGTCTGGTGGCGCTGGCTGCTGCGGTGGTCGCGCTGGCCCTGCTGTGGCTGCTGGCACTGGCGCCCGCGCTGCGCACGCTGCGCCAGGCCGAGGCGCAGCGCACCGAACTGGCCGCCCAGTCGCAGCGCCTGCAGCAGTTGCGCGACGAGGCCGAATCGCTGAAGGCGCTGCCCAAGCTGGGCCGCGACGAGGCGCTGCACGCGCTGGAAGCCACCGTCAAGCAGCGGCTGGGCGCCAACGCCCAGCTGAGCGTGGTGGGCGACCGCGCCAACGTGGTGCTGAAGCAGGCGCCCGCCGACGCGCTGGCGCAATGGCTGGCCGACGCCCGCGCCAACGCGCGCGCCAACCCCGTCGAGGCGCGCCTGACCCGCGCCGGCGACAACGCGCCGGGGGCGCCGGTGCTGTGGAACGGCACGGTGGCGCTGGGGATTCCATGACGCACCCCCTGAGACGCCTGTGGCGTCTTCCCCCTCTCCTATGGGAGGGGGACGGCGCCCCTGGCCGGTGCAAGCCCGGCCACGGCGCCCACGCGTGGCCTGCTCCGCGGCCATCGGACATGTGGAGCGGCACGGGGCATGACGGGCGCTTTGGCGGCCGCTTCGCTTCGGGCATTGGCGGGGACGTCGCGATATGAGGACGCTGCGCCGTGCAGCACCTGCCGCACCCTCGACCCGCGCCCCTTGGGGCTGGGCATTTGCAGGCTTGCTGCTGGGCTTGTTGCTGGTGGGCGTGCTGGCGGCCCCGGCGCGCTGGTTGGCTGAAGGGGTGGCGCGGGGCACAGGCGGCATGCTGCAGTTGGCCGAACCGACCGGCAGCCTGTGGAACGGCTCGGCCCGCCTGCTGGTGACGGGCGGCGCGGGCAGCCAGGACCGCAGCGCCCTGCCCGGCCAGGTGCACTGGCGGCTGCGGCCGGCGCTGGGCGCGCTGCGGCTGGACCTGCGCGCCGACTGCTGCACGCCCGCGGCGCCGCTGGCCATGCGCATCAGCCCGCTGTGGGGCGGCGCGCGGCTGCTGCTGGCCGACGCGCAGACACAATGGCCCGCCGCGCTGCTGGCCGGGCTGGGCACCCCGTTCAACACCGTCCAGCCGCAGGGCGAGCTGACGCTGGCCACACAGGGCCTGGCGGCCGAATGGCGTGCCGGCCGCGCCAGCATGGCTGGCGGCGCCGACCTGACGCTGCGCCAGCTGTCGTCGCGCCTGTCGACGCTGCAACCCCTCGGTTCGTACCGCGTGCAGCTGCGCGGTGGCGACGCGGTGTCGATGGAGCTGTCCACGCTGGAAGGCGCGCTGCAGCTGTCGGGCAGCGGCCGCTGGGTCGGCTCGCGCCTGCGCTTTACGGGCGAGGCCAGCGCCGCCCCCGGCCAGGAGGCGCAGCTGGCCAACCTGCTCAACCTGCTGGGCCGCCGCCAGGGCAACCGGGCGCTGATATCGCTGGGCTGACGGCCGGCGCCTCGCACGCAAGTGATCTGCACTTATGGCTTTTTTGCATCAAGATACCGCCCCGGCGCCCGCCCCCCGGCGGCCATTTGCTACATTACCCATAGCTTTCTGGTCACGTCCGCCCATGCCACGCGCCTTTTGCATCACTCCCCCGCCGCGCGCCGCGCGCACGGCGCTGGCCGTGCTGCTGGCGCTGGCCACGGCGCTGCCGCTGGCACCAGCCATGGCGCAGAGCGCGGCCAGCGGCGGCGGCAACGTCACGCTGGACTTTGCCAACGCCGAGATCGACGCCGTGGCGCGCACCATGGCCACCATCACCGGGCGCAACGTGGTGGTGGACCCGCGCGTCAAGGGCACCATGACGCTGACCAGCACCACGCCGGTGTCGCCGGCTCAGGCGCTGCGGCTGTTTGGCGCGCAATTGCGCACGCAGGGCTTCGCGCTGCTTGAATCCAGCGGCATGGTGCTGGTCCTGCCCGAATCCGACGCCAAGCTGCAGGCGTCCAGCGTATCGGCCGGCGCGGTGCGCGGCGGCGGGCAGGTGCAGACGCAGATATTCCGCCTGACGCACGAGAACGCCAACAACCTGGTGCCGGTGCTGCGCCCGCTGATCAGCCCCAACAACACCATCAACGTCAACCCCGGCACCAACGCGCTGGTCATCACCGACTACGGCGACAACCTGCAGCGCCTGGCCCGCATCATCGCGGCGCTGGACGTGTCCAACGCCACCGGGGTCGAAGTGGTTCGCCTGCGCCACGCGGTGGCGTCTGACCTGGCGCCGCTGGTGGCGCGGCTCATCGATTCGGGCGCCGGCGGCGCGCCCGCGACCGCGGCGCCGGGGCAGCCCGCCATGCCCGTCGCGGCGGCCCTGGGCGGCGGCGACAGTGGCTACCGCACCACGCTGGTGCCCGAGCCGCGCAGCAACGCCATCATCGTGCGCGCCGCCAACCCGGCGCGGCTGGCGCTGGCCAAGACGCTGATCCAGCAGCTCGACCAGCCGCCGCAGGTGCGCGCCGACGGCAGCACCGGCAACATCCACGTCGTCTACCTGAAGAACGCCGACGCCGCCAAGCTGGCCGTCACGCTGCGCGCCGCGCTGGCGGCGCTGCCGGGGCAGACGCCGTCCGCCGGCGCGGTGGGGGGCACGGGCAGCGCCATCCCCAGCAGCCCGGCAGGCATCAACCAGATGCTGGCCGGCGCGCAGATGGGCGGCACCGCGGGCGGCCTGGCCACCGGGCCGAGCATCAACGCCGCCGCCAACAACCAGCCGGCCACCGGCGGCCAGATTCAGGCCGACCCGGCGACCAACTCGCTCATCATCAGCGCGGCCGAGCCGGTGTACCGCGAATTGCGCGCCGTCATCGACCGGCTGGACCAGCGCCGCGCGCAGGTCTACGTCGAAAGCCTGATCGCCGAGGTCAGCATGAGCAAGGCGGCCGACCTGGGCGTGCAGTGGCAGCAGCTGCTGGGCAACGGCCGCAACACCATCGGCGTGCTGGGCACCAACTATTCGTCGGGGCGTGCCACCTCGCCGATGACGCCCAACACCAACATCTTCGACGTGGCCGGCGCAGTGACCAACTACGTCAACAACAACACCGTCAGCAGCCTGCTGGCGGCCAAGCCCAACACCGGCTTCAACTTTGCGCTGGGCACGCGCAACCTGATGCTGCTGGCCAACTTCATCCAGACCAGTGGCGCGGGCAACGTGCTGTCCACCCCCACGCTGCTGACGCTGGACAATGAAGAAGCCAAGATCATGGTGGGCCAGAACGTGCCCATGCCCACCGGCAGCTTCACCAACACCGGCGCCAGCGGCGGCACCGTCAACCCGTTTCAGACCTACGAGCGCAAGGACGTCGGGCTGACCCTGCGCGTGCGCCCGCAGATCAACGAAAACGGCACGGTCAAGATGGTGATCTACCAGGAGACCTCCAGCGTCGACCCCGCCACCGCGGCCAGCCTGTCGGGCCCCACCACCAACAAGCGCGCCATCGAATCCAGCGTGCTGGTGGACGACGGCGCCGTCGTCGTGCTGGGCGGCCTGATGGAAGACCAGTTCAGCGAAGGCGAAGACAAGGTGCCGCTGCTGGGCGACGTGCCCGTGCTGGGCAACCTGTTCAAGAACCGCAACCGCAAGCTGATCAAGACCAATCTGATGGTCTTCCTGCGCCCGGTCATCGTGCGCGACGCCGCGGCCACCGAGGCCTTCTCGCTCGACCGCTACGACTACATGCGCGCCGCGCAGCAGGCCAACCAGCCGCAGCCCAGCGCCGCCATGCCCGTCAACGAGGCGCCCGTCATGCCGCCGCTGGTGCCCGCCAACCCCGAGGCGTGGACGCGCCCCGCGCCACCGCCGCCCCTGCGCGGCCAGCACGGCATGAGCAGCGGGCCGGCCGCCGGCGAAGGCAACTACTACGGCGGCACCACCTTCCGAACGCCCTAGGGCTGGCCGACGCGCATGCGCTACCCGCTGCCCTACGCCTTCGC
The DNA here is from genome assembly GCA_029780695.1 of Pseudomonadota bacterium. Classification (GTDB taxonomy): domain Bacteria; phylum Pseudomonadota; class Gammaproteobacteria; order Burkholderiales; family Burkholderiaceae_C; genus Ottowia. The sequence continues at coordinate 20,299 of JAKOYD010000097.1, forward strand.
GCGCACCGCGCGGCTGCTGCTCGAAGACGACGGCCAGGCGCTGACGCTCTGGCATGACGGCCGTCCCGACGCCGGGCACCTGAGCGAGGTGATGCGCCGCCACGGCAACGGCGCACTGCCGTTGGCCCTGCAGCAGGACGAGCCGCACCGTCTGGCGCAGCGCATCAGCACCGCCTATTCACAAAGCGAAAGCAGCGCCGCTGCCGTGGTGAGCGAAGTCGAGAGCGACGCCGACCTGTCGCGCATCATGCAGGAGCTGCCCGCGGTTGAAGACCTGCTGGAAAGCGCCGACGACGCGCCCATCATCCGCATGCTGAACGCGCTGCTGACGCAGGCCGCGCGCGACGGCGCCAGCGACATTCACATCGAAGCGTACGAGCGCCACAGCAGCGTGCGCTTTCGCGTCGACGGCGCGCTGCGCGAGGTGGTGCAGCCCAATCGCGCGCTGCACGCCGCGCTCATCAGCCGCCTGAAGATCATGGCGGACCTCGACATCGCCGAAAAGCGCCTGCCGCAGGACGGCCGCATCAGCCTGCGCTTAGGGACAAGAGCCATCGACGTGCGCGTGTCCACCCTACCCAGCGCGCACGGCGAACGCGCGGTGCTGCGCCTGCTCGACAAGTCTGAAAGCAAACTGAGCCTGGAAGCCGTCGGCATGCAGGGCAGCGTGCTACAAAAATTCGAGCATCTGATCGGCCAGCCGCACGGCATCATCCTGGTCACCGGCCCCACCGGCAGCGGCAAGACCACCACGCTGTACGCCAGCCTGGCGCGGCTGGACGCCCACCGCAACAACATCATGACGGTGGAAGACCCGATCGAGTACGACCTGCCCGGCGTTGGCCAGACGCAGGTCAACCCGCGCATCGAGCTGACCTTTGCCCGCGCCCTGCGCGCCATCCTGCGGCAAGACCCGGACATCGTCATGATCGGCGAAATCCGCGACATCGAAACCGCGCAGATCGCCATCCAGGCCAGCCTGACCGGCCACCTGGTGCTGGCCACGTTGCACACCAACGACGCCGCCAGCGCCGTCACCCGCCTGATCGACATGGGCGTCGAACCCTTCCTGCTGTCCAGCTCGCTGCTGGGCGTGCTGGCGCAGCGGCTGGTGCGCAAATACTGCGCCGCCTGCCACGGCGCCGGCTGCGACGCCTGCGGCCACACCGGCTACCAGGGCCGCACCGGCGTGTTCGAGTTGCTCACGGTCGACGACGACATCCGCGCCCGCATCCACGCCCAAGCCGGCGAAGCCGACATCCGCGCCGCCGCACTGGCCAAGGGCATGACGCTGATGCGCGACGACGGCGAGCGGCTGATCGAGCGCGGCATCACGAGCCGCGAGGAAGTGCTGCGGGTGACGCGGGATTGAGTCGCAAAACCGTTCCTTGACAGTCTAATCAGCCGCAAGCGCTTTCAGAACAAGCGCCAAGCGCTATCTAAAGAGAAGCAGCCCAACGCTGGACGCCCGAGCCAGGCGGGTGTCCACTTTCGGACGACGCCGCAAAGCAAGAGCGGCTGGAAGCCAGCTAACCTGCAGACCTTGTTTTGGGCGCGGCACTTTCCAACGTGGACGCCATGCGGCTTTGCCAGCCAGGCCCCGACGCCTTCCAGCGTGCGATGACCTGGGGCGGCAAGCGCAAAGAAAGCAGTTGCTTGGGGTGTTCCAGCTTGGGGCGCCCACGACGCACCAGCTTGTCGCCCTGGTAAAGATCAGCGCTCTCAATCCAGGCATCCGTGATCTCGGGCGCTTCGTCCGTCTGGTTCAAGGTGCGGACGGAGTTTTTTGGCTTCGCGCTCATGGCAGTACCTCATGCTGATGATTCGCCTGGCGCTTCCGCGAGGCGTCCATACGAAAACGACCAGTCTTGCATCAAGCCAACCCGCCGTGATGAAGCGAGGTTCGCCGTAATCCAAGCGATCGTCCGCGCGGGTGAAGTGCGGGCCCGCAAAAACTTCTTTTGCCCGAATCAGGTCCAAACCTCGCTCCGAAAGCGTCAGCTGTCGCTTGTCGGGGTCGCAAGTAATCCGCACGCAATTAATGTAGCTACAAAAATCTGCGCCGTCAAGCCGGCCGGATCATGGGACGCGGGCCGACGCTTGAGCCACCCCTCAGCCCGCATACCCCGGATTCGGCAGCCCGCCGGTCAGCTTGGGCTGGTTGACCTGGCGCGGTGTCACCTTGCCGGCCTTGGACTTGAGCCAGTCCTCGATCACGTCCCACACCATCTTGTTGCCGGCTTTCGACGCGTCTTCGGCGACGGGCGCCCAGCCGGCGACGAGGTAGTTCTTGCTGGCGTCGATGGGCTGGCCCTTCAGGCGCATGTCGCTGATGCGCTTGCCCTGGCTGGCCAGGGGGTCGCAGGCGTAGGTCAGGCCGCCGACGCGCACCATGTCGCCGCCTTGCTGGTAGTACGGGTCGGGGTTGAACAGGTTGTCGGCCACGTCTTCGAGGATGGTCTTGAGCATCTCGCCCTTCATCTCGGTCAGCGTGGCGTAGCTGTAGGTGGTGGCGGTCATGTCCAGCAGCCATTCGCGCGTGATGGGCTGGCCGGGCAGCAGCGTGGTGCCCCAGCGGAAGCCGGGCGAGAAGGCGATCTGCGCGCCCTGCGCTTCCATCAGGGCATCGACGATGAGCTGGTCGCCCGTGCCGTTGAAATTGCCGCGGCGGTACAGCAGGCCTTCGGTCACGCCCAGCTGTTCGGCAAGTTTGCTTTCATACGGGGCGCGGATTTTGGTGATGAGCGCGTCCATGTCCTTGTCGGCCGGCAGCATGTTGGCAAACACGGGCAGCAGCTTGTAGCGGTAGTCGGCCACCTTGCCGTTCTTCACGTCAAAGTCCAGCACGCCGATGAATTTGCCGTTGCTGCCGGCATTGGTCACCAGCGTCTGGCCGCCGGCGTTCTTGATGACGCTGGCCACGGGCATGCCGTCGTGCGTGTGGCCGCCCATGATGGCGTCGATGCCGCGCACGCGGCTGGCCATCTTCAGATCGACGTCCATGCCGTTGTGGCTGATGACGACCACCACCTGCGCGCCCTTGGCGCGGGCCTCGTCGACCATCTTCTGCATGTTCTCGTCCTGGATGCCGAATTCCCAGTCCTTGACCATGTAGCGCGGGTTGGCGATGGGCGTGTACGGAAACGCCTGGCCGATGATGGCCACCGGCACGCCGTTCATGGGCTTGATGACGTAGGGCTTGAACACCGGGTCGCCAAAGTCGAGTGTCTTGACGTTCTGGGCGACGAAGTCGACCTTGCCGGCAAAGTCTTTCTCGACGATTTCCTTCACGCGGTCCATGCCCAGGGTGAATTCCCAGTGGCCGGTCATCACATCGACGCCGAGCAGCTTGCAGGCATCGACCATGTCCTGGCCCTTGGTCCACAGCGCCGTGCCGCTGCCCTGCCAGGTGTCGCCGCCGTCCAGCAGCAGCGCGCCGGGGCGGCTGGCGCGCAGGCGCTTGACCAGCGTGGCCAGGTGCGCAAAGCCGCCCACCTTGCCGTAGCGCTGCGCCGCCTGCTCGAAGTCGAGGTAGGTCAGCGCGTGCGCCTGGGCCGTGCCGGGCTTGACGCCGGCCACCTTCAGCAGGTGCTCGCCCACCAGGTGCGGCAGCTTGCCCTTCATGTCGGCCACGCCCAGATTGACGCTGGGCTCGCGGAAGTAGATGGGCTTGAGCTGCGCGTGGCAGTCGGTGATGTGCAGGAACGACACGTTGCCGAATTTGGGGATGTCGTACAGCCCCTCGGCCGCCGTCTGTGCGCTTGCATTTTGATAGCTGCCAAGGCCCATGCCTGCTGCGCTGGCGGCACTCAGGACTTGCAGAAATTCGCGTTTGGTGAGGTTCATATCCAAGGCTCTCAAAAGGCCGCGGAGCAGGCCATGCGGGAACGCCGTGGCCGGGCTTGCACCGGCCACCAGCGTTGTCCCCCTTTCAGGGGGAAGCCGCGAAGCGGCTCAGGGGGTTACTGGTTCACAGGCGACTTGGGGTCGAGCAGCAGCGCCACGACGTCGGCCACCTGCTTCTCGGTCAAGATGCCCATGTGGCCGGCGCGCGGCATGTTGGAGCAGGCGTTGTAGGCCTTGGCGTTCCAGATCTTGCCCCAGGTGTACTTCACGATCTCTTGCGACTGCGGGCTGTTCGGGTCGGCCACGCCGCGCAGCTTGCCGTAGTGGTAGAGGCTGGGGCCAATGGTGCCGAAGGAGATTTCCTTCTTGTCGATCTGGTGGCAGTTGTAGCAGTTGCCGCCGTTGGGGGTCTTGGCGTCGTCAGTCCAGGTCATGCCGCGGCCGCTTTGCGCCAGCTTTTCGCCTTCCTTCCAGTCGCCCAGATACTTGCCACCGGTGGGCCATTTGATGGTCTGCAGGTTCAGCGCTTCCAGCCGTTTGGCGGTGGCTTCGTCGAGCGGCTTGCCCGCCACGTCGGCGGCGTTGCACGCCTTCAGCGTCTCGTCGTCGGCGAAGGCGGTCTTCACCTTGACGATGCCCTTGTCGTGGAACGACTCGTTGACGATCTTGCGCGTCAGCGCGTCGAGTTCGGCCGACGTCATGGACACGCTGGACGACGCACCGCCGCCCGCCGCACACCCGGCCACCACCACCGCCGCCACCAGCGACAGCGCAAACACGTGCTTCCTGTTCATCTTCATGGGTGGGCTCTCTTTCAGCGCTTGATGGTCGGGACGGCGGACTTGGCGCCCTTGGCGTTGACGCCCAGGTACACGCCCAGGGCCACGGTGACGTCGCTGGCGAAGTCGGGCTCGGGGAAGCGCTGCTGGCGATAGCAGTCGTTCAGCCGGTGCTGCATGCTCCACATTTGGCCGTTGGACACGCGGTAGGCCGGCCAAGCGGCAAAGCCGACGCCGTCGCCGGGGTTCTTGGTGAGCAGCGGCAAATCCTGCAGGCGGATGCGCTTGCCTTCTTCGCCATGGCATGACGCACACGCAAAGTCGTGCGCGCCGCCGCGCTGGTAGAACAGGCGCTTGCCCACCTGGTACATCACGCGTTCCTGCTCGTTCGACTGCGGCAGGTTGAACGCCATGCCCTTGGATTGCGCGGCGATCCAGGTCGCCAGTGCGGTGGTGTTGGCGCGCTCGCCACGGCCCCACTGGCCGTTGACGATGTCCTTGGCGTCGATGCCTTGCAGCGTGGTCATGCAAGTGACCAGGCGCGATTCCAGGTCCTGCACCTTGCCGGTGTCCTTGAAGTAGCGCGGCAGCTGCACGAAAGCCCCCTTGACCACGCCCGGGCCCAGGCCCAGGTCGCAGCGTTCGAGCGAGGCGTTGCGCGGGCCGCGCGCCTTCTTCCACAACTCTTCGCCCTTGGCCTCGAACAGGTCGGCGGGGTTGCCGTCCTGCAGCATCTCACGGTATTCCTCGATGGCCTGGATGGAGGTCTTATCCTGCGCCAGCGCATGCGCGCCGGTCAGGCCGACCAGCAAGGCGGCGCAGGCCACCCGGATCGTATTGCTCATGGGCTTGTCTCCTACTTCCTGAATAACCAAAAACAAAGCGGGCGTGGATTGGGGCACGCCCGCTGTCTGCTGCGCATGGGACTAACCGGGCCGCATCACACCCGATGCATGGCGCCAGGTGGCCACATCCGGCGGCGGCCAGGGCGCACGGCACACCCGCACGACCCCTGGTCGAGCGTGCTGCGGAACTGCCATGCGCCAATCGGTCACGACACCGTGGCTTCGTCGGTGCGCGTATCGCCCTTGTTGTCTTTCCAGGTGACGCTGATCTTGTCGCCGGCCTTGGCGCCCTTGACGTTGAACTGCAGAAACGGGTTTTTGGACACCGCCGCGCCCCATTCACACGAGAACACCGGCTTGCCGTTCAGGCTGGCCGTCACGTCCGAGATATGCCACGCCGGCACCAGCTTGCCAGAAGCGTCCTTGCGCTGTCCGGATTCCATTTCGTGGCTCATCAGCACGCGCACCGTGGCCTTGTCGCCAGCGGCCTGAGCGCGAATTCGCATCGGGTCTGCCATGTCTTTTCTCCTGATTCAATAACTTTTCAACACTCGTGTGGCCGCGGAGCAGGCCGTTCGGGAACGCCGTGGAGCGGGCTTTGCCCGGCCACTGGCGTTGTCCCCTGGGGGAAGGCGCCGCAGGCGACTCAGGGGGGCCTTGTTAGCCGCCGCAACCGCCCAAAGTGACCTTGACTTCCTTCTTGGCGTAGTGCGCCTTGCCGTCGGCGGTGATGGCCACCGCGTAGACGTCGGAGGTTTCACCCATCTTGGAGCGCGTGGCGAAGTTGGCGTCGACTTCGGGCGTGACGTTGAACACCGCCACCAGGGCGTTGGGGTTCTTCTCGACCAGCAGCACCAGCTGCTTGACGTTGGGCAGGCTGCTGGCCACGGCCAGCGGCACCACGGCGCCGTTCTCGGCGATGTCGGGCGCGGTGAGCGTGACCGCACCACTGGCCGCCGGCGCGCCCGAGGCGCCCAGCGCCTTCAGCGCGTCGTTCAGGCTCTTGGCCTCGAACGCGGCCTTGTTGAAGGCCAGCGCGTACTGCGGGAACAGGCCGGTGCCGGCCAGCAGGCCAGCCACCACGGCGCTTTGCTTGAGGGTTTGACGACGGGTCTGCATCGCGGTTGCTCCTAAAAATAAGTCAATGCTAATACTTAACGGGAATCAAGTTGATGGGGAAATCCCCATTCAACCCAAGCTCTTCATTTGCTGGCGCCCGCGGCCAGCCACGCGGCGATGGCCTTGGTGTCCTCGTCGGGCAGTGTCTGTGGCGGCATGGGCACTTCGCCCCAAACGCCCGCGCCGCCTGCCTTGATCTTGCCGGCCAAGTAGTCGGCCTTGCCGCCGTGCTTCTTGGCGATGTCGACAAAGCTCGGGCCAACCAGCTTGCCTTCGATGTTATGGCAAGCGGTGCAGGCGTGCTTTTGCGTCAGGGCAATGGCCGCGGCGTTGGGACTGGCGGCACCGCCGGCGGGGCCGACCACCTTGACCGGGCCGGCGGCGTCGCCCAGCTTGCCTTCGGCCCGGGTGGTGTCGGAGCCGCGCTGCGGGCCGACGGTGCGGTTCTGCTCGCGCAGGTTGCCGTGGTTGTTGCGCGCGTGGTCGGGCAGCGACGACGCCACCTTCGGCTCGGGGCCGCAGTTACTCATGCAGGCGGTGGCACGCACGTCGGGCGCGGCGGCGCCGCCCAGCTCCTTGCCGGGCCACATGGCGTGCGCGGTGCTCATGCCGTTGCGGTTGGGCAGGCGGTGCTGCACTTCGGCGATGTTCTTGTCCGACAGCGTGAAGTCGTCGGGCACCACATGGCCCAGGTTCAGCAGGAAGGCGGTGACGGCATACACCTCGTCGTGCGTCAGCGACTTGGGCTTGTCCCACGGCATGGCGCGGTGGATGTAGTCCCACAGCGTCGCCACGGTGGGCACCTTCATCAGCGTGGTGCGGCCGGGGTAATCGGCGCGCTTGAGCATGGCCACGCGGCCGGTCTTCACGTCCTCGGCCGTGGTGCCGCCGACCAGCGGCGAGAACACCGAGTTGGATTCGCCGAACACACCATGGCAACCGGCGCACTTGGCTTCCCACACGTCCTGACCCTTGGCGACGCTGCCGCTGCCGGGCGGCAGGCCCTTGAAGTCGGGGCGCACGTCAATGTCCCAGGCCGCCACTTCCTTCGGTGTGGCGTCGCGGCCAATGCCGGGGAATTTTCCTTGCGCCACTGCCGCCGTGGCGCCAAGCGCCAGCGCGGCCGCCATGCCTGCGGCAACGGCAACGCGCAAGCTGCTGGCAGCGAGCGCTGTTCGAGAGACAACGCCGATCCCGCTTGGCCGGGAGGCTGGTGTCGCCCCCAGCGGAAGTCCGCGCAGCCTGGGGGCGTGCTTGTCACGCGAGCTGGACATTCTTCACCTCGCCGTTTTCCTGTACCAGCCACGACTGGACCGAGTTGTTGTGATAGATGGAGCGCGTGCCGCGCACCGCGCGCAATTCGCGCGACGTCGGCTGCACGTAGCCGGTGTCGTCCATGGCGCGGCTTTGCACGATGGTGGGCTTGCCGTCCCACACCCAGTCGATGTTGAAGCGCGTCAGGCACTTGTCCATCACCGGCGATTCAAGGCGCGCGGTGCGCCAGTTGCGGCCCCCGTCGACCGACACGTCCACCCGCCTGATCTTGCCGCGGCCCGACCACGCCAGGCCGCTGATGTTGTAGAAGCCCTTGTCCAGCAGCACCTGCCCGCCCGAGGGCGTGGTGATGACGCTCTTGCATTCCTGAATGCTGGTGTACTGGCGGTGCGTGCCGTCGGGCATCAGGTCGATGTAGTGCACCGCTTCGTCCTTGGCGCCCCAGGGCTGGTCGCCCACTTCGCAGCGGCGCAGGTACTTGACCCAGCTGACGCCCTGCACGCCCGGCACCACCAGGCGCAGCGGGTAGCCGTTTTCGGGTCGCAGCATCTCGCCGTTCTGGCCGTAGGCCACCAGCACCTGGCCGCTGGTGATCAGGCTCATGGGGATGGTGCGCGTCATGCTGGAGCCATCGGCGCCCTCGGCCAGCACGAACTTGCCGGCCTTCAGGTCGGCGCCCGCCAGCTCCAGCAAGGTGATCAGCGGCACGCCGGTGAATTCGCTGCACGAAAGCATGCCGTGCGAATACTGGCAGGTGGGCACGGCCACGTTGCCCCATTCCATGCCGGTGTTGGCGCCGCATTCGATGAAGTGGAAGCGGCTCACGCTCGGCAGCCGCATGATCTCGTCCATGGTGAACACCTTGGGCGACTTGACCATGCCGTTGACCATGAAGCGGTGCTGCGCCGGATCGATGTCCCACCAGCCCTGGTGATGCCGCTCAAAGTGCAGCCCGCTGGGCGTGACGATGCCGAACAGCGACTGCAGCGGCGCGAACGACACCGACGCCTGGCTGGTTTGCGTCAGGCCCGGGCTGGGCCGGCGCTGCACGTTGCCTTCGTACCTGGACGGCAGGCCGTAGCCGTCGGTGGCCACCGGCTGGCCCAGGCCGGTGCTGTGCGCCGGCAGCTTCAGGATGGCCGGATCGCCCTCGCCCACCGACTTGCCCTGCGCGCCCGCCGCGGCGCCGCCCGCCAGCGCCGCCGCAAACGCGCTGCGGATGAAGTCACGCCGGCCGCGCTTGCCTTCGGCGAACACGGTGCGCACACCCGCCGGGTCGAGGAAATTTTCCGGCGCCTTGCGCAGCCTGCCGCCGGGCACGCTGGCCGGCGCGGGGGAAAGGATGTCGTTCGTCATGCTTTTTATTCGCTATATGCGCAATCGCTTATGTTAAGGCTTGGGGTAGCGCGTGCCCCATGGGGTTTGCCCCAATCGCGCCCCGCATTCAGCGCGGCGGCAGTGCCGGTCAGCGGAACCGGTAGTGGTCGCGGTTGAGCACGGCGGCAATGGCCGTGACTTCTTCGGGGAACAGGCTCAGGTTCATCTCGGTGTTGCACTGCTCGACCATGCCGCGCAACAGCCCCGGCGTGTTGATGCGCCCCTGCGGACGATAGATGGCCTTGCCGTCGTCCGCCCATTGCCTGGCGTGGCACTGGTTGCACTTGTTCTGCGCGATCAGTTTTTCGCCCAGCGCCAGGTCGGCGCCCTGGAAGATGGCGGGCGTCTGCGCCCCCACCGGCAGCACGGCGCCGGCCAGACAGATCGACCAGGCCCAGCGGTACAGCGAAGCGTTCATGGCGGTCTCCGGTAGCAGCGATCGGCGATCGCTAACTTATTAATAGCAACAAACCCAAGTCAGACAAGCGCAAGGGGCATATTGGACGCCCATACTGCATCGATCAAGCGGCCAGCGCCTGGCGCGCCTGCTCCAGCCGCCGGTCCAGGTAGGCGGCATAGAAGTCCGTCGAGCCCCCCACCAGCCGATCCGCCAGTTCGCGCCCGCCCCGGCCCAGGAACAGTACCGTCGGCGCCACCTTCACGCCCCAGGCGCGCACCAGCGCGTCGTGCGACATCGCCTCGCCGCCCGCGGTGCGCGTCATGCGGGCGCTGCGCATGTCGACCTGCACCACCGGCAGGCCGTCCTGCGCGTGCATGGGCGCCAGGTAGTGGTTGCGCACCTGCTCGCACCACGGGCAGCCGTGCAGGCTGACCATGACGACGAGCGGCTGCCCTGCCTTCAGCGCGCGCGCCAGTTCGTCGGGCAATGAGGCGGACAGCGGCAAGCCGCGCCCGGCCGCCCACGCCGCCGGCAGCGCCGCGCCGCAGCCCAGCAGGCCCAGCGCCCGCAGACCCGCGCGGCGCGTGCAGGACGAAGGCGCGCCCCCGCTCATTCGGGGTCGTGCTCCATCAGCAGGTAGGTGTTGTACGCGTTCATGCGGTTGGCGGCACCGAACAGCGGCAGGTGCTCGTACGCGCTCCAGTCGGTGGCCTTGTAGGCTTCGTCGAACGGCGTCATGTCGCGCGCGGCCTGGCCCATGGTCTTGCGCAGGTAGGCCAGGTAGTTGCGCGTCAGCTGCATGTCCTTGCGCGCCTCGGTCGACACCGGCCCATGGCCCGGCACGACGACCGCGGCATCGAAGGCCAACAGTTTGTCGAGCGAGACGATCCAGTTGCGGCTGTCGGCCTGGCCCACAAACGGCACGCGGCTGCGGAACACCAGGTCGCCCGCGTACAGCACCTTTTTATCGGGCACATAGACCGCCAGGTCTTCGGGCGTGTGCGCCGGCCCCACCGGCTGCAGCACCAGGCGCGTGTCGCCCACGGTGATTTCGCGGCGCGCGTCGATCCACTCGGTGGCGGGCACCAGGCGCGTGCGCTCGTCGATCCACGGCGCCAGGTCCTTGCGCGAGGCTTCCAGCCGCAGGCGCGCGGTGTCGGCGTGCAGGTATTCGCGCCCGGCCTGGTGGGCGTAGATGCGCGCGCCCAGCCGCTCGAACACTTGCAGCCCGTACACGTGGTCGGCGTGGTAGTGCGTCAACACGACATGCGTGACCTTTTGCGGAGTGACCTTGGCGATCTCGGCCAGCAGGCGCTCGGCCAGCGCGGGCGAGCCCAGCGCGTCGATCACCACCACGCCGGCCGACGTGACGATGAAGCCGGCGTTGGAGATGAAGTTCTGGTTGGCCGGCGAGCCCAGCGCCGACAGCCCTTCGACATACCAGCAGCCGGGCGCCGCCTCGCGCGCCGTCATGTCGGGCAGCGCCGCCGGTTGCGCGGCAGCGTCCGAATAGCGCGCCCAGGCCATGCCGCCGAGCGGCACGCACAGGCAACGCTGAAGAAGTTGACGCCGATCAATCACAGAATGCATCATCCGCTTAATATTTATAAGTCATTGCTGAATTAATTATTGAAGATGGCGATGGAATTGGCAAGCTGGGTGGAACGCTTCGGCACGGCGGCGGTGCTGGCGATGGGTGGCGCCGCCATTGGCGCGCTGTTCGGCTTTTGTGCGCAGCGCTCTCGCTTTTGCCTGCGCGCGGCCGTCATCGAGTTCTGGCACGGCAAGTTTGGCGAAAAGCTCTCGGTCTGGCTGCTGACCTTCGCCACCGCCGTCGTGGCCGTGCAGGGGCTGGTGCTGCTGGGCTGGCTGGACGTGGGCGGCGCGCGCCAGCTCAGCAACCGCGGCTCGCTGTCGGGGGCGCTGGTGGGCGGGCTGCTGTTTGGCGGCGGCATGATCATGACGCGCGGCTGCGCCAGCCGGCTGCTGGTGCTGTCGGCCAACGGCAACCTGCGCGCGCTGCTGTCGGGGCTGGTGTTTGCCGTCACCGCACAGGCCGCGCTGTCGGGCAGCCTGGCGCCGCTGCGCAGCGCGATTTCCAGTGGGTGGACGGTGGACGGCGGCGCGGCCCGCAACGTGCTGACGCGCATGGGCGGCGGGCCGTGGGACGGCCTGGCGATGGGCATCGTCTGGCTGGCCGTCGCCATATTCTTCGCCCACCGCACGGCCAACCGGGTGTGGATGTGGCTGGGCGGCATCGGCACCGGGCTGGCGGTGGCCCTGGCGTGGTGGTTCACTTACGCGGTATCACAGGCCTCGTTCAGCGCTGAAGCGGTGCAGATGCAGGGCCTCACCTTCAGCGGCCCGTCGGCCGAGTGGCTGATGCGCGTGCTGGTCAACCCGGCGCCGGCGTTCGGCTTTGACGCCGGCATGCTGCCGGCGGTGTTTGCCGGCTCGTTCCTCGGCGCGCTGGTCGGGCGCGAATGGAAGGTGGAAGGTTTCAAGGACGGCTACAGCATGGCGCGCTACATCGTCGGCGCCATGCTGATGGGCTTTGGCAGCATGCTGGCCGGCGGTTGCGCGGTGGGCGCGGGCCTGACGGGCGGCGCCATCTTCGCCATCACGTCCTGGGTCACGCTGGCCGGCATGTTCGTCGGCGGCGGCCTGATGGACCGCCTGCTGGCCGAGCCGGTGCAGACCGCGCAACCGCCCACGCAGCAGGCGCCGGTGGTGGTGCCGCTGGCGCCCTGACGGTCAGCCGGTCGCCGATCGGCCCGCCGTCCGCGCGCGCTGGCGCAGGCGCAGCAGCAGCACCGTCACCAGCGCCGCATTGAGCAATACCACCAGCGCAGCCTGCCAACTGGGCTTGTGCGCGAGATGGCGCAGTTCAAACGGAATGTAGACGCCGCCGGACAACGCACCAAACCATTCGCCCCACGCGTGGTCGTGCCACAGGCCCCAGGCCTCGGTCCAGCGGGTGATGACGTACGCGGCGCCCAACAGTTCGAGCGTGCGCAACGGCGTGGCGTTGAGTCGATCCACCGCCTGCAGCAGCAGCGCCGGGTAATGGGCCGCCGGGTCGAGACCGAAGTGGCCGATCAGCTCCAGCGCCAGGCGATGCAGGTCGTGGTGCATCAAGCCCAGCAGCCCCAGCAGTCCGCCCAAGGCGGCCAGGCCTTTCAGGGCTTCGAACACAGCCACGCTCTTGAGCGTGGCGCGCATGCGGTCATTCGAGGCCATGCGTGGAGGTTTCGGCGGCTGCACCAGATCGGCGCGGCGGCAGGCGGTCGTGCCGTGATCTCACGCCGCATGAAGCCGTGGTGGCGCCATCACTCCAGTTCAGCCAGGTGCGGGCCCAACCGCGCGCGCAGCGTGTCGTGGATCTGGGCGATGACGCGCGCCGATTCCTGGGGCGTGAGTTCGTCGGTCAGCTGGTCCTGAATCTTGAAGTGAAGACCCAGCAGGCCGCGCAACTCGACGAACGCCCGTTCATTGGGTGCGCCGCAAACGCTGGCGTCGTTGTCCAGCACGCGCTGCAGGACGGGGCGTTCGAGCAGCCGAACCTTGCACAGCAAGGCCAGGCGCGCGATCCGCTGATCCACTTCTTGAAGGTCCCTTGGCAATTCAAGGTGGACCGGCGAATCGTCCCCTGCATTGGCGCCGCTCGCGCGATCCGCGGGCCGATTGAGCGCGTCCAGCGGGTCGGCGGGCATGGCGACTTCGGGCGATGAAGGGTTGGGCAATGGCTCGTTCATGGTGGTCCCGGACAGTGTGCGTCCATTCGCACCCTATCACCCGAGTATGACTCGCCGCGTCGGTCCGCGCCGGCGCGGCGCCGTGACTACTCGCCGCGCCAGCCGACGGTGATGAGTCCCGCGCGTCGGCTTACTTGCCGCTCAAGTATTCGGACACGGCCGCCATCTCCAGCGCCGTCATTTTCTCGACCACGGTGTGCATCACGGCGTTGTCGTTGTTGCGTTCGCGCTTGTTGAACTGCTTGAGCTGGCTGTCCAGATAGGCCGCGTGCTGGCCCGCCAGGCGCGGCAGCGCGTTGCTGCCAGCGCCGTCGGGGCCGTGGCAGCTGGCGCATGCCGGCACGCCGCTGAACTTGTTGCCCTGGCTGTAGATGTACTGGCCGACGGCGGCCAGCTGCGTGTCCTTGGGGGCTTCCTTGTGCGGCGGACGGCTGGCGAAGAACTGGCCCAGCGCGACCATCTCGTCAGGTTTCAAATCCGCCACCATCGGCGCCATGGCGCTGCTCTTGCGCTTGCCGGTCTTGAAGTTTTCCAGCTGCTTGGCGATGTAGTCGGCGTTCTGCCCGGCCAGGCGCGGAAACACCTCGCTGGCCGATTCGCCCTCGGCGCCGTGGCACAGAAAGCACGAGCCGCCGATGATCTTCTTGGCCCGCGCCTCGTCGGCCTGGGCGTGGGAAAGCCCCGCAAGCAGCATCAAAGCAGCGGCAACAGTGACTGATTTCATAGCGGTTTGATTGAGAAAGCGCGACCCGTGCATCACCCCAAACCCCTCCAGGGCTGCCGCGGAGCGGGCTTGGCCCGGCCGCTGGCATTGCCCCCTGAAAGGGGGGTGGCGGAACATGCGAAGCAGTGGAGCCTGCGGGTCAGGCCAAGGTATCGGCCCAGATGTTGCGCGCCCAGGCCATGGCGTACTTGCCTTCCAGCTCGCTGGCGGCCACCGACACGCCGCCCGAGCCGGGCACCGTCAGCATCGTCTTCTGCGCGGCGTCGTAGCGGTGCACGCTGGCCACGTGCACCACGTCGGTGTCACTGACGAAGCTGTAGCAGGTGTTGTTGTAGATCGGCAGGGCGTTGGGCTGGCGACCCGACAGCAGCGCGACGATGGCGGCGGCCGCCACCTTGCCGTGCTGGTTGGCCATGTGGCCCGACTTGGGCATCAAAGGCGCCACCTGCAGCGCGTCGCCCAGGATGTGGATGTTCCTGGCGGCCTTGGATTCCATGGTCTGCCAGTCGACTTCGCACCAGCGCTTGTTGGCGGTGGTCAGGCCCGCGTGGTGGGCGATGTCGCCCGCGCGCTGGGGCGGCAGCACGTTGAGCACCTGCGCCTTGACGTCGTCGTTGAACTCGAACTTGAGCGTGCCGGTGGCGGCGTCGACGTCGGTCAGGTTGTGCTTGGGGCGGTAGTCGATGATGCCCTTGTAGCGGTCGGCCCAGGCCTTCTTGAACAGCGGCCCCTTGGAGGTGACGTCGTCGTTGGCGTCGAGTATGAGCACCTTGGACTTGGGCTTGGCCTGGCTGAAGTAGTGCGCCACCTGGCAGGCGCGCTCGTACGGGCCGGGCGGGCAACGGTACGGCGCCAGCGGAATGCTGAGCGCGTACACGCCGCCATCGGGCATGGCTTCAAGCTGCTTGCGCAGCGCCACGGTCTGCGGGCCGGCCTTCCACGAATGCAGCACCTTGTCCTGCGCGCCGGGCGCCTTCATGCCGGGCAGCGCTTCCCACATGAATTCGATGCCGGGCGACAGCACCAGCCGGTCGTAACTGAGCGTCTGCCCACCCGCCAGGCGCACCTGGCGCTTGTCGGCGTCGATGGCGACCGCGCGGTCCTTGACGATCTTCACGCCGTGGCGCCTGGCCAGGTTGTCGTAGGGCGTGGTGATGTCGGCCATCTGCTTGCTGCCGCCGATGACCAGGTTGGAGATGGGGCAGGAGATGAAGGCGTCATTGGGCTCGACCAGCGTGACGTTGACGCGCCCCTCGGACCACAGGCGGATGTACTTGGCGGCCGTGGCGCCGCCGTAGCCGCCACCGACGACGACCACGTTGCCGCCCGCGCCGCCGGCGGTGGACGCACAGCCGGCCGACAGCCCCAGCACCGAAGCGGCCGAGGCGGCCGAGCCCGCCTGGATGAATTGACGACGATCCATGGTGGCCTCCTTATTTCTTCTGCGCGGCAAACCAGGCCACGATGGCGGCCAGCTGCTCGTCGGTATAGCCCTTGCTGAGCTGGTGCATGATGGTCGCGGGCTTGGCGCCGCTCTTGAAGTCCATCAGCTTCTTCATCATCTCGTCCTTGCTCTGGCCGGCCAGCGGCTCGTTGCCAGGCATGGCGCGCCCAGCGGTGCCATGGCAGTTGGCGCAGGCCGCGGCCCAGCTGCGTACCTGCATCGGATCGACCTGCGCGTGCGCGGCGCTGGCCGCCATGCCCAGCGCCAGCGCGCCCAGCCCGGAAAGAATGCGGGATTTCATGGTGATGACCTTCCTCGGTGGTTGCACGGCGGCGTAAAAATTCGCCGCGACTTATATTTAAGGAATCATAGGCGTGCGCACGACAGGCGCATCTCGGGACTAACCCCGACAAGTGCGGGTCCGTCGCCCGCGACACCGCCACGTGGCGCGGCGCGTCAGCGCGGCTCGCCCACCGACTCGATTGCGATCTGCGTGCAGACCGCGCGGCACAGCGTCACCACGCGGTCGTTGATGATGCGGTAGTAGATCTGCACGCCCTCGCGCCGCCGCCCCAGCACGCCGGCCTTGTACAGCGTGTTGAGGTGCTGGCTCATGTTGGGCTGCGTGGTGTGGATCTCGGTCAGCAATTCGCCCACGTTCTTTTCGCCGTTGCACAGCGCGCTGATGATCTTCAGCCGCATGGGCGCCGACATGACGCGAAACACCTCGGCCGCCAACTCAAACACTTCGTCGGATTCGAGTTCGTTGTCGGGCATGGTGGAGGCGGCGCTTTTTTTCTGCATGTCCCTGCAAGGCAGAGGGTCACGTGACTATAGCAATTCGGCGTCGACCGACCGGCGCTCGGAGCGCAGCGTGCGGCTGAGCAGCACCACCGGCACCAGCCCCACCAGCACCAGCGCCAGCGAGGGCAGCGCCGCCTCGCCCAGCCGCTCGTCGCGCGCCAGCTGGTTGGCCACCACGGCCAGCGTGTCGGTGTTGAACGGGCGCAGCACGATGGTGGCGGGCAGCTCCTTCATCACGTCGACGAACACCAGCAGCCCGGCCGCGAAGGCCGCGCGGCGCAGCAGCGGCCAGTGCACGCGCGCCGCCAACCCGACCCCGGTGGCACCCAGCATGCGGGCCGATTCGTCCAGGCTGCGCGGTAGCCGCGCGTAGCCGCTCTGCATCGACTGCAGGGCGACCGAGACAAACCGCACCAGATAGGCCCAGATCAGCCCCGACACCGTCACCGTGACCAGCGCGCCGACGCCGCTGTCGGGCCAGCGCACCTGCAGCCAGCCCACCGGCAGCAGCAGGCCGACGACGATGACCGCCCCCGGCACCGCGTAGCCGAGCGACACCACCTGCA
The DNA here is from genome assembly GCA_029780695.1 of Pseudomonadota bacterium. Taxonomy (GTDB): domain Bacteria; phylum Pseudomonadota; class Gammaproteobacteria; order Burkholderiales; family Burkholderiaceae_C; genus Ottowia. The sequence goes on from JAKOYD010000097.1 coordinate 37,233, forward strand.
CCGCCCCGCGCCGCAGCAGCGTGGGCGCGCGGCGCAGGCTGTAGGCCAGGAACCAGGCCGCCAGCACCGCCAGCACGGCGGTGCTGGCGCCCAGGCGCACGCTGTTCCAGGTCCAGACCAGAAAGCGGTCCCACGGCAGCACCGACCAGTCGGCCGACAGCGGCCGCAGCATGAAGGCCACGGGCAGCGCAAAACCCATCAGCACCGGCAGCAGGCACAGCACCCAGGCCAGTGCGCCGCGCGCGCCGCGCAGCGTGATCGGCCGCGCTTCGCCCGAACTGGCGCGCGCCGTGGCGCTGCTGGCAAAGCGCAGGCGGCGCTGGGCGCGCTGCTCCAGCCACAGCAGGCCCATCACCAGCACCAGCAGCACGGTGGCCAGTTGCGCGGCGGCGATGCGGTTGTCCATTGACAGCCAGGCCTTGTAGATGCCGGCGGTGAAGGTCTGGATGCCGAAGTAGACCGACACGCCGTAGTCGGCCAGCACCTCCATCAGCGCCAGCGCCGTGCCGGCGGCCACCGCCGGCCGTGCCATGGGCAGCGCCACTTCGCGCAGGCGGCGCGACAGGGGCGCGCCCAGCAGGCGCGCGGCCTCCATCAACTGCGGCGCCCGTTCGGCCAGCGCCGTGCGCGCCAGCAGATAAACGTACGGGTACAGCGAAAACGAAAACACCCATGCCGCGCCCCACACGCTGCGCACGTCGGGCAGCAGGCGGCCTTCCAGCCCGAAGGTCGCGCGCAGCCAGCTTTGCAGCGGGCCGGAATACTGCAGGAAGTCGGTGTACGCGTACGCCGTGACGTAGGCCGGCATGGCCAACGGCAGCAGCAGCAGCCATTCAAAGGCGCGCCGGCCGCGAAAGTCGAACACCGTCACCAGCACCGCCGCCGGCACGCCCATGGCCACCACGCCAAGGCCGACCATCACCACCAGCTGCAGCGTGACCCACAGGTAGTCGGGCAGCACCGTGGCCGACATCTCGCGCAGGATGCCGGCGGTTTGCGCGTCCCACTGCGCCCAAGAGCCGACCAGCGCCAGCACGGGCAGCGCCAGCACGCAGGTCACGAGCAGCAGCAACGCGGTGGGAAGGGCGCGCACGGTGGATGGAATGGATGTTGTTATGAAAATGATAGCTATCCGCGCTTTATAAGCAAGCGCTGGCAAGGTTTTTATTCAAAAAAACCGTCAGGACAGCCGGAGCGGACACCGTGCAAATCATGCGGAGGAAGCAGAAGAAAGCCCATTGAATCTTCTTCGCGTCCTTCACGAACCCGTCGCGCCCTTTGCGTCCGGCTGTTTGCCGCCCGACCGCCCCGCCGCCGCCCGCGCAAATGAGAATTGTACGCATCTACAATCCCACCCATGTTCCTGAAGATCGATCAGGTCGATGTGCGCTACCCCGGCCAAGGACACCCCGCCGTGCATGGCGTGTCGCTGGGCCTGCGCGCGGGCGACATTGGCGTGCTGATCGGCCCGTCGGGCTGCGGCAAGACCACGCTGCTGCGCGCCGTCGCCGGGCTGGAGCGTGTCAGCGGTGGCGAAATCCGCCTGGGTGGCGAGCGCGTCAGCAGCGCGCACCAGCACGTGCCCCCCGAGGCGCGCCGCATCGGCATGGTGTTTCAGGACTACGCCCTGTTTCCGCACCTGGACGTGGGCCGCAACGTGGCGTTCGGGCTGAAGCACCTGGCCGCCGCCGAGCGCGCGCGGCGCGTGGCCGAAGTGCTGGCCCTGGTCGACCTGGCCGGCAGCGAGCAGCGCTTTCCGCATGAGCTGTCGGGCGGCCAGCAGCAGCGCGTGGCGCTGGCCCGCGCCATGGCACCGGCGCCGCGCCTGCTGCTGCTGGACGAGCCGTTTTCCAACCTCGACGTCGATCTGCGCGAGCGGCTGGCGCACGAACTGCGCCTGATCCTGAAAGCCGCCGGCGCCACCGCGCTGTTCGTCACGCACGATCAGCTGGAAGCCTTTGCCATCGGCGACCAGATCGGCGTGATGCACGACGGTCACCTGCACCAGTGGGACGACGCGTATTCGCTGTACCACCGGCCGGCCACGCGCTTTGTGGCGGACTTCATCGGGCACGGCGTGTTCGTGCCGGCGCGCATCGTCGCCACCGAGCGCGGCGCCAAGGTGGACACGCCGCTGGGCACGCTGCGCAACCTGACCGACTGCCCCCTGCCCTCCGCCTACCCCGACGGCCACTGCGACCTGCTGCTGCGCGCCGACGACATCCTGCACGACGACGACGCGCCGGTCACCGCCAGGATCGTGCGCAAGGCGTTTCGCGGCTCGGAGTTCCTGTACACGCTGCAGCTTGACAGCGGCGAGACCGTGATGACCTACGTGCCCAGCCACCACCAGCACAAGGTCGGCGAGCGCATCGGCATCGTGCCGGCGGTACACCACGTGGTGACGTTTCCGCCGCAGGCGGCCTGACGGCGAAGACGCAGGGCTGCCTGCACGAGGCCTGCCGGGGTTTCAAGCCCATTTCGCTGGCGTCGCTCATGGATCGCGCGTCAGCCACTATCAAAACATGAGCAATGTAGGGCGGGCAATTGTGCCCGCCCTACGGCCGCGCCGACCGCAGCGCGCCCACCGCATCCCGCAACGCCGCCGCCCATTCGCGCCGCTCACGCCCCTCGGGCGATTGCGGCGCGCCATAGGTGACGACGGCGCGCAGGCCGGGCGTGGTCAGTGTGCGCCACACCGATTCAAGCAGCGTCTGCTCGCCGATGTACATGGGCGCCGTGCTCATGCGGCCGTCGCGCCGGTCGATGAACTGCAGCGCCACCGGCATCACGGGCGACGGCGCCGAGATGGCCGCCTGGATCAGGTTGGCGTGAAACGGCAGCAGCGTCAGGCCGTCGCTGGTGGTGCCTTCGGGAAACACCGCCACCACCTCGCCGCGCGCCAATGCGTCGCGCATGTGGTGCACCACGCGCAGCGCGTCGCGGCGCGAATCGCGCGCGATGTACAGCGTGCCCGCGCTGGTCGCCATCATGCCGATGACGGGCCAGCGCTGCACATCGGCCTTGGACACGAAACGGCAGAAGCCCGCCGCGTGCAGCACCAGAATGTCGAGCCACGAAATGTGGTTGGCCACCAGCAGCAAAGGCCCGCGCGCCGGCGCCTGGCCGTTGACCTGCAGATCAATGCGCCATAGGCGCAGAAACTGGCGCGCCCAGCGTTGTATCTCGCCTTCGCGCTCTGCTTGCGATAGCAATGCGAAGCGCGTGCGAATGGTCCACCAGCCGCGCGCGATGTGCGCGCCGCCGCGCAGCAGCAGCCAGAGCGCGGTGAACGCCTTCACTCGCCGTGCGCCAGGTGCCCGCCCGCCAGTGTGCAACGCACGCGGCCCGTCAATTCGTGGCCGGCGAAGGGCGTGTGCTTGCCCTGGCTGCGCAGCGCGGCGGGCGTGACGATCCAGCGCGCTTCGGGGTCGAACACGCACAGGTCGGCCACGCCGCCTTCGACCAGCCGTCCGCAGCTGGCGGCCAGGGTGCCCAGCGCGCCGCCCAGCACGCGCGCCGGCGCGCTGGTCACGCTGGCCAGCGCGCGCTGCAGGCCGGGGCCGTGGGCGCCCAGGCCCCATTTCAGTGCCAGCGGCAGCAGCAGCTCCAAGCCGCTGGCGCCGGGCTCGGCCTCGGCAAAGGGCAGCTGCTTGGCGTCGGCGTCGACCGGCGTGTGGTCGGACACCAGCGCGTCGAGGGTGCCGTCGGCCAGCGCCTCGGCCAGCGCGTCGCGGTCGCGCTGCTGGCGCAAGGGCGGGTTCAGGCGCGCACTGCTGTCGAAGTGGCCGATGTCGTGGTCGATCAGGTGCAGCGAGTTGATGCTGACATCGGCCGTCACCGGCAGACCGTCGGCCTTGGCCTGGCGCAGCAGCGCCACCCCCGCCGCGCTGGACAGCCGGCACAGGTGGACGCGCGCGCGGGTGGCGCCGCCGCCCATGGCGCGCAGCAGTTCGATCACGGTGTGCAGCGCAATTGTTTCGGCCGCCGCCGGCACGCCCGACAGCCCCATGCGCATGGCCAGCGGCCCGCTGGCGGCCACACCGGTGCCCAGCCAGGGGTCGATGGGGCGCAGCCACACGGCGTAGCCAAAGGTGGCGGCGTACTGCAGCGCGCGTTGCAGCACCTGCGTGTTGACGATGGGCGACTCGGCCTGGCCGAAGGCCACGCAGCCGGCGTCGGTCAGTTGACCCATCTCGGTCAGCACCTCGCCCTTCAGGCCGCGGGTGAGCGCGCCTTGCGGAAACACGCGCGCCTGGTGCAGGCGCTCGGCCCGAGTCTTCAGCATTTCGACCAGGCCCGGCTCATCCAGCACCGGGTCGGTGTCGGGCGGGCAAACCAGACTGGTCACGCCGCCGGCGACGGCCGCCGCCATTTCGCTTTCGAGCATGCGGGCGTGTTCGTGCCCCGGCTCGCGCAAGCGCGCCGCCAGGTCGACCAGGCCGGGCAGCACCCAACAGCCCCGCGCGTCGATGGTGCGCGTGGGCTTGAAGTCGGCCGGCAATTGGCCGATGCCGAGAATGCGGCCGGCGGCGACCGCCACGTCGGCCACTTCGTCGCGCCCGCTGGCGGGGTCGATCACGCGGCCGTGCTGGATCAGGATTTTCATGGTGAATCAATCAAATCAGGCTTTGGCGCTTGCCCCGCAAGGGCTGGCAGCTCTGGTTTTGGGAGCAATTCTTGAACGCAAAGGGCGCGAAGGGGTCGCAAAGGTCGCAGAAGATGTTGGCTGATCCAGCTCTGAACTGACGCGCTCTGCGGCTTCGTCGTTCCCGCGAAAGGGGGAATCCATGTCTCGGTCGACCACCGCGCCCGGCACGACGATGAGTGGATTCCCGCCTCCGCGGGAATGACGGAGCGGGAGGCTGGGCGGTGGCAACGCCAAAAGACGCCTCTGCGTCCTGTGCGCAACCTGCGCTTGCTCTGCGTCCGGCTGTTCATGGCTGTTCAACCGCGCCTCAGGCCTCGTTGCCCGCCACGATGCTCAGCACCGCCATGCGCACGGCGATGCCGAAGGTCACCTGCGGCAGGATCACGCTTTGCCGGCCGTCGACGACCTGCGAATCGATCTCGACGCCGCGGTTGATCGGCCCCGGGTGCATCACGATGGCGTCTGGCTTGGCCCAGCGCAGGCGCTCGGGCGTGAGGCCGAAGCTCTGGAAGAACTCCTGGCTGGACGGCAGCAGCGCGCCGCTCATGCGCTCGTTCTGCAGGCGCAGCATGATCACGACGTCGGCGTCGCGGATGCCTTCTTCGAGCGTATGGCACACGCGCACGCCCATGGGGCCAAAGTCGCCTGGCACCAGTGTGCGCGGGCCGACCACGCGCACTTCGGCCGCGCCCAGCGTGGTCAGCGCGTGGATATCGCTGCGCGCCACGCGCGAATGCAGCACGTCGCCCACGATGGCCACCACCAGGTTGCTGAAGTCCTTCTTGTAGTGGCGGATGGTGTACATGTCGAGCAACCCCTGCGTGGGGTGCGCGTGGCGACCGTCGCCCGCGTTGACGACGTGCACGTGCGGCGCCACGTGCTGCGACAGCAGATAGGGCGCGCCGCTTTCGGAATGGCGCACGACGAAGATGTCGGCCGCCATGGCGGACAGGTTGGCCACCGTGTCCAGCAGCGATTCGCCCTTGGCGGTGGACGAGCGCGCAATGTCGAGCGTGTAGACGTCGGCCGACAGGCGCGTGGCGGCAATGTCGAAGGTGGTGCGGGTGCGCGTGGAATTCTCGAAGAACAGGTTGAACACGCTCTTGCCGCGCAGCAGCGGCACCTTCTTGACTTCGCGCTCGCTCACGCCGACGAACTGCGCGGCGGTGTCGAGAATGTGCGTGAGGATGTCGCGCGGCAGCCCCTCGGTGGACAGCAGGTGGATCAGTTCGCCGTGCGGGTTGAGTTGCGGGTTGCGTCGGGCCAGCATGGGCGTCATTCCTTCTCGGTGATGCTGAAGCTGAACGCTCCGCCGTCACCGCGCGCCAGCCGCAACGACTGCGTGGCGGGCAACGTCAGGCGCGCGGCGGCCAGCTCGGCCGCCACCGGCAACTGGCGCCCGCCACGGTCGACCAGCACCGCCAGCCGCACGCGCGCGGGGCGCCCGTAGTCGAACAGCTCGTTGACCACGGCGCGGATGGTGCGCCCGGTGTAGAGCACGTCGTCGAGCAGCAGGATGTCGGCGCCGTCGATCTCGAAGGGCAGCGCGGTCTGGCCGCTGGCCGCCAGGCCGCGCTTGGCATAGTCGTCGCGGTGCATGGCCGACGAGATCGCGCCGGCCTCGCCCGGCAGGCCCAGGTCGCGCTGCATGCGCTGGGCCAGCCACTGGCCGCCCGTGACGATGCCGACCAGCCGCGTGTCGGCCGTCAGCGCCGGGCGCACCGCGCGCAGCAGTTCGGCATACAGCGCCTCGGCATCCAGCGCCAGCGCGCTGCCGTGGGTGGAACTCATGGAAGACTCCTCAAAAACTGCTCAAGAATGATGGCGGCCGCGGCGGCGTCGGCATCGCGCGCGCCGGCGGCGTGCGCCTCTGTCGTGCTGTAGCGCTCGTCCACTTCATACACCGGCAGGCCGAAGCGACCGCGCAATTGCCGCGCGAACTTGCGCGCGCGCGCCGTGTTCTCGTGCGCGGCGCCGTCGGGATGCAGCGGCACGCCGACCACCAACGCGTCGGGCTGCCATTCGGCCAGGCGACTTTCGATGGGCGCCCAGCGCGCGTCGCCCTCAGCGCGGATGGTGGGCTGCGGCGTGGCGGTGCGGGTCAGCCGGTTGCCGACGGCGACGCCGGTGCGCTTGAGCCCGAAATCGAAAGCCAGAAAACTGCCAAGGTGGGCGGGAACGTAGGGCGGCGCGGGCAGGTCGGCGGGCATCAGGCGTGCCCTATGTCGGGCGACAGCATCCAGGATTCGAGCCCGAGCAACCGCAGCGCCTGGTCGTAGCGCTGCTCGACCGGCGCATCGAAGACGAGGTCGGCATTGGCGTCCACCGTGAGCCAGCTGTTGCGCGCGATTTCCGACTCCAACTGCCCTTCGCCCCAGGACGAATAGCCCAGCGTGATCAGCACGCGCCGCGGGCCGCCACCGGAGGACATGGCCTCCAGCACGTCGCGCGAGGTGGTCATTTCCAGCCCGCCCGGCACCGTCAGGGTCGATGCGTAGATGGACTGGTCGGTCGGCAGGCCTTCGGCCAGGATCGGGTCGTGCAGCACGAAACCGCGCTCGGTCTGCAGCGGGCCGCCATGGAACACCGGCTGTTCGCCCAGGTCGGGACGCGCCAGTGGCAGATCAACCCGCTCGAACAGGTCTGCCAAGCTGATGCCGCCTGGCTTGTTGATGATCAGGCCGAGCGCGCCGCGGTCGCTGTGCTCGCAAATGTAGACCACGCTGCGGGTGAAGGTGCCATCTTCCATGCCGGGCATGGCGATCAGGAAATGGTTCGTCAGGTTGATCGGCTGCGCGTCATCGGACATGGCCCGATTTTACCGGGCCACCACCGCTGGCGCCGCCGCGTCAGGCGCTCGCGCGCGCCTTGGCGGTGCGCGCGTAACGCTTGATCAGGCCCAACAGTTCGTCTTCGGCGTAGGGCTTGCCCAGATAGTGGTCAACGCCCAGCTCGCGCGCGTGCTCGCGGTGCTTTTCGGCGATGCGCGAGGTGATCATGATGACCGGCAGGTCGTGCAACTGGCCGTCGGCGCGAATATTGCGCACGAAGTCGAAACCGTCCATGCGCGGCATTTCGATGTCGGACAGCACCACGGCGGGCCGCTCGCCCTGCAGCTTTTCAAGCCCCTGCAAGCCGTCGGCGGCCAGTGCCACGCGGTAACCCTCGCGCTGCAGCAGGCGCTGCGTGACGCGACGCACGGTAATGGAATCGTCGACCACCAGCACCAGCGGAATATCGGAGTGCGCGCCAATCGGCGCCGGCGCGGCGGGTGCGCCCGCGGGCGCGCCGCCCGCCTGCGCCTCGGCCGGCGCGCGCGCACCGAGCGCGCGGGCCTGGTCGCCATACACGCCGGCCAGCACCACGGGGTTGTAGATGAGCGCCACCGCGCCGGACGCCAGCGCCGTGATGGCCACCAGGCCCGGCAAGCGCGACAGTTGCGGCCCCAGCGATTTCACCACCACTTCCTGGTTGCCCAGCACTTCGTCGACGTGCACCGCCACACGCTGGTCGGCCGAGCGGAAGATGACCACGGGCGTGGTGCGGCCGGGCGGCTCCACGCTGCGCGGCGAACTTTGCAGCAGCGCACCGGCCCAGAAGAATGGCAGTTGCTCGCCGCCATGCGGGTAGGTGCCGTTGGCGTAGGCCCGCTGCAGGTCGGCGCTGCTGGCGCGCTGCACGATTTCGACCAGGTTGGACGGCACGCCCACGGCCAGCACGCCAGCGCGCAGCATGACCACGTGCGTGACCGCGGTGGTCAGCGGCAGCACCAGGCGAAAGCGGGTGCCTTGCCCGGCACGGGTCTGCGTTTCGATGCGGCCGCCAAGCGCCTGCACCTCGCTGCGCACCACGTCCATGCCGACGCCACGGCCAGCCAGTTCGGTGACTTCGGTGGCGGTGGAAAAGCCGGGCGAGAACACCAGGTTGGCTGCCTCGGCGTCGGTCAGCGGTTGGCCCGCCCGCATCAAGCCCAACTGCAGGGCGCGCTCGCGGATGCGCGTCAAATTCAGTCCGGCGCCGTCGTCGCGGAATTCGACCGAGACGTCGTTGCCGGCCTGCTGTACCTCGATCTGGATGTGGCCGACGGCGTCCTTGCCGCTGGCCGCGCGCGCCGCCTGCGACTCGATGCCATGCACGACGCAATTGCGCAGCAGATGCTCGAAGGCCGGCACCATGCGCTCGAGGATGCCGCGGTCCATTTCGATGCTGCCGCCGACGATGTCCAGCCGAACCTGCTTGCCGGTTTCCTTCGACACGTAGCGCACCACACGATAGAGACGCTCGGACAGCCCTTCGAATTCGACCATGCGCGTGCGCAGCAAATCACGCTGCAATTCGCGCGACTGGCGCGCCTGGGCGGCCAGGTCGTCTTCGCTGGCTTCGACGGCGCGCTGCAGGCTGCGCTGCACGGTGGCCACGTCGTTGACCGACTCGGCCATCATGCGGGTCAGCTCTTGCATGCGGGTGAAGCGGTCGAACTCCAGCGGGTCGAAGCCCTGCTGCGTGTCCTTGCTCAGGGCCAGCCGCGATTGCATCTGGGTTTCGGCCTGCAGTTCGACGTCGCGCAGCTGGCCGCGCAACCGCTCCAGGTTGCCGGTGAGATCGCCCAGCGAACCGCGCAGTTGCCCCATTTCAGCCTCAAGCCGAGCGCGCGAGGTGACCACCTCGCCCGCCTGCGACACCAGACGGTCGAGCAACTGCGAACGCACGCGCACCGCCTGGCTGGCGGCCACGCGCGCCGAGGTCAGCACCAACGGGGCCGGCAGGGCCACGGGCGCGCGCATACCAGCGGCGCTGCCGTCCGTGCCGATATCCGCAGCCGCGGCTGCGGCGGGCGGCTCGGTTTGCGTCGGTGCGGGTGCGGGTGCGGCAAGCACGGCGGGCGCGACCACGACGGCGGGCGCGGCCGAAGCCACCAGCGACGCGCCACTGGTCGGCTGCAGGCGGCGCAGGCCCCATTCAAGCTCGTCCAGATGGTCGAGCAGCGGCGCCACCTGGGCCGAGCCAAGGTGGTCGCTGCCGATGGCTTCGATTTCGGATTCGGTGCGGTGCGCCATCTCACCCAGGCGCAGCGCGCCGGCCAGGCGCGCGCTGCCCTTCAAGGTGTGCAACACCCGCAGCACCTGTCCGCGCGCGTCGCGGTCGTCCGGGTGCGCCACCCATTGGCGCAGCGCAGTGCCCAGTTGCGGCAGCAGCTCCTCGGCCTCTTCCTCGAAGATGGGAAACAGGTCAGGGTCGACCGCGTCGACGACGTCGATGTCCTCGTCGATCGAGCGGGCGCGGGGCAACGGATCGACCGCCCTGACCACCGCCGCCATGGCGGGGCTGGCCGGCAGGGGCGCGGACGGCCCCATGTCGAGCGTGGCGGTGGTGGCCGCCTGCGGCGACGCGGCGTCTGGGGCGGCGGACGGCGCGGTCGGCTCCAGCGCATGCACCGCGGCCTGAATGTCCGGACTGGGCGCCTTCAGCATGCCGGCGGCGAATTGATGGAGCACGCGACGAATGTCCTCAGCGGCGTCGCGCAGCACCCGCGCCTGCTCTGCCGTGCCCCGGGGCTGGCCGTGCAGTCGCTGCAGGGCATGCTCGACCGAGCGCGCCAGTTCGGACAGCGCAGCAAAACCCACGGTGGCCGAACTGCCGGCCAGCGAATGCGCGCGGGCGATGGCGCGTTCGGGCACCGGCTGGTCCAGCTCCAGTGCCCATTCGGACAATTCGGTGATCAACTGGCGCGACCACTCGTCGGCTTCGTTCAGGTAGACGTTGTAGAGCGGCGTGCTGATGCGCAATTCGCCGACCTGACGGTACAGATCGTCGTCGCTCGGCCCCTCCGCATCGTCAGCGGCAACGGCTTCGGATGCGGGCGGCATTGCGGCGGCCAGCGGTTCCGCGGATGCAGCCACGGCGCTGTCAGCCGCCGTGCCAAGCGCGCTCAGGTCGTCGCCGTATCGAGCCGCGGGCGGCGCGGGGACGACAGGCCCAGCCTCTGGTGCGGCCGCCGCCATCGGTGGTGCTGGCACCAGTTCAAGACTGGGGAAATCGAGCAGCGCCGCGGCATCGGCGTCGAGCTCGATGGCTTCGACGGCCGCATCGGGGGTGGCCGGCAACGCGTCTAGCGCCCAAGGCCGCGGCGACGCCGCCGCGTTGCTGTCGATGTCGACGGTGCCACGCTCCCACACCGGCGGCAACGGCGCCAAGGCGGGCGTCTCGGCATCGTCGGCGGACAGATCCAGCTCGAACATTTCAATCGCCGGCGCGACGGGCAATGCGTCCGGCACAGTGGCCACCAGGGCGTCGTCCAGCACGGTCGCAATGGTCGACTCGGTGTCCGCCAGATCGAGGTCGGGCAGCTCGAACGACGTCAGCGGCTGGGGGGCTGCGGCGCTGTCATGGGTGCCGGCTGGCGCTGGCGTGGCCGTCACGGAGTCAAGCGCGCCTGCACCGATATCGGCCGGGCCCCAGTTCAGCGGCACGCGACGACCTTGCAGTCGCAGGGCGTCGGCCGCGGCCGCGAACGGCGCACTGCGCCATTCGTCTCCGCTCTGGTTGGCGATGTGTTCCACCCACGCGCCTAAGCCGAACAAGGCGTCGCTCGCGAGCGAACGGACTTCCTCGGTCACGGGCTTTTGTTCGGCCAGCCAGGCGTTCATCAGCCGCTCCATCGACCAGGCAGCCTCGCCGAACTCTGCCAGCCCGACCATGCGCGAGCTGCCCTTGAGCGTGTGAAAGGCGCGGCGCAACGCGGTTTGTTGCGCCAGGTCGCCGGGCTCCAGCCCCAGCGCGTCGACCGCTTCGCTGCCGGCGTGCACGACTTCGCGCGCTTCTTCCAGAAAGATGCCGAGCAGGTCGTCGTCGTGCAAATCGTCGTTGCCTGCTGCGGTGGCCGCGCCGGGCTCAAACGCCGGCACCACGGTGGGGGCTTGCAGCGCCTGCAGCGCGCCCGTCAGCTCGGCCTGGTCATGCACGCGCGCGGCTTCGGCCGCGCGTTGCGCGACCTGGGCCAGTGCCAGCTTTTCGTCCAGCGCCGCCATGGTGGCGATCTGGTCGAGCTGGCCCATGAAGGCCTGGGGCGATGCGGTGCCTGCCGGCAGCGCGCCCGATGGCGCGGGCACAAGCGCCCCCGGATCGATGTCCAGCACCATGTCGACCGTGCCCACGTCGATGGCCGCGGCCGTCGCCACAGACGCACCCATGCGGCCAGACACGTGCCGCAGCTCACCCGAGTCAGCGTCGTACACGAACAGCTTGCGCGCCAGCAACGGCTGGTAGGCGAGCATGTCGATCTGAAAGCCCAGCGCGCCCAGGCTGTTGCCCACGCGCTCGAACGCGCCAGCGCCCTTTGCCTGGTCAAGATCGGTGTCGGCCAGCAGCCATTCGCCGACCACGTCGCGCATGTGCCCGACGGCGGTGGCCGCCTGATCCAGACCCAGCACCGACAAAACGCCGCGCATCTGTGCCATGAGGCCGGGCACGGGCGCCAGCAGGTTGCGGTCGGCCGGCTGGCGGAAGAACTGGTCCAGGTGCTGCTCGACCTGACTCAGCGTGACACGCAGCTCGCCGACCACGGTGCCCATGGTCTGGCGGTCGCTGACACGGCGGTACAGCTCTTCCATCCACGATTCGAGCGGTGGCGCCATGCCGCCAGCGCGCACGGCATCAAGGCGCTCGGCCAGCTGGTGCATGCGGGTGGCAAAGGCCTGGTCGCCGGGTCGAAAGTCCGCAAATGATGCTTCGAGAAACAGCACGGCAGTCGCCATTTCCATCGCCAGTTCGGGAGGGGGCGGCTGGCCGGACTGCGCGGTCTGCTGCGCCGCCGCATTGAGCACGGCACCCAGCGGCCGGCCCTGTTCGTGCAACTTTTCGAGCGATTCCGCCACCAGCGCGAACTGGTCAACGCACGCTTTGACGCGGGCCAGATCACCCCCCGCCAGGGCGGACCAGCTTTCCTTGACCTGGTCGATGCGACGCCGCGCCTGCATGAGCAAGGACGGATCGTAGAGACCAAAGGTGGACTGGTCGTATCGCGTGGCCGGCTGGCGATCGAGCGACCACGCCCTGCGCACGGCCATCAGCGCCGGTGCCGCCTGGTCCGGCGCGGGTTGGGCCTGCCCGCAGAAGAACAGCAGGTCGTGCGCCAGCCGCTCTGAAATGCCGGCGTCGCCCCGCGCCAGCGAGGCGAACTGCAGCAGCACGCGCGACGCGGCCCGCTTGGCATACAGATCGACCGGAATCAGCGACTGGCTCAACGCCTCGAAGAAACCCGCGGACAGCTTCCAGAAAATGGCGGGCTGGCGCGCGGGCTCGCCCTGCGCCAGCCCCAGGCTGATGACGCCGATTTCGGACGCCGCGTTGCGGTCGCCGTGCTGCATGAACTTGAGCAGGCGCTGGTCCAGGCGGCTGCGCACGTCGGGGCCGTAGACCAGCGGCTGCGTCGCGCCAGGCGACATCGGGTCGATCCAGCGCCAGGGCACGGTCCACAGGTCGGCGGGGTGGATGCGGTCCACCCCCGCCAGTTCCTGCACCTGCCGGAACTGGGGGAACATGCCGAGCGCAGAACGCGCCCGCTCACCCAGTTGCGAATCGAGGTATTCGACCAGCGCAAAACCCGCGCGCTCCAGCACATGCGCCGCGTCGGTGGTGCATTGTTCGGGGTGCGCCACAAAGCGCTGCGCCGCGCCTTCCATGCCGCGCACCAACTGGGCGGCGGTCGATTGCCCCACCATTTCGAGTGCGCCCACGACTTGGTGCAATTGCTGCCGCGCCGCGCGCAACTGGCTGGCGTCGATGGAAGCCAGGTCGACGCCGCGCGCCTCCTGGGCGTCGCGCGCGAAGCGCTTGATGGATTTGCTGGCCGATTCGATCGACTTGCGCGTCTCGTCCAGCACCCAGGCCAACGGCCCCAGGTCGGTGGCGGGCGCGCCGTCTGCGCGGCTATCGGCGGGGGAACTCGTCACCATGACTTCATGCACTCCGGAAGCGATGCTCGAAAGGCAGGCCGTGGCAGCACGCCGCCGGCACCGCGCTCATCGGCGGTTCAGGCGATCTTGAAGCGGGCCACCGACTGCCGCAGTTCATCGGCCATGCGCGCCAGATCGCGCACCTGGTTGGCGGTCGAGCGTGTGCTCTCGCCGGTCTGCTCGGTCACGGCGAAGATGTGCTGAATGTTGCCGGCCACTTCGTTGGCCTGATCGGCTTCCTTGGACGCCGAGGCGGAAATCTGCTCAATCAGTTCGGCCAGGCGGCGCGACACGCGGTCGATCTCGGACAGCGCGGTGCCCGCGTGGTCGGACAGGCGTGCGCCTTCGACCACGCCCTGCGTCGAGCGCTCCATGGCGGCCACGGCGCCCTGGGTGTCGGTTTGAATGGCTTTGACCAGCGCCGCGATCTGGCGCGTGGCGTCGCCCGAGCGCTCTGCCAGCCGCTGCACTTCCTCGGCCACCACCGAGAAGCCGCGCCCGGCTTCACCGGCGGACGCGGCCTGGATGGCGGCGTTGAGGGCCAGCACGTTGGTCTGTTCGGTAATGTCGGCAATCAGCTCGGTGATTTCGCCGATCTCCTGCGACGATTCGCCCAGGCGCTTGATGCGCTTGGACGTTTCCTGAATCTGGTCGCGAATCGCGTTCATGCCGCCGATGGCGTTCTGCACGGCGGCCAAGCCGGTTTCGGCGGCTTCGCGCGACTGCCGCGCCACCGATGCCGATTCCTGCGCCTGCGCCGACACGTCGTTGATGCGCGCGGCCATGTCCAGCACCGACTGGCCGGTTTCGCGGATTTCGCGCAGCTGCTCGGTGGACGTGGCCAGCAGTTCGGTGGACGTGGTTTCCACCTTCGAGGTGGTCTGCGCGACCCGCGTGGCCGTGCTCTGCACGTTGCCCACCAGCGAGCGCAGTTCCTCGACGGTGTAGTTCACCGAGTCGGCGATGGCGCCGGTGATGTCTTCGGTCACCGTGGCTTCTTGTGTCAGGTCGCCCTCGGCCACCGTCTGCAGTTCGTTCATCAGCCGCAGAATCGCCGCTTGGTTGGCGTCGTTGACGCGCTTGCCCTCCTGCTGCTGCAATTCGGCCGCGTGGCGCTGCTGTTCGGCCAGTTGCTGGCGCTGGCGGCTTTCACGCAGTTGCACGTACGCCAGGCCAGCGGCCGCCAGCAGCGCCAGAGCCGCGGGCACCAGCAGCATCAGCAGGCCGGTGAAGCCCAGGCCCGATACCCCTGCCAGCCGGTCCTGCAGCGCTTCGAGTTCCTTGCGCAACGGTTCGCTGTCGGACACGATCACGGTCTGCGCCTCGCGCGCGGACACCAGGCCCTGCAGGTTGCCCAGAATGCCACTGGCCTGCGCACGCGTTTGCTCGTACATCTTCATGAGGTCGTTCAGCCGCTCGCGGGTCTGCTCATCGCGCACCGGCGCCAGGCGCAACTCCTGGCTGCCTTCCAGCAAGCCCTGAGCCACCTCCTTGAAGGAGTTCAAGTCCTTGCCCAGCAGAAACACCGCCTCGGGACTCACGCCTTCCATGGTCAGGAATTCGTTGGCCGATTTGCCGATGCGCTGGGTCAGCATCACCAGCTGGCCGGCGGCGGAAATCTCGGACGCCGGCGCGTTCTGCTGCAGCTTGAGCGACGACACGGTTTCGGCCAGCTCCAGCAGGTCGGACGACTGGCGGCTGACCGAGCGCAAGGCAGCCCCCACCTGGGTCAGCGTCTTCTGCTGCCCCATCACGATGGCGGCATTCTGGTCGGCGCGGTCAATCAGCGGCAGGATCTTGCCGAGCTCGGCGCTGTAGGCGTCGCCGAGCGCCGGCACGCTGGGGCTGCCGGACTGCAGGCCATGCACGTTGCCCGACAGCGCGGCCGCGCTTTCCTTCAGTTCAGGAAAGGCTTCGGCGTTGCCGATCAGCGCCTGGGACACCGATTTGGCCAGACGCTGCGACTGCATCAACGACTGACCCACCGCCGCCACCTGTTGCGATCCCTTGCCGGTTTGATACACGGTGAGAAACACCATCACGGCCAGCACCACCAACGCCAGCGCCAGCAGCATGGAAAGCAGCCGCTGATGCGCCGCCGCCGTGCGCAAGCCCAGCAGCGGCACCGCGAAAACGTCTCCGGGTGGCAGCGCGGGCACTTCCGGCACGTCGACGCTCGGTGCCAGGGCGGTGTTCTCGCTGGCCATGGGCGGCTCATGGCCGTCAAGGGAAGGCGGCGCATCGGCCAGCTCGGCGGAAAGCAGCGCCTTGCCTTCGTCGGCGGCGGGTGTCTGCGGCGTCTTTTTGAACATATCGGAAATGGCCATGTTGCAAACCTTGAGAAACCTGCTTAAGCACCGATGCCCAGGAATGACGGGTGCTGGGAAAGAGCCTGGAGGTT
Organism: Pseudomonadota bacterium; assembly: GCA_029780695.1. Classification (GTDB taxonomy): domain Bacteria; phylum Pseudomonadota; class Gammaproteobacteria; order Burkholderiales; family Burkholderiaceae_C; genus Ottowia. The sequence continues at coordinate 53,239 of JAKOYD010000097.1, forward strand.
AAGTTCCTGCCACTGCCGACCTTCGGCATCGGTGTAGCGGTGGCTGAAGTAGGACGGCGCGGCGGCGTCGGCCGGCGCCGATGAAGTGAACGAATCGGGGGTACGCAGCCCGAGCAGGCGATCAACCAGCAAGGCGCAGTTGGCTTCAAGCATCGGATTGAGCGCCACCAGGCGGCATTGAGAGCTTTCGCCGTCATTGCGTGCGCGGTCGGCGCCGGCCACGCCCATGAAGGCTGCCAAGTCGATCACGGCCGACAATGCGCCGCGCAGGTTGGCCACGCCCATGAACCAGGGCTGCACATAGGGCACGCGCTGCACGTCGGTCCAGGAGAAGATCTCGCCCGCATGGCTGAGCGGAAACAGCAGGCGCGCCGTGCGCGCTTCCACCGCGAGCCACGAGGCCGTCACACCGGTGGTGCGCGCCGACTGCAAGCGCTCGGCCAGCCGGGTCTGAAATTCGCGCAGGGCTTGCTTGGTCGCCATGCGCGGTCAGCCCAGCGCCTTGATCTTGCCGATCAGCTCGGCCTGGTCCACCGGCTTGGTGATGTAGTCGCGCGCGCCCTGGCGCAGGCCCCACACGCGGTCGGTCTCCTGATTTTTGCTGGTGCACATGATGATTGGCAAGTCGGCGTAGCGCGGGTCGCGCAAGATGCCCCGCGTCAGCTGAAAGCCGTTTTGCCCCGGCATGACCACGTCCATCAAAATCAAATCGGGCTTGAGCTGCTCCAGGCGGCGCAGCGCATCGTCGCCGCTCTCGGCCGTTGCCACCGCGTAACCTGCCCTCTTCAGCATGTCGCTGAGATACATCAGCTCGGTCTTCGAATCGTCCACGACCAGCACGTTGCGGATCGGCATTACAGGGCTCCTTCGTTGGCAGTGCCAAACTGCTGCACCGCCTGCAGCAACTGGTTCTTGGTGAATGGCTTGGTCAGGTATTCCTGCGAACCGACCATGCGGCCGCGCGCCTTGTCGAACACGCCGTCCTTGGACGACAGCATGACCACCGGGGTGGAGGCGAACTTTTCGTTGCGCTTGATGATGGCGCAGGTCTGGTAGCCGTCCAGGCGCGGCATCAGGATGTCGCAGAAGATCAGGTCGGGCTGGCTGTCGTTGACCTTGGCCAGCGCGTCGAAGCCGTCCTCGGCCAGCATCACTTCGTGGCCGCCTTGCTTGAGAAATATCTCGGCGCTGCGCCGAATGGTGTTGCTGTCGTCTATGACGAGCACTCGCTTTGATGCCATGTCCCCTCGCCGCTCTTCATCCGGGCCGCGCACGGCCCCTTACACCACCACAGAGCCGCCCCGCGCGCGGGATCAGATCTGCACCATTTCAAAATCTTCCTTGCGCGCCCCGCATTCCGGGCAAGTCCAGTTCATGGGCACCTGCTCCCAGGGTGTACCAGGCGCGATACCATGGTCGGGTGCGCCCGCGGTTTCGTCGTAAAGCCAGCCGCAGATGAGGCACATCCAAGTCTTCGTGTTCATACAGCTTAGGTTGCGTGTACTTAAAATGCAAATGATTGTATCGGCGGGGTATGGGCCAGGGGGCATCGTGTCGCGTCCGACGCCTGTTTCACGCCCATGACTCGCAGCAATGCGCCCGATCCGTCGCGCTCCAGCGACACCCTCGAGCTGTCAGCGGAAAGCGAAACGCTGCCTTGCGTGCTGAGCTTCAACGCCAACGACCCCACGGGCGCCGGCGGCGCGGCTGGCGACGCCACGGTCATCGCGTCCATCGGGGCGCATGCACTGCCGGTGGTCACGGGCGTGTACATCCGCGACACGCGCGAAATCCACGGTCATGTGGCGCTGGACGACAGCGCCGTGGCCGAACAGGCGGTCGCGGTGGCCGAGGATATCCCCATCCATGCCATCAAGGTCGGCTTTCTGGGCGGCGCCGAGGCGGTATCGCAGGTGGCCGCCTTCGCCGCCGACTATCCCACCGTGCCGCTGATTGCCTATCTGCCCGACCTGTCCTGGTGGGACGAGCAGGAAATCGACAGCTACCTCGATGCCTTTCGTGAGCTGCTGCTGCCGCAGACGGCGGTGCTGGTGGGCAACAACACCACGCTGCGGCACTGGCTGCTGCCCGAATCGGCCACCGACCGCCGCGCCCGCGCCACCGATCTGGCGCGCGCCGCCTCGCAAGCAGGCGTGTCCTACGTGCTGGTGACGGGCGTGCCCACGCTGGGCGACCAGATCGGCAACGTGCTGGCGTCGCCCCAGGCCGAACTGTTCAGCCAGGGTTTCGAGCGCATCGACGCCGGCTTCCTGGGCGCGGGCGATATCCTGTCGGCCGCGCTGGCGGCGCTCATCGCCACCGGCTCCGAGCTGACCGACGCCGTCGGCGAAGCGCTGCAATACCTCGACCAGGCGCTGGACCACGGGTTCCGGCCCGGCATGGGCCGCGCCGTGGCCGACCGGCTTTTCTGGGCCGACAGCGCCCCGGACGACGACGCAGTGCCGGACGGTGAACCCACCCTTATCGACATTCCCCACCCCTCCAATGAAACCAAGCACTGACCTGAACGAAACCCTGATGGCGCGCGCACGCCAGGTGATTCCTGGCGGCGTCAACTCGCCGGTACGGGCGTTTCGCGCCGTGGGCGGCACGCCGCGCTTCGTGCAGCGTGCGCAGGGCGCCTATTTCTGGGACGCCAATGGCACCCGCTACATCGACTACATCGGCTCCTGGGGCCCCATGATCCTGGGCCACGGCCACCCGGCCGTGCTCGAAGCCGTGCAGAAGGCCGCCAACGAGGGCTTTTCGTACGGCGCGCCGACCGAGCGCGAGATTGAGCTGGCCGAGGAAATCCTCTCGCTGGTACCCAGCATGGAGATGCTGCGCCTGGTCAGCAGCGGCACCGAAGCCGGCATGACGGCGATCCGCCTGGCGCGCGGCGCCACCGGGCGCACCAAGATCATCAAGTTCGAGGGCTGCTACCACGGCCACGCCGACGCGCTGCTGGTCAAGGCCGGCTCGGGGCTGGCCACCTTCGGCAACCCGACCAGCGCCGGCGTGCCGCCCGACGTGGTGCAGCACACGCTGGTGCTCGAATACAACAACGTCACGCAGCTTGAAGAAGCCTTTGCGCTGCACGGCGACCAGATCGCCGGCCTGATCATCGAGCCGCTTGCCGGCAACATGAACTTCGTGCGCGCCAGCGTCGAATTCACCCGCCGCTGCCGCGAGCTGTGCACGCGGCATGGCGCGCTGCTGATCTACGACGAAGTCATGACCGGCTGCCGCGTGGCGCTGGGCAGCGCGCAAAGCGTCTACGCCAAGGCCATCCCCGGCTTCGAGCCCGACATCACCGTGATGGGCAAGGTCATCGGCGGCGGCATGCCGCTGGCGGCCTTCGGCGGCAAGCGCGCGGTGATGGAGCAACTGGCGCCGCTCGGCCCGGTCTACCAGGCCGGCACCTTGTCGGGCAACCCGGTGGCCACCGCGTGCGGGCTGGCCACGCTGCGCGAAATCAGAAAGCCCGGCTTCTTCGACGCGCTGAGCGCCCGCACGCGCCGCCTGGTCGACGGCCTGAAGGCCGAGGCCGCGCAGGCCGGCGTGCCTTTCAGCGCCGACTGCGAGGGCGGCATGTTCGGCTTCTTCCTGCTGCCCGAGCTGCCGCAGAACTACACGCAGGTGATGAAGACCGACGGCACGCGCTTCAACCAGCTGTTCCATGGCCTGCTGGACCGCGGCATCTACATCGCCCCCGCGCTGTATGAGGCCGGCTTCGTCAGCGGCGCGCATACCGATGACGACATTGACGCCACGCTGTCCGCGTTCCGTGACGCGCTGGCGCCGCTGCGCTGAACATCGCAGGGTGGTTTAGCATGAACCGTCAAGCGCTATGGAGGGAACATCCATTGACCCCGTTCACCCTGACCCTGGCCGCCGCCCTGGCTCTGCTGCCGCTGGCGGCGGACGCCCGCACTTCCCGGCCCAAGCCGCCGCGCGCGCAGGCCGCCACCAGCCAGTCCGCCAGCCCATCGGCCCCGACGACGGCCGAAGCCGACCTGAGCAGCCTGCAAACCACCGAATACGGCACCACGGAGCGCCGTCCGCCCTGGCAGGCCAACCCCACGCATCACTATGACGCGCGCGGAGTCGACTGCACGCTGTACCCGGTGCGCTGTCAGCGCTGACAGCGCAACGCGCGCCCCTCACCCGGTGCTTCAATAAGCTACAGGGTCGGCGCGTGTGCCATGCGGCCCCGTGGGCCTCAGTGCCTGAAGTGCCGCACGCCTGAGAACACCATCGCCACACCCCGCTCGTCGGCCGCGTCGATCACTTCCTGGTCGCGCATCGAGCCGCCGGGCTGGATCACGCAGGTGGCGCCGTGGTCGATGACCACGTCCAGCCCGTCGCGGAACGGGAAGAACGCATCGCTCGCCACCGCCGTGCCCTGCAGCGACAAGCCGGCGTGGCCGGCCTTGATGCTGGCGATGCGCGCCGAATCCAGGCGGCTCATCTGCCCCGCGCCCACGCCCATCGTCATGCCGTCCTTGCAGAAGACGATGGCATTGCTCTTGACGAACTTGGCCACGTTCCAGGCGAACAGCAGGTCCTGCAGCTGTTGATCGGTCGGCGCCTTCTTCGTCACCACTTTCAGGTCCGACAGCTTCAGCTCGTGGTTGTCGGCGGTCTGCATCAACAGGCCCGAGCCCACGCGCTTGACGTCGATGGCGTTCTGGCCACGCGCCCAGTCGGTGGCTCCGTCGCGCTGCACGCCGTCCAGCGGAATGCGCAGCACGCGCACGTTGGCCTTGGCCTGCAACACGGCCAGCGCCTCGGGCGTGAAGTCGGGCGCCATCAGCACCTCGACGAACTGCTTGGACACCGCTTCGGCCGCCGCACCATCGACCGGCACGTTGAAGGCGATGATGCCGCCAAAGGCGCTGGTCGGGTCGGTCTTGAAGGCCTTCTGGTAGGCCTGCAGTGCATCCGCACCCACCGCCACGCCGCACGGGTTGGCGTGCTTGACGATCACGCAGGCCGCGGCCGCGCCCAGGGTCGCGTTCGGTCCCGTGTCGAACTGCTTGACGCATTCCCACGCCGCGTCGGCGTCGGCGATGTTGTTGTAGCTCAGCTCCTTGCCCTGCAACTGCTCGGCCGTGACGATGGAGCCCGGCGCCGGGTACAGGTCGCGGTACAGCGCCGCCTGCTGGTGGGCGTTTTCGCCGTAGCGCAAGTCCTGCAGCTTGACGAATCGGCCATTGCTTTGTGCAGAAAACAGGCCCCTGGCCGGCACGCCATCTGCGCCTGCAGCTTCGAAATCAATAGCAGAAAGGTAATCGCTGATGGCCGCGTCGTAGTTGCTGATGCGGTTGAACGCCGCCACCGCCAGCCCGAAGCGCGTCTTGTCGGACAGCTTGCCCTCATGGGCCTGCAATTCGGCCAGCACCGGCGCGTATTGGCTGGCGTCGGTCAGCACGGCCACGTGTTGCCAGTTCTTGGCCGCGCTGCGCACCATGGCCGGCCCGCCGATGTCGATGTTCTCGATCGCGTCGGCCAGCGTGCAGCCTTTGCGTGCCACCGTGGACTCGAACGGATACAGGTTGATCACCACCAGGTCGATGCTGCCGATGCCGTGGTCGGCCAGCGCCTGCATGTGCGCCGGCAGGTCGCGCCGCGCCAGCAGGCCGCCGTGCACGGCCGGGTGCAGCGTCTTCACGCGGCCATCCAGCATCTCCGGAAAGCGCGTCACCTCGGCCACCTCGGTCACGGGCAGCCCCGCCTCCTGCAGCAGCTTGGCCGTGCCGCCGGTCGACAGCAGGTTGAAGCCCAGCCCCACCAGCGCCGCCGCAAACTCGGCCACGCCCGTCTTGTCCGAAACGGAAATCAGTGCATTCATGAAAACAACCCAAAGTTAGAAATAGAAAAAGCCCCCAGCGCCCACCCGACAAGCGCCGGCAGCTATCAAAACCAAAGCATCCCCCTCACCGGTGGCCGCGGAGCAGGCCAATCCAGCGAACGCCGCGGAAGGGCTTGGCCCGCCCGCTGGCGTTGTCCCCCCTTGCGCAGCAAAAGGGGGGAAGGCGCCGCAGGCGACTCAGGGGGGTTCACAACAACTTATGCTCGACCAGCTTCTTGCGCAGCGTGTTGCGGTTCATGCCCAGCCACTCCGCCGCGCGGGACTGGTTCTGCCCTGCGTGTTCCATCACCACGTCGAGCAGCGGCCGCTCGACCACGCGCAGCACCATGTCATACAGCCCGTCCGGCTCGGTGCCGCGCAGGTCGCGAAAGTAGGCCTGCAGGTTGTCTCGAACGCTTTCCTCGATGTCCTTCTTGCTCATGATGTCATCGGGCCTCCACCGCTCCCTCGGGCTGGGCGACGAGCGCCACGGGCAGGCGCTCGTGCCGGTCAGCCAATTCCTCAAAATAATCGGCCACCCCCTGCCACTGCAAGCCGGCGTCGTCCAGTGTGTTCATGCGTTCACGAAACGCGGCGCCACCCGGCAGGTCGCGCACGTACCAGCCAATGTGCTTGCGTGCCGACCGCACGCCACTGTATTCACCATACAGCGCATAGTGGTCCTGCAGGTGATCCAGCAGCGCGCGGCGCACTTCCAGCACCAGCGGCGGCGCCAGCGACTGGCCGGTCGCCAGGTAATGCGCGATCTCGCGAAAGATCCACGGCCGGCCCTGCGCGGCGCGGCCGATCATCACCGCATCGGCGCCGGTGGCGCGCAGCACCGCTTCGGCCTTGGCGGGCGAATCGATGTCGCCATTGGCCACCACCGGCACGCGCAGGCGCGACTTCACTTCGGCGATGGTGTCGTATTCGGCCTGGCCCTTGTAGCCCTGTTCGCGCGTGCGGCCATGCACCGTAACCATCTGCACGCCGGCGCTTTCGGCGGCCAGCGCGATCGGCACCGCGTTGCGGGCCTTGGCGCACCAGCCGGTGCGCATCTTCAGCGTCACGGGCACGCCGCGCGGCGCGCAGGCGGCCACCACGGCCTCGATGATCTGCAGCGC
>JAKOYD010000104.1 GCA_029780695.1 Pseudomonadota bacterium
CGACCTCGGTGTGCGCACCATCCGCGTGGCCACGCACTGCACCGAGGCGGACGTGTCCGAGCAGCACATCACGCTGGCGCGCAAGATGGACATGGACACCGTCGGCTTTCTGATGATGAGCCACATGAACTCAGCCGATGGCTTGGTCAAACAGGCCCAGCTGATGGAAGGCTACGGTGCCAACTGCATCTACATCACCGACTCGGCCGGTCACATGCTGCCGGGCGACGTGACCGAAAAACTCGGCGCCGTGCGCGCGGCGCTCAAGCCCGACACGGAGCTGGGCTTTCACGGCCACCACAACCTGGCCATGGGCGTGGCCAACAGCATCGCGGCGATTGAAGCCGGCGCCAACCGCATCGACGCCGCCGCCGCCGGCCTGGGCGCGGGCGCGGGCAACACGCCCATGGAGGTGCTCGTCGCCGTGCTCGACCGCATGGGCATCGCCACCCGCGTGGACGTGTTCAAGATCCAGGACGTGGCCGAAGACCTGGTGGTGCCGATGATGGACTTCCCCATCCGCATCGACCGCGACGCGCTCACGCTGGGCTATGCGGGCGTGTACGGCAGCTTCCTGCTGTTTGCCAAGCGCGCCGAGAAGAAATACGGCGTGCCCGCGCGCGACATCCTGGTCGAGATGGGCCGCCGCGGCATGGTGGGCGGGCAGGAGGACATGATCGAGGATACGGCGTTGACGCTGGCGCGCCGGCGCTCCGCGCCACTCGCTTCAGTTCATGCGGCCAGCGGATGCTGATGCGCGCCGGGCGGTCTTGGTGCCTGGCGTGCTGCTGCGGGGATGATCGGCGGTGCTCTGCCTGGGTTGCCACGCGCATGAGGCGTGGCGCTGGAAGGAACCAGCGGCTGGGCCGCTGAAATTCGCTGCTCAAACGCCCAGCAGATCGCACAGCGCCAGCAGGTCGCCGGTCTCGGCGTGGGGGCGGCTGCCGGCGGCTTCTGGCCAGGGCGTGGCGGCGCGGTTGATCCAGGCCATTTGCATGCCTGTCGTCAGCGCGCCGGCGCCGTCCAGGTGCGCATCGTCACCGACGTGCAGTACGGCGTCATGGGGTACGCCGGTGGCTTGCGCTCCGGCGGCGAAGATGCGCGCGTCGGGCTTGCCAACGCCGACCTGCGCAGCGCTGACGGCGGCATGAAAGTAATGGCCCAGGCCGACGCGATGCACGTCGGCGTTGCCGTTGCTCAGTGCCACCAGTGGATAACGCGTGGCCAGCCGCCGCAGCGCCGGCAATGCGTCGTCGAACAGCGTGACGCGCTGGCGCGCCGCCAGAAAGACGTCGAATGCCGGCTCCGCCAGATGGGTTGGCTCGCCTGCCCAAGCCAGCAGCTGGCGAATGGTTTCGCGCCGCAGGTGACCCAGGTCGTGCGACTTGTGCGGGTGGCTGGCATGCGTCTGATGGCGCGCCCGGCGGGCCGTGTCGCCGTGGCGGGCTAGGGCGGCCGTGTGCGGCGCGTGCTCGTCGAGCCATTGGCGCAGGGCGTGCTCGGCGCGCTCGATGGTGGGCCACACGGGCCACAGGGTGTCGTCAAGGTCGAGCGTGATGGCACGGATACGCGCGACGTGCAGGCGCGGCGCGATCATGCGTGGCACGGGCGAAGGGCTGTCATGCCCGAGAATAGCGCATGCCCTTTCGACCCGAGCCCGAATTCCAGCACGGCCGGCCGGCACGCGTTGGCGTGCTGCTGTGCAACCTGGGAACGCCCGACGAGGCCACGCCCGCGGCAACACGCCGCTATCTGGCTGAGTTTCTGAGTGATCCGCGCGTCATCGAAATTCCCCCGGCGCTGTGGAAGCCGATCCTGCACGGCGTCATTCTGCGCACGCGCCCGGCCAAGTCGGCGGCCAAATACCGCGACATCTGGACGCACGATGGCTCGCCGCTGATGGTGTGGAGCCGCAAGCAGGCGACGATGCTGCGCGGCTACTTGGGCGAACGCGGCCACGCCGTGAGCGTGCGATTGGCTATGCGTTACGGCAACCCTTCGGTGGCGTCGCGGCTGGACGAATTGAAGGCCGACGGCTGCACGCGCGTGCTGGTGGTGCCGCTGTACCCGCAGTATTCGGGCACCACCACGGCCAGCGTGTTCGACGCCGTGGCCGACTGGGCGCGCCAGGTGCGCCACGTGCCCGAGCTGCGCTTCGTCAACCGCTTTCACGACGATCCCGGCTACATCCGCGCCCTGGCGCACAGCGTTCAGCAGCACTGGCAGATCCATGGCCGGCCCGACAAGCTGGTGATGAGCTTTCATGGCGTGCCCGAGCGCACGCTGACGCTGGGCGACCCCTATCACTGCGAATGCCTGAAGACGGCACGCCTGCTGGCCGAGCGGCTGGCGCTGAAGGACGGCGAATGGGGGGTGAGCTTTCAGTCGCGCTTCGGCAAGGCCAAGTGGCTGGAGCCCGCCACGCAGACGGTGCTGGAGCAACTGGGCCGGGCCGGCACGCGCCGCGTGGACGTGGTGTGCCCGGGCTTCGTGGCCGATTGCCTGGAAACGCTGGAGGAGATTGCCATCGAAGGGCAGGAATCCTTCAAGGCGGCCGGCGGGCAGGACTTTCACTACATCCCGTGCCTCAACGACGACCCGCTGTGGCTGGCCGCGTTGGCCGAGATCGTGCAGGATCATTTGCAAGGCTGGCCCACCCGCAGCGCCGACGGCAGTGCAGCCGCCGCCACACGCGAACGCGCGCTGGCGGCGGGCGCCAAGGCGTGAGCCTTATGCTATGCTAAATATAGCTAGATACCGTTGTCAGGCAAGCGCTGGCGCCGGATAAGGCTTATGCCGCGACGGCCGTCTCCGGCTCATGGGCGCGCTCGATGAAGCCGCTGACCAGCGCCAGCTGATCGGGCACGTTCAGCGCCGGCGCGTGCCCGCAGCCCGGCACCTCGACCCACTGCAACTGGCCGCGCGCACCGGGGCCACGCGTGGTCATCTGCTCGGCCGTGTCCTTCAGCACCAGATCGGATTCGACGCCGCGCAGCAACAGCACCGGCAGGTCGAGCGCGTCGTAGTGGTGCCACAGCAGGTAGTCGTCGGGGTAATGGACGAACTGGCCGACGATGGCCGGGTCGTAATGCGGCGTCACGCGCCCGTCGGGCAGGCGGCGCGTGCTGGTTTCGGCCAGCCGCCGCCACTGCGCGTCGGTCAAAAAGCCGAATGGCCGGTAGGCGGTGCGCAAAAACTGCTCCAGCTCGGTCACGCGCTGGAAGGTGGGCGGCTGGCCCGCGTAAGCCTTGATGCGCTCCACCGCCGCCTGCGCCAGCTGCGGCGCGTTGTCGTTCAACACCAGGCTGCGGATGCGCTTCTTCAACTCAGGCTCGAAATAGCCCGACGCGCTGACCATGCCGATGGCGCCGCCCATCGACGTGCCGACCCAGTGGCATTGGTCGACACCGAGCTGCAACAGCAGGTCGCGTGCCAGGCGCGCATAGAAGGCCAGACAGTACTCGTCCTTGGGGCTTTCGGCCCACTGGCTGAGGCCGCGGCCCAGCGTGTCGGGGCACACCACGCGCCAGCCGCCGGCCGCCAGATGCGCCGCCAGCTCATCCATGTCGCGCCCGGTGCGCGCCAGCCCATGCCACGCGATCACCGTGCCGCGCGGCGTGCGGCCTTCGGGCTGCCAGTCGGTGAAGTGGATCTCGCGGCCAGCGCATTCGATGTAGTGGGAGGTGGAGGGCATGGCGGCTCGTGGACGAAAGAAACAGGGAGAGGGGGGCGAAAACAGGCAGCGGTGCGGCGTCAGTGCGCGGCCGCGGCCGCGGCGCCCCGCGCGCGCAGGCGGCCCACCACGCCGGTCGGGAAGTAATAGACCGACAGCACGAACAGCAGGCCCAGCCACAGCAGCCATCGGTCGGGCGACAGCAGCGCGCTCAGCACGGGGACGCTGGCGGTGGCTTCGCTGCCGATGCGCAGCAGGTCCTGCAGATAGCTCTGGGCAACCAGGAACAGCACCGACCCGATGATGGCGCCGTAGATCGTGCCCATGCCGCCGATGACCACGATCAGCAGCACGTCCATCATGATCTCGAAGCTGAGTGAGGTGTCCGGCCCGTTGTAGCGCAGCCAGAGCGCCAGCATGCAGCCTGCCAGGCACGCGAACAGCGCCGACAGCACGGACGACAGCGTGCGATACACCACCACGCGGTAGCCGATGGCCTCGGCGCGGAATTCGTTTTCGCGGATCGCCTGCAGCACGCGGCCAAAGGGCGAATTGACGATGCGCAGCATGGCCAGCACCAGCAGCACGGCGACCACGAACAGCCCGTAATAGGTGATGATCTTGCCGTCGATCAGCACGCCGAAGAGCTCGGTTTCGAACGGCTCGAAGCTCGGCATCAGCACCTCGGGCAGCTTGAAGGTCAGGCCGTCCTCGCCGCCGGTCCATTCAGACAGCTGCGAAGCCAGCGTCTGGAACGCCGCCGCCACGGCCAGCGTGATCATGGCGAAGAAGATGGCGCGCACCCGCAGCGAGAACAGCCCGATGGCCAGCGACAGCAGCAGCGACACCACCAGCGCACCCGCCGTGCCTGCCGCCAGCGCACCCCAGGTCGGGCCGAGCTGCGTGGTGGCGATGGCCACGCCATACGCCCCGATGCCGAAGAACATGGTGTGCGCAAAGCTGACGATGCCCGTGTAGCCCAGCAGCAGGTCGAAGCCGGCCACCAGCACCACGAAGATCAGCACCTTGGCCGCCACGTTGAGCGCCTTGACGCCGGGGAACAGAAAGGGCGCGAACGCCAGCCCCAGCACGATGGCGACGAGGATGAGGGCCAGCAGCTTGTTGCGCGGCAGGTCGTGGGAAAGCAGGCGACTGAGCATGTGAAGAAGTCAGAAAACGCTTGAACGCAAAAGACGCGAGGGTTTTGCAAAGCGCGCAAAAAAACCAAAATCAATCAAATGGATTTCTGCGCTTGCTTTGCGTCTTGTGCGTTCAAAGAAATTCATGTGCCGACGACTCATCGGTTCGTGACGGGGTAAACACCCTGTGGCCGCCAAAGCAGCACCGCCACCATCAGCGCGATGTTGGAAAACAGCGCGACCTTGGGCGCCAGGAAGCCGGTGTAGTTGGCCATCAGCCCCACCAGCAGTGCGCCGATCAGCGCGCCCGTGGTTGACCCTAAGCCGCCGATGATGATGACGATGAAGATCAGGATGTTGACCTGCGCGCCCATCTGCGGAATCACGTTCTGCTGGTACAGCCCCCACATCACGCCGCCCAGGCCGGCGAGGGCGCTGCCCACCACGAACACCCCAACAAAAAGGCGCCGGATGCGGTAGCCGAGCGACTCGACCATTTCCCTGTCCTGCACACCGGCGCGAATCAGCAGGCCGACCTTGGTGCGCGACAAGGTCCAGGCCAGGGCGGCAAACACGATGGCGCCCACGATCACGGCGACGACGCGGTATTTCTCGACCGCCGCCTCGCCGATCAGCCAAGAGCCGCGCATGCCACCCGGCAGCGGCAGCGGAATCTGCTGCGGGCCCCAGATGACCTTGATCAGCTCTTCACCAATGATCATGCCGCCCATGGTGATCAGGATCTGCTTCAGGTGCTGGCCGTACACCGGGCGCACGATGAAGCGCTCGAACGCCAGCCCGACGGCGCCGGCCACCAGCATGGCCACGATCATGGCCGGTACCACGGCCATCAGGTTGCGCCAGATGTCGCCTGAGCCGGTGTAGTCGCCCATCGCGCCCAGCACGCTGGTGGCGACGAAGGCGCCCAGCGCGATGAACACGCCGTGGCCGAAGTTCAGCACGTCCATCAGGCCGAACACCAGCGTCAGCCCCGAGGCGATGATGAAGATGATCATGCCCATGGCAAGACCCGCCACCGTGAGCGTGAGCCAGGTCGAGCCCGAGCCGATCAGCGGCAGCGCGATCAGGGCCAGCACGGGCACCAGCAGAAGGGGTTTGTAGTCGAGGTCGCGAGTGGTCATGGCATGGCAGTCTGAAAACCGGACGCGAAGGACGCGAAGACCACGCGAAGAGCGCGAAAAAAGCCAGGAAACATCGTGAATGTCTCTTTTGCGTCCTTCGCGAATCCTTTGCGTCCTTCGCGTCCCGTATGGATGTTTTTCATAGCGACAACCCCAGCAGCCGCTGCTGCAGCGCCTCGTCCTGCGCCAGCGCCGCCATGGTGCCGGCGTGCACCACGCGGCCGTCATCCATCACCGCGACGGTGTCGCCCAGCCGCTTGGCGAAGTGGATGTTCTGCTCGACGAGCAGAATCGTCACGCCGCTCGCCTTCAGCTGCTGGAAGGCGTCGATCATGTTGTTGATGATGGCGGGCGCCAGGCCCTTGCTCGGTTCGTCAACGATCAGCAGTTCGCGCGGCTCGACGATGGCGCGGCTGACGGCCAGCATCTGCTTCTGGCCGCCGCTCAGCTTGCCGGCGGGGTGGTTCCAGAACTTCTCGACGGCGGGAAACAGCTTGAAGATCCACTGCAGCCGCTCACCGTCGATCTGCGCGGCGGTCTTGGCGCTGCGCGCGGCCAGCACCATGTTTTCCTTCACCGTCAGGTCGGCGAAGATGCCCATGTTTTCGGGCACATAGGCGATGTTCATGCCGGCGATCTGCGGCGTGTGCTTCCTGGTGATGTCCTGGCCGTTGAAGCTGATGCGACCCTGGCTGGCCTGCCACAGGCCCATGATGGTGCGCAGCGTCGTCGTCTTGCCTGCGCCATTGCGGCCCAGCAGCATGGTGAGCTGGCCGCGCGGCACCGCCAGGTCAACGCCGTGCAGGATGTGGTACGCACCGATGTGCGTGTGGACGCCGGAGAGTTCGAGGAGGTTGGTGCTCATGGTCTTCATTCCCTCCCCCGCTGAGGGAGGGCAGGGGTGGGGGCAAGCCGGCTTGGATCAACGACAGGGCTGACCCCCATCCCAACCTTCCCCCAGCGGGGGAAGGAGCAAGGCAAGGTGCTCATGCCGCCACCTCGTCTTCCTTGGTCACGCCCAGATAGGCTTGCTGCACCACGGGCGAGGCGATGACCTCGGCCGGATCGCCATCGGCCACCAGCGAGCCGTTGGTCAGCACGATGATGCGGTCGGCCAATTCGCGCACCACGTCCATCTTGTGCTCCACCAGCAGGATGATCTTGCGCTTGTCCTTCTTCAGCTCGCGGATCAGGTTCAGGATCACAGGCGCTTCGTCGTGGCTCATGCCGGCGGTGGGCTCGTCGAACATGTAGACATGCGGATCGAGCGCCATCAGCAGCGCCACCTCCAGCTTGCGCTGGTCGCCATGCGGCAGGCTGGCCACCGGCATGTCGTGCTTGTCGGCCATGGCGACGGAATCCAGCAGGGCCAGGGCGCGCTCGGTCAGGTCGCGGTGGTCGCTCCAGATGCTCCAGAGGTTCAGGCCGTCATACAGGCGTGCCTGCACGGCCAGGCGCACGTTTTCCAGCACCGACAAATTGGGGAACAGGTTGGTCAGCTGAAACGCGCGGCCCAGGCCGGCCTTGGTGCGCGCTGACGGCGACAGGCCCGACAGGTCCTGACCGCCCAGGTGCACCGTGCCGGACGAGGCCTTGAGCTGGCCCGAGATCAGGTTGAAATACGTCGTCTTGCCAGCGCCGTTGGGCCCGACGATGGCCGTCAGCGTGCCGGGCTCGAAGCGGCACGTGACCGCGTTGACGGCCACGTGGCCGCCGAAGCGGATCGTGAGGTCTTGGGTGGATAAGGCGCTCATCTCGGTCACTTCCAGGGCGGCGCGCAACGCTGCCCGTTCGAGGTCGCCGCGGAGCCGGCTTTGCCGGTCCGCCAGCGACGCCCCTTGAGGGGAGCCGACGCCGTCGGCTCAGGGTGGGCCGTTTTACCGCTTGTTGCGGATCGGCACGCTCATTTCTTCCGGCTTGATCTCGCGCACCAGCTCAGGCACGCCCCAGGCGAAGGCAGGATCGGCCTTGATCTTGAAGTGGTACATGCTCTGCATGGCCTGGTGGTCTTCCTTGCGGAAGGTCATCTTGCCCTTGGGCGTGTCGAAGCTCATGCCTTCCATCGCGTTGATCAGCGTGTTGGCACGCGTGTCGCCATTGGTCTTCTTCAGCGCGGTCACGGCTGCCATCGCGGCGCTGAAGCCGCCGGCGGTGAAGAAGTCCGGCGGCGTCTTGAATTCCTTGTAGTGCGCCGACACCAGCGCTTCGTTGACCGGGTTCTTGGGGATGCCGAAGTAGTAGTACGTGGCGCCCTCCATGCCCGGGAAGTTCTTGTACGCGGCCATCGCGGGCAGGATGTTGCCGCCGGTGAACACGTCAATGTCGTAGCGCTTCTTCAGGTCCTGCGCGGCCAGCGCGTTGAAGGGCGGCGTGCCGCCGGCCCAGATGACCTCGATCGCCTTGCGGCCGGGCTTGCCCTTCAGCACGTCGACCACGCGCTGAATGCCGGCGGTGAAGTCGGTGGTGTTCTGCGGCAGGTATTCCTCGTGCACGATCTTGGCGTGCTTGAGCGCGTCCTTGAACGCCTTCACGCCGTCGCGGCCAAAGGCGTAGTCCTGCGCCAGCGTGGCGATGGACACGCCATCCTTGTCCATCGCGGCGGCGTTGCTGATGGCGTCCTGGCTGCTGCTGCGGCCGGTGCGGAAGATGTACTTGTTCCACTTGTCGCCGGTGATCGAATCGGCCACGGCGGGCTCGACCAGCAGGATCTTCTTGTATTCCTCGGCCACCGGCAGCATGGCCAGCGCGACGCCCGACGACGTGGGGCCAATGGCCAGGTCGACCTTGTCGTCGGCATAGGCGGCGGCCAGCAGGCTCTTGCCCAGGTCGGGCTTGCCCTGGTCGTCTTTTTCAATCACGGTGATCTTCTTGCCGGCCACCGTCATGGTGCCGCCGGTGGCGTAGTTCAGGCCCATCATCAGCCCGGTCTGGGTCTGCTTGCCGTAGGCCTCCAGCGGGCCGGTCTTGCTGTAGATGTGGGCGATCTTGATCGTGTCCGACTGCGCCAGGGCAGGGGCGCTCGCGGCGGCGGCAAGGGCGGCGACGGCAATGAGGGTGCGGCGTTGCATGAGGGGCTCCTGTCGATGCAAATGAAATGAGGACGAACCCATTCATGCAGGAGTTGTGCCAGCGCCTAACTCATTGATTTTATTGGGCCATGAAAACCGCCTGCATTGAAGTGCCTGATAAAAATACATTTTCTATGCATGAAAATCAGGCATTTGATTGAATTTCGTTCAGGGTTTGTCTGTAGGCCCACCCTGGTCTGACGGCTACTCTGGCGTCTGCAGCCGCTGATACAGCGTGGCGCGCGACACCCCCAGCAGCCGCGCCGTCGCCAGCTTGTTGCCGCCTGTGGCCTGCAGCGCGGCGGCGATGGCGCGTTGCTCCAGCTCGGCCACCTGTTCGCCCAGCGGCCGCAGCAGCGCGCCCGCGTCGGGCAAGGCGGGTTCGGGCGGCAGCACGGGCTGCACCTGCGCCAGGCCAGACTGGCGCAGCAGCGCCTCCATCTGCGCGGCGTCGATGCGGTCGGAATCGGCGCGCAGGGCGGCCTGTTCCAGCACGTTGCGCAGTTCGCGGATGTTGCCGCGCCAGTGCTGCGCCGCCAGCAGGGCGACGGCGTCTTCGCCCAGCTCGGGCGGCGGGCTGCCGCGGTGGGCCATGTCTTCGCCCAACACCTCGATCAGCGCCGGAATGTCGCCGCGCCGCTCGCGCAGCGGCGGCACGCGCACCGGCAACACGTTCAGGCGGTAGTACAGGTCTTCGCGAAACTGCCCGCGCGCCACCAGCGCCGGCAGGTCGCGGCTGGTGGCCGCGATCACGCGTGCGTTGAACGGCACCAGCTGGTTGCTGCCCAGGGGTTCGATCTCGCCTTCCTGCAGCGCGCGCAGCAGCTTGGCCTGCAGCCCGGGTGGCATGTCGCCGATTTCGTCGAGGAACAGCGTGCCGCCGTCGGCCAGCTTGAACTTGCCCACGCGGCCCTTGCGGTCGGCCCCCGTGTAGGCGCCGGGCGCGGTGCCGAAGAATTCGGCCTCCAGCAGCGTGTCGGGCACGGCGGCGATGTTGACGCTGACGAACGGCCCCTCGGCGCGTGGCGACGCGGCGTGGATGGCGTGCGCCAACAGTTCCTTGCCGGTGCCGGTTTCGCCCAGCAGCAACACCGGGCTACCCGACTGCGCAGCCCGGCGCGCCTGGCGCTTGACCTCGCTGGCGGCCGGGCTGCTGCCCACGAAGCTCGCAAAAGTATAGCGCGATTGCCTTGCGCCATGCGCGCTGGCGGTGCGTTTGGCCGCCAATTGTTGCTGCGCGTCGTGCAACTGCTGCTGCAGTTGTCCGAACTTGGCCACCAGCGGCTGCATGCGGGTGCCGGTCTGGTCGAACAGCACAATGCCCAAAGCACCAATCACGTCGCCCTGGTCGTCACGCAACGGAATGCGACTGACGACGAAGGTGCCCGCACGGTTGGTCAGCAGGTCGATCAGGATCGGCTTGCCGGTCTTAAGCACCTGGTGCATCTGCGTGTTCTCGATCACGCTGGACACCGGGTGACCAACGAAGTCTTCTTCGCGCGGAAAGCCCAGCGCCGGCAAATAGCGCCGGTACTGGTCGTTGATCCACACCACGCGCGCTTCTCGGTCGACCAGCAGCATGCCTTCGCTGGCGCTGGCAAACAGGTCGAACATCGAGCGCGCGGCCAGCTCAAGCACGCTGGCCGCATCGCGCGGCAAGCTGGACGATGCCATGGACGGTGCAGGGTCGGGCGAAGCCATGCCGCATGGTAATGGCCTGCGCCGATGCCACGCCACTGGCGGGCGGCGGCCACGCGCCCACAAAAAAGCCACTGCGATGGCGGTGGCTTTTCGTCGGGCCGATGGCGCTTAGCGCACGCGGCCGCGACGGAACAGGTTGACGATGGCCAGCAGAATCACTGCGCCGACCAGAGACACCAGCAACGAAGGCAGCGAAAAGTTGCCGTCATTGATGTTGCCCACGCCCACCATGGGCGAAATCAGCAGGCCGCCCAGGAAGGCGCCGACGATGCCGACCACCACGTTCAGGATGACGCCCTGTTGCCCGTCGGTGCGCATCATCAGGCTGGCCAACCAACCCAGAACGCCGCCCACCACCAACCAGATAATGAAATTCATGTCGATGCTCCTATGACCACTCAAAATAAGAATATCGGCAAGTGATGGACCTGCCAGCCGCGACGCCGTGTGCCGTCGTGAAGAGATTGTTGGACGAGCGGCGCGTGCCCCTCGTCGTCCTCATCCGCTCACGTTTGTAGGACTTGGCGAGCGTGCGTTGACGGTGATGGCGGGCGGGGCGTGGCACGAAGATGCGGCACGTGGCGCGTCATGGCGTCGAGATGTTTGCGGCGTCGACGTGCGATGGCACGGCAGAATCGCGTCTGACCGGCGGCGCCCGCCTCTCGGGCGCACGCTGTCCCACCACGAGCTTGTCAGTCCACTTTTCGCACCATGAACACCACTCCCGCCATCGTCCAGGCCTTTGCGCCCACCGGCACGCTGCGTGCGTCCATCAACCTCGGCAACCCCATCCTGGCCAACCGCGATGCGGCCAGCGGCCAGCCCTTCGGCGTGTCGATCGACCTGGCCAACGGGCTGGCGCAGGCGCTGGGCGTGCCGATCGAGCTGGTGGTGTTCGACGCCGCCGGCAAGTCGGTCGAAGCCGTCGAGCAGGGGCGCGCCGACATCGGCTTCTTCGCCATCGATCCCAAGCGCGGCGAGCACATCGCCTTTACCGCGCCCTATGTGCTGATCGAAGGCAGCTACATGGTGCCGCAGGCGTCGCCGCTGCAAGCCAACGACGAGGTCGACCGCGCCGGCACGCGCGTGGTGGTGGGCAAGGGCAGCGCGTACGACCTGTTCCTGACCCGTGAACTGAAGGCAGCCGACATCGTGCGCGCGCCGACCTCGCCCGCCGTGGTCGACGTGTTTGTAGAGCAGAAGGCCGAAGTCGCCGCCGGCGTGCGCCAGCAGCTGGAATCGGACCTGGCGCGCTTTCCCGGCCACCGCCTGCTGCCCGGCCGCTTCATGATGATCCAGCAGGCCATGGGCGTGGGCAAGGCGCGCGGGGCCGACGCGGCCGCGTATCTGGCGGCGTATGTCGAGCGGCAGAAAGCCAGCGGCTTCGTCGCCGATGCCCTGCAGCGCCACGGCATCCAGGGTGCATCCGTCGCGCCCGCCGCCGGGGGCTGAGGCAAGGTCCGCCTGCGGCGGCGCGCTTTACCCATGCCGCTGGTGTGGTCCCGGAAGGCGGGCACACGGGGCTTTTCTGGGCGGCGCTTGTGGACAAGGTGAGCCGCCGCTGCGCCGATATGAAGCGCCGTGGCAAAGCCGCCGAATGCGTCTGATTTGATAGCTGTCAACGCAATCCCGGTAAGCGCAGAAGGCCAAAATCGATGGATTTTTGGCCAGGTCGGTCTTCGACGCTCGATTCAATATTACCTTGGTAATTTAATTTATACATGGTAATATTTGAGCTTGAACGTCAAGACCGCAGCGAACACCATGACCCCGACAGTCTCCTCCGCCGGCGCACCGGCGCCATCCTTCACCGCGTTCGCCGGCATGCAGCGCGTCGCCAGCGGCAGCCTGCAGGCCGTGGCGCAGGCGTTGGCGCCGTGGCATGGCCGGCCTGACACACTGCTGTTGTTCGACGACCGCAGCGGGGCGCCGGTCGATGTGCCGCCCCCGACCGGCAACGCCGCCGCGCTGGCGCAATGGCTGCAGGCATTGCAGCCCGATGCGGCGCAGGACGAAGCGCCATCGACCGACGAAGCGCCCGCACGCCGGGGCGTGGGCCGGCCGCGCCTGGGCGTGGTGGCGCGCGAGGTGACGCTGCTGCCGCGCCACTGGGACTGGCTGGCCGCGCAGCCCGGCGGGGCGTCGGCCGCGCTGCGCCGGTTGGTCGATGCGGCGCGCCAGCAAGGCGCCGAGCGCGACACCCGCCGACTGGCACGCGAGCGCGCCTACCGCTTCATGAGCGGCATCGCCAGCCATTTGCCCGAGTTCGAGGAAGCGGCGCGCGCGCTGTTCGCGGCACACCCCGGCGCCTTTGACGCCCGCATCGACGCCTGGCCGCCCGACGTGCGCGCCCATCTGCGCTGGCTGGCGCGCGACGCGTTTGAAGCCGCCCCGGGCTGATCGGCCAAACCGGCTTCCTTGATCTCATGAAAGCCGCCCGCGCGGCCGTTTCACGCTGCGGCTAGCGCCTTGCGCACCCCCGCATCGCCTGGACGCGCGACGCCCGACGCGCCGCCGCCCCCACAATCCCCCTTCACCATGAACAAAGCTTTGCCTGGCGCCGCCGCCCGCCGCCCCCTGTGGCGCATCTACCTGGTCTTTCTGGGGCCGATGGTGTTGGCCAACATCCTGCAGTCGTTGTCGGGCAGCATCAACGCGGTCTACATCGGCCAGATGCTGGGCACGCACGCGCTGGCGGCGGTGGCGGGCATGTTTCCCATCGTGTTTTTCTTCATCGCGCTGATCATTGGCGTGGGGGCGGGCGCCTCGGTGCTGATCGGGCAGGCCTGGGGCGCGCGCGAGCCGGGCAAGGTGAAGGCCATTGCCGGCACGGCGCTGGCACTGGGCGGCCTGATCGGCGTGAGCGCCGCCGTGCTGGGCGAGCTGTTTGCGCGGCCGGCGCTGCAGGCGCTGGGCACCGCACCCGAAGTGCTGGGCGACGCCGTGGCCTACGCCCGCGTGATGATGCTGACCATGCCGCTGCTGCTGGTGTTCATCCTGTACACCCAGTTGCTGCGCGGCGTGGGCGACACGCTGACGCCGCTGTACGCGCTGCTGATTTCCACCGGCATGGGGCTGGCGTTGACGCCGGCGCTCATCCGCGGCTGGGGCGGGCTGCCGCAGCTGGGCGTGGTGAGCGCGGCGGTGGCCGGCTTCGTGTCCACGGGCGTGGCGCTGACCTTCCTGGTGCTGTATCTGCGGCGCAAGCGCCACCCGCTGGCGCCCGACGCGGCGCTGCAGCGCGCGCTGTGGATCGACCCCGCGCTGCTCAAAAGCGTGCTGCGCATAGGCGTGCCGACGGGCGTGCAGATGGTCACCATCTCGCTGGCCGAGCTGGCCATCCTGGGCCTGGTCAACCGCTACGGCGCCGACGCCACGGCCGCCTACGGCGCGGTGAACCAGATCGTCAACTACGTGCAGTTTCCGGCGCTGTCGATCGCCATCACGGCATCCATCCTGGGCGCGCAATTCATCGGCGCCGGGCAGGCCGAGCGGCTGGGCGCCATCGTGCACACGGGGCTGCTGCTGAACGTGCTGCTGACGGGCGCGCTGGTGCTGGCGGGCTACCTACTGGCGCCATGGCTGCTGGGCTTCTTCCTGACCGACGAGCCCGTGCGCCGCATGGCCGAGGGGCTGCTGCATCTGATGCTGTGGAGCTCGGTGGTGTTCGGCATGCAGGCCGTGATTGCCGGCGTCATGCGCGCCAGCGGCACGGTGATGGTGCCCGTGGCCATTTCGGTGGGCTGCATCCTGCTGGTGCAGTTGCCGGCGGCGCATGTCTTGAGCGCGCGCTACGGCCTGGACGGCGTGTGGATGGGCTACCCGGTGGTGT
The DNA here is from genome assembly GCA_029780695.1 of Pseudomonadota bacterium. GTDB lineage: Bacteria > Pseudomonadota > Gammaproteobacteria > Burkholderiales > Burkholderiaceae_C > Ottowia. The sequence goes on from JAKOYD010000104.1 coordinate 14,556, forward strand.
TCTGCACCATGCTGCTGCTGCAGAGCGCCTTCTACTGGCTGGTGTGGCGCCACAAGAAGATCGAGCGGCTGGTCTGACGCAGGGCCAATACTATTAAAAATGTAGCTTCTTGCGCTGGATGGATAAGCGCTGGCGGCTTATTTAAAACAAAAAACCGGACGCAGAGGACGCAGAGGTTTCGCAGAGGACGCCAAAAAATTCAAAGCCAGGCTTTGGTCTTTCTTTTGCGTCCTTCGCGAACCTTTCGCGTCCTTCGCGTCCGGCGGTTTGAAGCCAGTCCGAAATCAGACCGCGCGCCGCCCCGAATACCAGCGCATCAGGCGCGGCAGCAGCAGCACGGTGGCGATCACCACGATCAGGAACACCGACACCGGGCGGTCGATGAACACCGTCCACTTGCCTTCGCCGATCGACATGGCGTTGCGCAGCTGCGCCTCGGCCAGAGGCCCCAGGATCATGCCCACCACGACCGGCGCGGTCGGGAAGTCGAAGCGGCGCATCACCACCCCCACGGCGCCGATCACGTACAGCAGGAACAGGTCGAAGCTGCTCTGCCGCATGCCGTAGGCGCCCACGGTGGCGAAGATCAGGATGCCGGCGTACAGCTGCGGCTTCGGAATCTTCAGCAGCTTGACCCACAGGCCCACCATCGGCAGGTTCAGGATCAGCAGCATCACGTTGCCGATGTACAGCGACGCGATCAGCGCCCACACCAGCGCGGCCGACGTCGCAAACAGCTGCGGCCCGGGCTGGATGCCGTAGTTCTGGAACGCGCCCAGCAGGATGGCGGTGGTGTTGCTGGTGGGGATGCCCAGCGTCAGCAGCGGGATCAGCGCCGTCGTCACCGTGGCGTTGTTGGCCGCCTCGGGGCCGGCCACGCCTTCGATGGCGCCCGCGGTGCCGAACTCGGCCTTGTCCTCGCCCTTGGCCAGCTTCTTCTCGGTGGCATAGGACAGGAAGGTCGGGATCTCGGTGCCGCCGGCCGGAATGCAGCCGAACGGCGCGCCAATGGCCGAGCCGCGCAGCCACGCCGGCACGCTGCGGCGCCAGTCGCGCGCGCTCATGTGCACGCGCGTCAGCTTGTTCTGTGTCTCCACCACGCGGCCCTCGAACAGCACCGCGTGCAGCACCTCGGCCACGGCGAACAGGCCCACGGCCACCAGCACGATCTCGATGCCGTCCAGGAACTCAGCCTTGCCGCCGGTGTAGCGCGGCTGGCCGCTGATCTGGTCCATGCCGATCAGGCCCACGGCCAGGCCGATGAACAGCGCCGTCAGGCCGCGTACCGTGCTCTTGCCCAGCACCGCGCTGACGGTGGTGAAGGCCAGCACCATCAGCAGGAAGTATTCGGGCGGGCCGAGCTTGACCGCATAGTCGGCCACCACCGGCGCGAACAGCGTCACCACCACGGTGGCGATGCTGCCCGCCACGAAGGAGCCGATGGCCGCCGTAGCCAGCGCCGCGCCGGCGCGCCCGCTCTTGGCCATCTTGTTGCCTTCCATCGCCGTCACCATGCTGGCGGTTTCGCCCGGCGTGTTGAGCAGGATGGAGGTGGTCGAGCCACCGTACATCGCACCGTAGTAGATGCCGGCAAAGAAGATCATCGAGGCGGTGATGTCCACCTTGGCGGTGATCGGCAGCAGCATGGCCACCGTGGTGGCCGGGCCGATGCCGGGCAGCACGCCCACGGCGGTGCCTAAAGCGCAGCCGAACAGCGCCCACAGCAGGTTGGTCACGGTCATCGCCGTGCCAAAGCCCTGCATCAGAAGGTTGACGGTATCCATGTCGAGCCTCCGATCAGAGCCAGCCGGTGGTGGTGAGGCCCGGCAGATTGATCGCCAGGAATTGAGTGAACAGCCAGTACACCGGCGCGGCAATCGCCACGCCGGTCAGCACGTCGGTGATCCAGGTGTCGTGCGGCTTGCCGTAGGCGCGCTTGAGGCCCTGCACCGCCAGCACGTAGGCCAGCGCGCAGCTCAGGATGAAGCCCATGTGCTCGATCAGCGCCGCGTTCAGCAGCAGGCCAGCCGACACCCACACAAAGTGAATCCAGTCCGGATGCTCGTCGCCGGCCACGTCTTCCATGTCGCGGTAACCGCCGGTGCGCGAATGCCACAGCAGCACGCCGCCGCACAGCATGAGCGCCAGCGACACCACCCACGGCAGGAAGTTGGCGCCCACGCCGCCGTAGCCGGCTTCGGACGGAATGCCGATGGCGCCCAGCGCCATGGCCGCGCCCACCGCGAAGATGGCCACGCTGACCAGCGTTTCCCACAGCAGCGTCTTGCGCGAGGGCTGCGCGGGCGCTGGGTGGTCTGGCCGCAGGTCGAGCGGGATGTTGGGTTGCGGACTGCTCATGCTTGCCTCCTCCGCTCGCGTGGCCGATCAAGTCAACGGCCAGCGAGCTACCTTATTCATAGCTGCAGGCCCTTGTACAGCAACAGCCTGAAACCAACTTTTGCAAAATGGGACCTGCTGGAGCAGGTCAGATGCAGCGGTGCATCTCCTGATCGAATGGCCGCGGAGCAGGCCATGCCAGCGACCGCCCGAGCCGGGGTTCCCCCGGCGACCCGCGGTGTCCCCCTTTCAGGGGGAAGGCGCCGCAGGCGACTCAGGGGGTTACGTGATCATCCCGGACTTGGCCATGATCGCCCGCAGGGCGGCGAATTCGTTGTCGACGAACTTGGTGAACTCGTCGCCCGTGAGCAGCGCCGGGTTCCAGTCGTTCTTCTTCAGCGCTTCCTGCCACGACGGCGACTTGGTGGTGGCCGCGATGGCGTCGATCAGCGCCTTGCGCTGCGCCGGCGTGATGCCGGGGCCGCCAAACACGCCGCGCCAATTGCCGATCTCGACGTTCAGACCCAGTTCTTTCAGCGTGGGCGTGTCCTTCAGCGCCGGCAGGCGCTGCGCCGAGGTGACGGCAATCGGCTTCATCTTGCCGGTGCTGATGTATTCGGAAAACTCCGACAGGCCGCTGCCGCCCACCGTGACGTTGCCGCCCAGGATGGCCGCCGTGGCTTCGCCGCCGCCCCGGAAGGCAACGTAGTTGATCTTGGCCGGGTCAACGCCGGCTTCGCGCGCGATCATGGCCGCGGCGATGTGTTCGGTGGAGCCGCGCGAGCCGCCGCCCCACTTCACGCTGCCGGGGTCCTTCTTCAGCTGCGCGATCACGTCGGCCATGGTCTTGTGGGGCGAATTGGCCGGCAGCACGAACACGTTGTATTCGGTCGTCAGGCGCGCCAGCGGCGTGGCCTGCATCAGGTTGAGCGGCGACTTGGACGTGATCAGCCCGCCCAGCATCACCGCGCCCATCACCATCATCTGGTTGCCGTCGCCCTTGGCACCGGCCAGGAAGGGCGCCAGGCCCAGCGCGCCCGCGGCGCCGCCCTTGTTGTCGTAGGTGACGGTGGCGGCCTGCTTGGCGTCCAGCATGGCCTTGCCCAAGGCGCGGCCGGTGGTGTCCCAGCCGCCGCCGGGGTTGGCGGGGATCAGGATCTTCAGGTTGGCGCCGGCCTGCGCCCAGGCGGCGGGCAGGCCACCCGTGGCGGCCAGCGCGGCCAGGGACTTGAGGAAGGTATCGCGTCGCATATCGGTTGTCTCCACTGCGTGATAGGAACCCATCGATATTGGCCCCAACGGCTGTCAATTGGCTGTCCTGAAGCCTAGGGCTTACCCTAGCTGCCAACGGCTGCGGTATGTTGCGACAAACCAAAGCCAACGGACTTCCACTGTGACGCGCTCGCACCTACCGTCATTCCCGCGAAGGCGGGAATCCCTACCGCATCGGGCGCAGCGGTGGATGGAGACCTGGATTTCCGCCTTCGCGGGACTGACGGCATTGAGGCCAGTCGTTCGGAACCTCAAGCCATGAAATTGCTGGTGGTCGAAGACGATGCCGCGCTGCAGGCGACGCTGGTGCGCACGCTGGCGCGGCGCGGCTTTGCCGTCACCGCCGTGGGCGACGGGCCCGCCGCGCTGGCGCGCTGGGCCGCCAGCGCGCCCGATGCCGTGGTGCTCGACCTGACCCTGCCCGGCCTGGACGGCCTGCAGGTGCTGGCGCAGGCGCGCGCGCAGGGCCTGCGCACGCCGGTGCTGATCCTGACCGCGCGCGGCACCGTGGGCGACCGCGTGCTGGGCCTGAATGCCGGGGCCGACGATTACCTGCCCAAGCCCTTTGACCTGGACGAGCTGGAAGCGCGCCTGCGCGCCCTGGTGCGCCGCAGCGCCCCCGTGCCAGGCGCCGCGCCGCCGCCCGCCGCCGTGCAGATCGGCAGCCTGCGCCACGACCGCGACGGCGGCGCCATCTACCGCGATGGCGTGCCGATGGAGCTGACCCCGCGCGAACTGGCGCTGATGCACGCGCTGCTGGCGCGCCCCGGCCACGCCGTCGCCAAGGAGCGCCTGTTCGAGCAGGTCTTTCCGGGCGAAGCCGAGGTGCGCTACGAAGCCATCGAGGTGGTCGCCTACCGCCTGCGCCGCAAGCTGGCCGATACGGGCGTCGAGCTGGTCACGCTGCGCGGCCTGGGCTATCTGCTGCGGGCGGTGTCGTGAGCCGCCCGCGCACGCGCTCGCTGCGCCGCCAGTTGCTGGCGGGCATCCTGATCCCGGTGCTGCTGATCGTCGCTTTCAACACTTGGAGCCTGTACCGCCAGGCACTGGGTGCGCTCCATACGGCCTACGACCGCACGCTGCTGGCGTCGGCCAAGAGCCTGGGCGAATCGCTGCAGATCAGCGGCGAGGGCGACGCCGCGCGCCTGCAGGCCAACGTGCCCTCGGCCGCGCTGGAGGCCTTCGAGGCCGACCTGCAAAGCCGCATGGCGTACCGCATCTCCACCCGGCAGGGCGTGCTGCTGTCGGGCTACGAAGACCTGCCGATGTGGCGCGGCGAAATTCCGGTGCAGCCGCCGTACGCCGCGCTGGTCGACTTCTACGACGGCCAGTTCCGCGGCGAGCCGGTGCGCATGGCCGTGCTGCTGCAGCCGGTGGCGCGCGGCGCCGGGCGCGACGTGGCGGTGGTGCAGGTGGCCGAGACGCTGGAAATCCGCCACGCGCTGGCGCGGCAGATTCTGTGGGACACGCTGGCGCGCCAGGCAGCGCTGGTGGCGCTGATCGCCGCCACCGTGATTGCCGTGGTGCAGCTGGCCACGCGCCCGGTGCGCGCCTTGAGCCACGACCTGCAGGCGCGGCCCGACGACGACCTGCGCCCCATTGCCGCGCCCGACGCGCCGCGCGAGCTGCAGCCGCTGATCGCCGCCACCAACCAGCACATGCGCCGCCAGGGCGATCTGCTGGCACAGCAGCAGCGCTTCGTGCGCGACGCCTCGCACCAGCTGCGCACGCCGCTGGCGGTGCTGAAGGCGCAGGTGCAGTCGGCCCGGCGCGGCGACGTGCCGCCCGCGCAGGCGCTGGCCGAGATCGAAGACACCGTGGACCGCGCCACCCTGCTGGCCAACCAGATGCTGGCGCTGGCCAAGGTGGCGCAGCTGCGCCAGCAGGCCGACGCGCCCGCCACCGCGTTCGACGACGTGGTGCGCGCCGTGGCGCTCGACCTGGCGCCGCTGATCGCCGGGCAGGCGCTCGACTTCGACCTGCGCGCCGAGCCGGTCACGCTGCGCGCGCACGACTGGATGCTGCGCGAGCTGACGCGCAACCTGCTGCACAACGCCATCCGCCACACGCCGCGCGGCGGCCTGCTGGCCATCACGCTGCAGCGCGAAGGCGGCCACGCGCGCTTCACCGTGGCCGACAGCGGGCCGGGCGTTGAACCCGACCTGGCCGCGCGGCTGTTTCAGCCGTTCAGCGCCGGCGCGGGCAGCACCGGGTCGGGCCTGGGGCTGGCGATCTGCCACGAAATCGTGCAGGCGCTCGGGGGCCATATCCAGCTGCGCAATCGCGTGGAAAATGGGCGCATCGTCGGCCTTGACGCCGTTGTCACCCTGCCTATCGAATGAGTTCCCGCACCGAACGCGCCACGACACCCGCACCGGAAGGCATGCGCCTGGACAAGTGGCTGTGGGCCGCGCGCTTTTACAAGACGCGCGCGCTGGCGGTGGAGCAGATCGACCGTGGCCGCGTGCAGGTGAACGGCGCCGACGCCAAGCCCTCGCGCGAAGTGCGCCTCGGCGACACGGTGCGCCTGCGCCAGGGGCGCGACGAGCGCGCCGTGGTGGTGCGTGCGCTGTCGTCGCAGCGCGGTCCGGCGCCGGTGGCGCAGCAGCTGTACGACGAGACGCCCGACAGCGTGGCCGCGCGCGCCCACGCCGCCGAGGCGCGCCGGCTGGCGCCCGAGCCGGCGCTGGCGATTGCCCACGGCCGGCCCACCAAGCGCGACCGCCGCGCTATCGAGCAGGGCCGCGGCGGCGATTCGGGCTGGGGCGAGCGCTGGTCGGCCAGCCTGGACGACGAATGAACCCAATCGCCGTCGACCCCTCGCCTGACGTGCCGTTCATGCTCTCGATTACAGAGCGATCGCGGCTGGCCGCGGGCCGGCGGCTGCGCACCGGCGGCGCGCAGGGGCACATCGTGTGGCACGCGTGGGAGCCGTCGGCACCCACCGATGCGCCGCCGCTGGTGCTGTTTCACGGCGGCAGTGGCTCGTGGACGCACTGGGTGCGCAACATCGTGCCGCTGGTGGATTCGGGGCGGCGCGTGTTCGCGGTCGACCTGCCGGGCTTTGGCGACAGCGACCCCCCCGCGGGCGGCAGCGACGCCGATGCCATGCTGGCACCGCTGGCCCACAGCATGGCGCAGCTGTTCGCGGGGCAGCCGGTCGACCTGGTGGGTTTTTCGTTTGGCGGCATGACGGCGGGCATGCTGCTGGCCGACCACCCCGCGCTGGCGCGGCGCCTGGTGCTGGTGGGCGCGCCGGCCATGGGCGTGGTGCCGGCGCGGCAGTTTGAATTGAAGGGCTGGCGCCACCTGAAGACGCCGCAGGAGCAGGCCGAGATCCACCGCCACAACCTGGGCGTGCTGATGCTGCACGACCACGACCTCATCGACGGCCTGGCGCTGGAAGTGCACATCGCCAACGTGCAGCGCGACCGCCTGCCGCGCCGCCGCCTGGCGCACACCGACATTCTGGCGCGCAGCCTGCCGCGCGTGCCGTGCCCGGTGCGGGCCATCTACGGCGCGCACGATGTGCTGTATCGCCAGTACATCCACCAACTGGCCCAGCGCTTTGCCGAGACGGCGCCCGACTTTCGCGGCATGGCGCTGATCGAAGGCGCGGGCCACTGGGTGCAGTTCGAGGCGCCCGAGGCTTTTGACGCGGCGCTGTTGCGGGCGCTGTCGGACGACTGAGGTTGCTTTGGCCGCGCCGAAGGCAAGCCGGAAACCGGACGCGAAGGGCGCGAAGGATGCGCGAAGGACGCGAAAGAAACAGCCAAAGGATTTTTGGTTTCTTTTGCGTCCTCTGCGAAATCTTTGCGTCCTCTGCGTCCGGCTGTTTTTTTGTCGGTCCAACATGCGCGCTCAAGCCTGTTTTTGGCCTCTAGCGCATGCTCAGACTGCGCTGACAGCTATTAAAATAATAGCTGCATCGCTGTTTCGATTTCGGGTAAACCCGGATGATCTAGTTATCACAAACAACTAAATTGGCGGTGCGGGGCCGGGCGCCGATCGGGCCGGTGCCTCGCGCACCCCACCCATTCGAGGAGACACACATGACCCCATCGCACCGCGCGCGCCCGCCGGTCGGCCCCTTGGCGCTGGCGGCAGCGGCTACGCTGGCGCTGACTGCCTGCGGCGGCTCCGGCCTGCCGCAGCTGTCGGCCGCCCAGCCCGGCACGCTGCAAAGCTGCACCGACCTGGCCGCCAAGGCGACCCTGAGCAACACCACCATCGCCTCCGCAGCGCTGGTGCCGGCCGGCGGCCTGGCGGTGGCTGGCGCCGCCCCCGTGCCCGAGCACTGCCTGGTCAAGGGCGAGATGAACCGCCGCACCAGCCCGGTGGACGGCAAGAGCTACGCCATCGGCTTCGAGATGCGCCTGCCCACGGCGTGGAACGGCCGCTACTTCTACCAGGCCAACGGCGGCATCGACGGCAGTGTGGTGACCGCCACCGGGCCGACCAGCGGCGGCGCGCCGCTCAGCAATGCGCTGACCATGGGCTTTGCCGTCATCAGCTCCGACGCCGGCCATCAGCCACCAGCGCCGTTCTTCGGGCTCGACCCGCAGGCGCGGCTGGACTATGGCTACGCGGCGGTCGGCAGCCTGACGCCGATGGCCAAGAACCTGATCAAGGCCGCCTACGGGCGCGGGCCTGACCGCAGCTACATCGGTGGTTGTTCCAACGGGGGGCGGCACGCGCTTGTGGCGGCGGCGCGCTATGGCGACCAGTACGACGGATTCTTGGCTGGCGCGCCGGGCATGCACCTGCCCAAGGCGGCCGTGGCGCAGCTGTTCAAGGTCAAGCAATACGCCGGCATCGCCAGCGGCACCGTGGCCAGCGGCACCGATGCCGGCCAGCCCGACATCACCACGGCCGTCACGCCGGCCGAATGGGCGCTGCTGGGCAGCCGCATCGCCGCCAAGTGCGACGCGCTCGACGGCGTGGCCGACGGCATGGTGCAGGACGTGCAGGCCTGCCAGTCGGCCTTCAACATCGCCACCGACGTGCCCACCTGCACCGGCGCACGCGACGGCACTTGCCTGAGCAGCGAGCAGAAGGGCGTGTTGCAGCGCATCTTCGCCGGTGCCGTGGCGCCGGGCGGCCAGTCGATCTACAGCAAGTTCTACTGGGACCCGGGCGTGTCGGGCAGCAACTATGCGCTGTGGCACTACACCCAGTCCACCCAGCGCGACCCGGGCGCCGTGGCCTTCATCTTCAACACGCCGCCCATGGCCCAGGCCGATTTCAATGCCACCACGGGCCTGAAGTACGCGCTGGCCTATGACCTGGACGCCGGCTACCAGAAGATATTCGCCACCACGCCGACGTATGCCGAATCGTCCTGGTCGTTCATGACGCCGCCGAAAGAGACCGACTTGTCGGTGCTGCGCGACCGCGGCGCCAAGGTGCTGGTCTACCACGGCGCGGCCGACCCGATCTTCGCGGCCGCCGACACCGCCACCTGGTACGACGCGCTGAAGCAGGCCAACGGCGGCGACGCCAGCGACTTCTCGCGCCTGTTCATGGTGCCGGGCATGAACCACTGCTCGGGCGGCCCGTCGGCCGACCAGTTCGACGCGCTGACCGCCCTGGTCAACTGGGTCGAGAAGGGCGACGCCCCGGCCAGCATCACCGCCACCGCGCGCGGCCCCGGCGCCAACGTGGTCAACACCGAAGTGCCTGCGGCCTGGGGCCAGCGCACGCGGCCGCTGTGTGCCTACCCGCAGGTGGCGCGCTACAACGGCTCGGGCGACCCGCAGAGCGCGGCCAGCTACAGCTGCAAGTAGCCCGGCGCGCGGTGAGGCGCTGGCACAATCGCGCCGCATGAGCCTGACGACCGACAGCGCTGAAGCCGCCGCCCCCGCCGCCCCCGCCGCCCCCGCCGCCCCCGCCGCCACCGACGCGGGCCGTCGCCGCCCGCGAGTGGCGGCGCGGCACGCGGCGGTTGATTCGGGCTTTCTGCGCACGCTGGTCGGCTACAACGCCCGCCGCGCGGCGCTCACCATCATGGCCGTGTTCAAGGACCGCATGGCCGCGCACGACCTGCAGCCGGTCGAGTTCTCGGTGCTCAGCCTGATCGGCCACAACCCCGGCATCACCTCGCGCGCCGTGTGCGCCGAACTGGCCCTGCAGCCGCCCAACCTGGTGCGGCTGCTGGCGCGGCTGGACGAGCGCGCCCTGGTCCAGCGCGACGCCCACCCGCAGGACGGGCGCGCGGTCGGCCTCACGCTCAGCCCCGCGGGCGAGGCGCTGCGCGTCGCCGCCGAAGCCAGCGCCGAGCAGCTCGAAATCGACGCCACGGCGGCGCTGTCGGCCGCCGAGCGTGCCCAACTCATCGCGCTGCTGCAGCGCATCTATGACTGAAAGGTTGCCCATGCCCGTGCCGATGAAGATCGACTTCGTTTCCGACATCGCCTGCCCCTGGTGTGCCATCGGCCTGGCTTCATTGCAGCAGGCCTTGCGCCACAGCGCCGACGCCGTGCAGGCCACGCTGCATTTCCAGCCGTTCGAGCTGAACCCCGACATGCCGCCCGAAGGCGAGGACGTGGACGAGCACCTGGCGCGCAAGTACGGCGGCACGCCCGAGCAGTTCGCCCGCAACCGCGACGCCATCCGCGAGCGCGGCGCAGCGGTGGGCTTTGCCTTCAAGCCCGAAGGGCGCGGGCGCATCGTCAACACCTTTGACGCGCACCGCCTGCTGTACTGGGCCGGCCTGCAGGGCGCCGCCGCGCAGCTGGCGCTCAAGCAGGCGCTGCTGCAGGCCTATCACGGGCGCGGCGAACGCGTCGACCACGTCGACGTGCTGCTGGGCGCCGTGCGGGCCGCGGGGCTGGATGAAGCCGCCGCGCGCGCCGTGCTGGCGGGCGACGACCACGCCGCCGACGTGCGCGCGGCCGAAGCCGAGTGGCAGCGCGCCGGCATCCGCGCCGTGCCGGCGGTGGTCATCAACGACCGCCACCTCATCAGCGGCGGCCAGCCGCCTGAGGTGTTCGAGCAGGCGCTGCGTCAGATTGCCCAATCGGCCGACTAAAGGGTCGGCTCACTGGAATGGGACTGTATCGGGACTTTGCGCAGGCCCCATCAGCGTTTGATGCTTCGTTTTTAATAGCTACAGCGGGCAAGGCTTAAGACGGTCTTCAGTTGCCCTGCCGATCATGAACCCATCCGGCCCCCGAAGGGCTGGCAGGAGAAGTTCATGACCCCTTTGCTATCCCGCACCCTGGCCGCCATGCTGCTGGCGGCCACCGCGCTGCCGCTGGGCGCCTTCGCGCAAGCCACCACGCCCGCCGCGCAACTGCAGCGCTGGCAGGCCGCCGCTGGCGCGCCGGGCGATGCGGCGCGCGGGCAAAAGCTGTTCGGCATGAAGGCCGGCAATGACCTCAGCTGCGCCTCGTGCCACGGCCAGCCGCCCACCGCCGCGGCGCGCCACGCCAGCACCGGCAAACCCATTGACGCGCTGGCGCCCGCCGCCAACGCCGAGCGTTTTACCGACCAGGCCAAGGTGGACAAATGGTTTCGCCGCAACTGCAAGGACGTGTTTTCGCGCGAATGCAGCGCGGTGGAAAAGGCCGACCTGATGGCCTATCTGGTCGGCTTGAAGAAATGAGGTCCGCCATGCGATCTGCTTTTAATTTGATAGCTGTCGCCGCTTTGCTGGCGGGCGCTGCGCACGCCGACGACGGTGGCCGCCGCATGCCGGCGCAGGTGCCGCCCGCTTACGCCCAGGAATGCGCCGGTTGCCATGTGGCGTATCCGCCCGGCCTGCTGCCGGCGGCGTCTTGGACGCGCGTGATGAACGGGCTGGAGCGCCACTACGGCAGCGATGCCTCGCTGGACCCCGCCACGGTGAAGGCGCTGTCGGACTGGTTGCTGGCACACGCCGGCACCTACAAGCGCGTGCGGGCCGAGCCGCCGCCGCCCGACGACCGCATCACGCGCAGCCGCTGGTTCGCGCGCAAGCACGAAGACATTGCGCCGGCGGTGTACCGCCGCCCCAGCATCAAAAGCGCCGCCAACTGCGCGGCCTGCCACCCGGGCGCGGCCCAGGGCGACTTCGACGACGACCGCGCACGCATCCCGCGCTGACGTTCACGGCGCCAGCGCAGCACCCCATCTTTCAAAGGAAATTTCATGATAGCTACTGAAAAAATAGCTACCAGCGCAGCATCAGCAAGCGCTGCAAGCCCAAAAACCCCTTCGCGCCGGGTGGTCGACGCCCCCGTGCGCGCCATGCACTGGCTGATGGCATTCAGCTTCATCGGCGCCTACCTCACCGCCGACGGCGAGCGCTGGCGGCTGGTACACGTGTCGCTGGGCTACACGCTGGCCGGGCTGCTGGTGGCGCGCCTGCTTTGGGGCGTGTTCGGCCCGCGCCCGGCGCGACTGTCGTCGCTGTGGAGGCGCGTGAACGGCACGCCTGCGTGGCTCAAGGCGGCATTCACCGGCCGCATCGATTTCCGCCAGGGCCAGAACCTGCTGCTGGCCGGCTCCATCGTGCTGCTGCTGGCGCTGATCGCGCCGCTGACCTTGAGCGGCCTGGGCGTGTACCAGGAATGGGCCGGTGACTGGCTGGAAGCCGTGCACGAATTCTTTGGCAACGCGCTGCTGGCGGTGGTGCTGGCGCACGTCGGCGTGGTGCTGGGGCTGTCGCTGCTGCGGCGGCGCAACCTGGTGGCGCCCATGGTGACGGGGCGCGCGACTGGCGCAGGGCCGGATCTGGTCAAGCGCGCCTTCGCCGGCGTGGCGGCGCTGCTGATCGCCACGGTGCTGGCGTTCTGGGCCTGGCAGTGGCAAGGCGCGCCGCCGGCCAGCGCTGGCGCGCACGCCGCACAATCGGCGCATGACGACGACGAGGACTGACCGCCATGCGCGTGCTGCTGGCTGAAGACGACGAGCTGCTCGGCTCGGGCCTGAAGGCGGGCCTGGGCCAGCATGGCTTTGCCGTCGACTGGGTGCGCGACGGCGTGGCCGCCGAGCGCGAGCTGCTGACCGGCCAGCACGAGGCGGCGGTGCTCGACCTGGGCCTGCCGCGCCAGGACGGCCTGGACGCCCTGGCCGCCGTGCGGGCGCGGGGCGTGCGCACCCCCATCCTGGTGCTGACGGCGCGCGACGCGCTGGATGCCCGCATCCGCGGCCTGGACGGCGGGGCCGACGACTACGTGGTCAAGCCGGTCGACCTGGCCGAACTGGCCGCGCGGCTGCGCGCGCTCGTGCGACGCGCGCACGGCGTGCCCACCACGCGCCTGACGCTGGGCGATGTGTCGCTGGACCCGGCGGCGCGCCAGGTCTGGCAGGGCGACGCGCTGGTCGAGCTGTCGGTGCGCGAGTTCGACCTGCTGCACGTCTTCATGCTGCACGCCGGCCGCGTGCTGACGCGCGACCAGATCGAGCAGCACCTGTACCAATGGGGCAGCGAAGTCAGCAGCAACGCCGTGGAAGTGCACATCCACAACCTGCGGCGCAAGCTGGGCGCGGCGCTGATCGAGACCATCCGCGGCGTCGGCTACGTGGCGAGGAAGTCGTGAGCGCCGCACCGTGGTCGCGACGGTTGCCTGGCGCTTTGTTGCCTTCATGCGTGCGCTGAGATGCCGCGCCCCCGCCGCACGCCCTCGCTCGCCCAGCGCCTGACGCTGGCGGTGCTGGGCTTTGTGCTGCTGACGTGGCTGGCGACCTTGCTGGTGTCGTGGTCGTTCACGCGGCACGAACTGAACGAACTGCTGGACGCCCACCTGGCACAGACCGCGGCGCTGCTGGCCAGCGGCGAAGTGGATGAGCTGGACGACGACGCGACCGTCCACGCGCCGCCGCAACTGCGCGACTACCCGTCGCGCGTGGCCTTCCAGATCTGGCACAAGGGCCGGCTGCGCGCGCGCTCGGCCCACGCACCCGATCAGCCGCTGGCCGGCCCCGACGCGCGCGGCCTGTCGGACCAGCGCATCGATGGCACCGACTGGCACGTCTACACCGCCGTGCGCGCGGAGGGTGGCAAGGTCAAGGACGTGATCCACGTCGCCGAGCACGCGGCCGCGCGCCACCACGTGCTGATGGCCAGCCTGAGCGGCACCTTGTTGCCGTTGCTGGTGGCGCTGCCATTGCTGGCGGCGGGCATCGTGGTGGTGGTGCGGCGCGCCACCGGGCCGCTGCGTGCGCTGGGCCGCAGCGTGGCCGCGCGCCGCCCGCAGGCGCTGCAGCCGCTGTCCGAAGACGGCGTGCTGCCCGAAGTGCGGCCGCTGGTGCACGCGCTCAACGCCTTGTTCGGCCGCGTGGACGAGCAACTGGCCAGCGAGCGCCGCTTTACCGCCGACGCCGCGCACGAACTGCGCACGCCCATCGCCGCCATCCGCATGCAGGCGCAGGTGGCCCAGGGCGCCACGCACGACGACGAGCGCCGCGCCGCGCTGGCGGCCACCATCGCCGGCTGCGACCGGGCGACCCGGCTGGTGGAGCAGCTGCTGCAGCTGGCGCGGCTGGAAGCCGACGCCGCCGATGCACAGGCGCGCGAGGGCGCGCAGGGCCAGTGCGACCTGGCCGCCGCCGCCGTGCGCCAGGTGCAGGAGCTGTATCCCCAGGCCAGCGCGCGCGGCCAGCACATCGACTTGGACCGGCCCGACGCGCCCGTCCCCGTGCCGATGAGCGCCACGCTGGCCGCCGTGCTGCTGCGCAACCTGATCGACAACGCGCTGCGCTACGGCCCCGATGGCGGCCGCGTGGCCGTGCGGGTGCGCGCGGCTGGCGGCGGTGACGGCGCGCGGCTGGTGGTCGAAGACGCCGGGCCGGGCCTCAGCGACGAGGCGCGGGCGCGGCTGGGCGAGCGCTTCTTCCGCGAACTGGGCAGCGGCCAGAGCGGCAGCGGCCTGGGCTGGTCCATCGTGCGGCGGCTGGCGCGCCTGCACGAGCTGGGCGTCGACATCGACCGCAGCGCCACGCTGGGCGGGCTGCGGGTGACGGTGCGCTGGCCGGTTGCACAGCTGGTCGCGGCGTGACGCGCGCGCAGCCGCGTAAGGGCTGCGTGCACCCACCGTTTGGGGCGACGCGCCGCCCGTTCTTCGTCATTCCGGCGCAGGCCGGAACACAGCCTGCGTGGGCAATCACCATGGATCCGCCTGCGCGGGGATGACGGTGTGGTGGGTGTCGGGAAATGGCCGCGGATGCTACCCGGACCCTGGCAGCGCCGCTGCGGCGATGATGGGTTGCTATTAAAAAAGAAGCTGTCTGCGCTTATCCATTCAGCGCAAGCGGCCCGTTTTGCTTGAAAAACTCACGCAGCGCCGCGCTCAGTTCCGGAAACTCCTCGGCAAAGCGCTCGGGCTGCACGAAGTGCGCTTCGCACGCGACGGCGAAGAACTCGGCGGGCGCGGTGGCGCCGTATGCGTCGAGCCAGGGCGCGGGCGCGCCGAAGCGCTGCGCCATCACCACCTGTTCGCGAAAGCGCTCGTAGGCGGGCGCCCAGGTGCGGTACCAGTGGCGCGCCGCCTCCAGCCCGCTGCGCGCGCCCATGAAGCCGCGCGGCAGCGGCGGCGCACCATCGGCGCCACCACCCTGCATGTCCATCTTGTGCACGAATTCGTGGATGACGACGCTGTAGCCCGCCTCGGCGTGGCCGCCCGCGCGCTGCACGGCGGGCCAGCTCAGCATGACGGGGCCGCCGTGCATGGCCTCGCCCGCCAGCACCTCGTCGTAGGCGTGCATCACGCCGGCGGCGTCCATGAATTCGCGGCGCGCCACGGCGTCGTCGGGGTGCATCACGATGCCGACGAAATCGTCGTACCAGTGCAGGGCGTCTTCGGGCGCATAGGCCGGGCCCAGGTGCAGCAGCGGCAGGCAGGCCTGGGCGGCCACGGCGACGGCCATGGCATCGGTCACCTGCAGCCCATGCGCGCCGGTGAATTCCTTGCGGTCCAGGAAGTGCTCGGACAGGCGCTTGAGCCGCGCATATTCACCCGCGCTCAGCGTGCGCAGAAAGGGGTAGTGCCGCAGGGTGTCTCGCCACAGCGCGTCGGGGATGGGCCGGGGGCCGCCAGTGGTGCGGCGCATCCAGCGCGTCAAGGTCTTGAGCATGCCCCTTCAGGTGGGGCCGGGCAAGAGGCGTTGCAAGCCCGTGTCGGTGGTCAGGCGCAGTACCTGCGCGCGCCTTTCGGTGGCGGTGACGTGCCAGTCGCTCAACACCACCTGGGTCAGCGTGCGGCCGGCGGCGTCCGCGCCCAGGTCGTGGTCGGCCGGCTGGTGCGTGTGGCCGTGGATCAGCACGGTGGCGTCGGCCGCCTGCAGCCACTGGCGCGCCAGCGCGTCGTTGGTGTGCGCGTAGACGCCCTGGGCGGCCTGGTGTGCCTCGCTGTGCGCGCGCATCTGGCGCGCGATGACCTGGCGCTCGGCCAGCGGACGCGCCAGGAATTCGCCCTGCCACGCGTCGGTGCGCACCTGTTGGCGGAACTGCTGGTAGGCGGTGTCGTCGGTGCACAGCAGGTCGCCGTGCGTCAGCAGGTAGCGCTGGCCGGCGTGCGTGAGCACGGTGGGGTCGGCCAGGTCGTGCACGCCATGCTGCGACAGGAATGGCGTGCCGACGAGAAAGTCGCGGTTGCCGCGCATGAACAACAGGTCGGTGCGGGCGGCCGCGGCGCGCAGCACGTCGCCGCACTGCGACTCGAAGCTGCCGGGCAGCGCGCTGTCGTCGCCCACCCAGACCTCGAACAGGTCGCCCAGCATGAACACGGCGTCGGCCGGCGTGTGCAGCAGGTAGTGCCGCCAGGCGTCGAAGGTGCGCAGCTCGCCCGGCTGCAGGTGCAGGTCCGAAATGAAATCGACCGTGCGCCAGTGCGCACGCGCGGGCAGCGCGGCGAACCGGGGCACGGTCGTCATGGGGCGGGCGCGGCGCCGGTCAGGCGACGGTGACGGCTTTTTCGATCACCACGTCATCGCGCGGCACATCGTCGTGAAAGCCCTTGCGCGTGGTGGGCACGGCGCGAATGGCGTCGACCACGTCCTGGCCGGACACCACCTTGCCGAACACCGCATAGCCCCAGCCCTGCGCCGAGGGCGCCTTGAAGTTGAGGAAGTCGTTGTCGACGGTGTTGATGAAGAACTGCGCGGTGGCCGAATGCGGGTCGCTGGTGCGCGCCATCGCCACGGTGTAGGGCGCGTTCTTCAGGCCGTTGTCGGCTTCGTTGGTGATGGGGGCCTGCGTGGGCTTTTGCTTCATGCCGGGCTCGAAGCCGCCGCCCTGGATCATGAAGTTCTTGATGACGCGGTGGAACACCGTGTTGTCGTAGTGGCCGGCGTTGACGTAGGCCAGAAAGTTGGCGACCGACTTGGGCGCCTTGGCTTCGTCCAGTTCCAGCGTGATGACGCCGCGGTCCTTGATGTGCAGTTCGACTTGGGGGTTGGGCATGCTGACGTAGAAAAAGGTGGTTGACGGAGTTGACGGCGAGGCCGCAGCGACTGTGCCAGCGCGGGCGTGGCCGGGGTTTCCCCGGCCAGTGCGCGCGTCCCCCTTGGGGGAAGGCGCCGAAGGCGCCTCAGGGGGTTACTGGATTCTGGCGGATTGGATTACCACCATTTTTTGCGGCGCGTCGGTGGGGAAGGGGCCGCCAGCGCCGGTGGGCGTGTTGCGGATCTTTTCCACCGTGTCCATGCCGCTGACGACCTTGCCGAACACCGTGTAGCCATAGAGGGCCGGATGGTTCTCGACGTTCTTGCGCGGAATGTCCTTCTGCAGCTGGCCCTGGAATTCGAAGGTCACCGGGTCGCCGGGCGGCAGGATGACGGGGTCGAGGCGGCTGTTGTCCGCCACGTTGATGAAGAACTGCGAGGTGGCCGAATGCGGGTCGCCGGTGCGCGCCATGGCCACGGTGCCCGGCAGGTTCTTCAGGCCCTTGGCCAGCGACTCGCGGCCTTCGTGCTTGATGGACGGGCGGGTGGGCTTCTGCTTGTAGTCCTTGTCGAAGCCGCCGCCCTGCACCATGAAGCCGGGAATGACGCGGTGGAAGATGGTGCCGTCGTAGTGCTTGTCCTTGACGTACTGCAGGAAGTTCTCGACGGTCTTGGGGGCCTTGTCGGGGTAGACCTCGATGACGAAGTCGCCCTCGGTGGTGCTGAACTTCACGCGCGGGTCGGCCGCGAAGGCGGGCAGGGCGGTGCCCAGTGCCGCGGCGGCGCCCACGGTGGCGGCCAGTCGGGTCAGTGTTCTTCTGGAAAAGTTCATGAAAGCAAGCGCTCCTGAAAAAAGAGGAAATTGAGCCATCGGTTTGGTGCCGCGCCAGGCCGCGCAAGTTCCCGCAGCGGCCCGTTGCGTGCCTGCCGGCCGTCAGCCGCCGGGCTTGGCGGGCGGGGTCATCAGGCCCCGCAGGGTGTCGATGCGGGGCGCCAGCCGCGCCGCCGCGCCGCCGTCGGCCTGGCGCGCGCGCTGGTAGGCATCGGCCGCCTGGCGCACGCGCAGGTCGCCCAGATTCTCCAGCGCCGTGGCGTAGGCGGGGTTGATGCGCAGCGCGGCCTGCAGGGCTTCGTCGGCCCGGTCGAGCTGGCCGCGGCCGGCGTACAGCACGGCCAGGTTGTTCCATGGCTCGGGCAGCTCGGGGTAGTCGCGGGTGAGTTGCACCAGCAGTTCCTCGGCATCGGCCGTGCGGCCGGCAGCCGACAGCAGGCCCGCCTTGACGAAGCGCATCTGCGGGTCGCGCGGGTTGGCGGCGATGTATTTGTCGGCGCGCGCCAGCGCTTCGGTGCCCTGGCCGGCGCGCTGCAGGCGCTGCACTTCGGTGTATTCGTCGGCCAGCGCAGTGGCACCCGCCAAGGCCAGCATGCCAGCCAGACAAACGCGGCGCAAAAGGGTCGGCAAGGGTGGGGGGCGCAGGGTCATGTGAAGTCGATCCATGAGAGGGGAGTCCGGGGCGGGCAATGCCGCCGGGCGCTGGCCGGATCGCAGGGCGCGTCTTATACTGCGGGCATTGTAGCCAAGCAGGCCGAACGCACGGATTCCTGGAGGGGAGCGTCGTTCCGCACCGCGGCGCTGCCGGCGCCGCCCAAGGTTTTCGTGGCCGGATGGCGAAAGCGACGCTCGATAACCCATCCGTTTTCGACCTTTTCAGGCCGTTTCACCGGCACCCCCTTTTTCGCCTTTTTCGATGACGCTGCGCATCTACAACACGCTGACGCGTGCGCTGGAAGATTTTTCGCCCCTGGAGCCCGGCCACGTACGCATGTACGTGTGCGGCATCACGGTGTACGACCTGTGCCACATCGGCCACGCGCGTTCGGCGGTGGCGTTTGACGTGGCGCAGCGCTGGCTGCGCGAAATCGGGTACGACGTGACCTTCGTGCGCAACATCACCGACATCGAGGACAAGATCATCCGCCGCGCGCTGGACAACGGCGAAACCATCCGCCAGCTGACGGACCGCATGATCGCCGAGATGTACCGCGACTTCGACGCGCTGGGCGTGCAGCGCCCCACGCGCGACCCGCGCGCCACCGACTACGTGCCGCAGATGCTCGACATCGTGCGCAAGCTGCAGGACAAGGGCCTGGCCTATCAGGCCGCCAACGGCGACGTGAACTACGCGGTTCGCCGGTTTGCCGGCTACGGCAAGCTGTCGGGCAAATCGCTGGACGAATTGCAGGCCGGCGAGCGCGTGGCCGTGAGCGACGGCAAGCGGGACCCACTGGACTTCGTGTTGTGGAAATCCGCCAAGCCGACCGAGCCCGACGGCGCCAAGTGGGACAGCGCCTATGGCCTGGGCCGCCCGGGCTGGCACATCGAATGCTCGGCCATGAGCTGCGCGTTGCTGGGCGACACGTTCGACATCCACGGCGGCGGGGCTGACCTGACCTTCCCGCACCACGAAAACGAAATCGCCCAGAGCGAGGGCGCCAACGGCGTGCCGCTGGCCACGGTGTGGATGCACAACGGCTTCGTCAACATCGACAACGAGAAGATGTCCAAGAGCCTGGGCAACTTCTTCACCATCCGCGAAGTGCTGCAGCAGTTCGACGCCGAGACGATCCGCTTCTTCATCGTGCGCAGCCACTACCGCAGCCCGCTGAATTACAGCGACGTGCATCTACAGGACGCGCGCGCGGCGCTGAAGCGGCTGTATACGGCGCTGGACGCCGGGTTGAATTGGTGTGGAAGCAATGGAGTGCCGCTGCCAGATATCAAGTTGTCTGAGGAGTTTGTTGACGCCGGGTCAATTGCAGCTGCCTTTGCTGAAGCGATGAACCAAGACTTTGGTACACCCGAGGCGGTCGGCGTATTGTTCGACTTGGTGCGCATGATTAACCAAGGGATTGAGCGTCTGAAGCCTGGTGCAGCTACTGATTTGGCGACAGAAACAGAACTTGGCGTTCTGCGCGATGCACTAGCGCATGACGTGTCTATGCTGAAGGCGCTGGGCGGCGTGCTGGGCCTCCTGCAAGGCGATGCCAAGACCTTCCTGCGCGCCGGCAGCACGCTGGACGAAGCGGCCATTCAGGCGCAGATCGACGCCCGCGCGGCGGCCAAGAAGGCCAGGGACTTTGCCGAAGCCGACCGCATCCGCGCCGAACTGCTGGCAGCGGGCATCGTGCTCAAGGATTCGCCCACGGGCACCACGTGGGAGGCGGCGTCATGATGCGGTTCATGAATGATTTTGGCCGCCAGCGCTTGCGGATATTGCGATGAGCGCTACAAAAACAAAAGCGCCATTGGTGACGACGCCGTCCTACTGGGGAGACGCGTGCGCGCACCTCACCCAGCATGACCGGGTGATGAAGCGCCTGATTCCGCGCTTTGGCAGCGCGTGCCTGGAGTCGCGCGGCGATGCCTTCATGACGCTGGCGCGTTCCATCGTCGGGCAGCAGATTTCGGTCAAGGCCGCGCAGTCGGTGTGGAACAAGTTCGAGGCGTTGCCCAAGCGCATGACGCCCGACCACGTGCTGAAGCTGAAGGTGGACGCCATGCGCGGCGCGGGCCTGTCGGCGCGCAAGGTCGAATACCTGGTGGACCTGGCGCTGCACTTCGACAGCGGGCGCATCCACGTTGAGCAGTGGCACGACATGGACGATGAGGCCATCATCGCCGAGCTGGTGGCCATCCGCGGCATCGGCCGCTGGACGGCCGAGATGTTCCTGATGTTCCACCTGCTGCGGCCCGACGTGCTGCCGCTGGACGATGCGGGGCTGATCAAGGGCATCAGCGTCAACTACTTCTCGGGCGAGCCGGTCAGCCGCAGCGAGGCACGCGAGGTGGCCGAAGGCTGGGCGCCCTGGCGCAGCGTGGCCACGTGGTACATGTGGCGGTCCTTGGAGCCCACACCCGTGGCGTATTGAGCGCGCGCCAGCATCCGGTAACATCGCCGTCGTTTTCGTTTCAAGGAGCCCATGTTGGCCAAACGGACCTTTCTTGACTTCGAGCAGCCGATTGCGGAGCTGGAGCACAAGATCGAAGAATTGCGCTACGTGCAGAACGAGAGCGCGGTCGACATCAGCGAAGAGATCGACCAGCTCGACAAGAAGAGCCTGCAGCTCACCAAGGACATCTATTCCGACCTGACGCCGTGGCAGATCACCAAGATCGCGCGCCACCCGGAACGTCCTTACACGCTGGATTACGTGCGCGACTGCTTCACCGACTTCGTCGAGATGCATGGCGACCGCCACTTTGCCGACGACCAGAGCATCGTGGGCGGTCTGGCGCGCTTCAACGGCAACGCCTGCATGGTCATCGGCCACCAGAAGGGCCGCGACACCAAGGAGCGCACCGCGCGCAACTTCGGCATGGTGCGGCCCGAGGGCTATCGCAAAGCGCTGCGGCTGATGAAGACGGCCGAGAAGTTCAAGCTGCCGGTGTTCACCTTTGTCGATACGCCGGGCGCCTTTCCGGGCATCGACGCCGAGGAGCGCGGGCAGTCCGAGGCCATCGGCCGCAACATCTACGAGATGGCGCAGCTCGAGGTGCCGATCATCGCGACCATCATCGGCGAGGGCGGCTCCGGCGGCGCGCTGGCGATTGCGGTGGCCGACCAGGTGCTGATGCTGCAGTATTCGATCTATTCGGTGATCAGCCCCGAAGGCTGCGCGTCGATCCTGTGGAAGACCAGCGACAAGGCGCAGGACGCGGCCGAGGCGCTGGGCGTGACGGCGCACCGGCTGAAGGCACTGGGGCTGGTCGACAAGATCGTGAGCGAACCCGTGGGCGGCGCGCACCGCGACCATCGCCAGATGTCGGCCTTTCTGAAGCGCGCGCTGGGCGATGCCTGGCGCCAGGTCAGCGACCTGAAGGGCAAGGAACTGCTGGACCGCCGCTACGAACGGCTGATGAGCTACGGGCGCTTCAACGACACCAAGGATCGTTGACGGGCCGGCGTTGCCGCCGCACCCAAACAAAAAGGGGCCGCGCGGCCCCTTTTTGCTGTGCGCCGGTCGGCGCGGGTCAGGGGCGAATCGGCCGCACGCGCGCTTCGACCTTGCTGCGCAGCGCGCTCATCAGGTCGGGCGGCAGAAACTTGAAAGCCACTTGCAGCAGCAGGTAAGCGATCAGGCCGTCGTCCAGCCAGCCCAGCACCGGGATGAAGTCGGACACCAGGTCAATCGGGCTGACCACGTAGGCAACGGCCAACAGCGTGGCAATCTTGGCCGCAGCGGGCGCGCGCGGATCGCGCAGCAGGCTCCATGCCAGCAGCAGCTCCTTGCGGAACATCGTGAAAAGCCGGCCCAGTTTCCACATGGTGTTACCTCCATCGAGATCCATCACAGAATACAGCGCTCGCCACGCGACCGCATGCGCCTAAGAACGTGGGGCCGCGCCGCCGGATGACAAGGGGGCGCAGAAAATCTCGCCAGATCGGCCGATTACCATGCGTGACGCATGTCCGATCATCCTTTTGCGCCTGCCGACGACACCCCCGCCTTGCTGGACGCGGCGATGGACGCCTTCGCCGCCGAATCGCCCGCCTTGCCGCTGGCGGTGGCATTCAGCGGCGGCGCGGATTCGACCGCGTTGCTGCTGGCTTGCGCCGCGCGCTGGCCGGGGCAGGTCCACGCCTGGCACGTGCACCACGGGCTGCAGGCGGCGGCCGACGATTTTGAGCGCCATTGCGTGGCGCTGTGCGCGCGGCTGGGCGTGCCGCTGCAGGTGCGCCGCGTGGACGCGCGCCCGCTGGCCGGCCAGAGCCCGGAAGATGCGGCGCGGCGCCACCGCTATGCGGCTTTTGACGGCCTTGCACTTGCCAGTACTGCGGATGATGCTATTAAAACAGTAGTTACCGCCCAGCATGCGGACGACCAGGTCGAAACCATCCTGCTGGCCTTGTCGCGCGGCGCCGGGCTGCCGGGACTGGCGGCAATGCCCGCGCGCTGGCAGCGCGGCAAGACGGCTTACGCGCGGCCGCTGCTCGCCGTGCCCGGTGGCGCCATCCGGGCCTGGCTGCGCCTGCGCGGCCAGGCGTGGGTGGAAGACCCGACGAACGATGAGTGGCGGCATCCGCGCAATCGCATCCGGGCCGGGCTGCTGCCGGCGCTGCAGCAGGCGTTTCCGGCGTATCGCGCCACCTTTGCGCGCAGCGCGGCGCATGCGGCCGAGGCCCAGCGGATCCTGAGCGAAGTCGCGGCGCAGGACCTGGCCGCCGCGGGTTGCCCACCGCGGCTGGCGGCGCTGCAGGCGCTTTCGGCGCCGCGCCGCGCCAACGTGTTGCGCCATTGGTTGGCGGCCGTCCATGGGCAGACAGCCAGCACAGCCCAACTGGCCGAACTGCAATCCCAAGTCATGGCAGCCCGCACGCGCGGCCACCGCATCCAGCTCAAGGTGGGCAGCGGCCACGTGCTGCGGCAGGGCGATTCGCTGCATTGGCAGGCGGGCAATCCGCCGGTCCCCGGTCCGGCCGCACCCACAGGCTAAAATGCAAAGTTTGCCGGCTGCGCGCGTCCCATGGCGTGTAAAGGCCGCGCGCTTCGTTTTTTGCAACTTCGGAATGCCATGGCATTGATCGTTCACAAATACGGCGGCACGTCGATGGGCTCGACCGAGCGCATCGCGCAAGTCGCCAAGCGCGTGGCCAAATGGGCGCGCGCCGGCCACAAGATGGTGGTGGTGCCCAGCGCGATGAGCGGCGAGACCAACCGCCTGCTGGGGCTGGCCAAGGAGCTGGCGCCCGGCAAGCCGACCGCCGACTATCTGCGCGAGCAGGACATGCTGGCCGCCACGGGCGAGCAGGCGTCGTCCGCGTTGCTGGCCATTGCACTGCAGGCCGAGGGCCAGCCCGCCGTCAGCTACGCCGGCTGGCAGGTGCCCATCCGCACCAGCAACGCCTACACCAAGGCGCGCATCGACAGCATCGACGACAAGAAGGTGCGCGCCGATCTGGACGCGGGCAAGGTGGTGATCATCACCGGCTTTCAGGGCGTGGACGAAGGCGGCAACATCACCACGCTGGGCCGCGGTGGCTCCGACACCTCGGCCGTGGCCGTGGCGGCGGCGCTCAAGGCCGACGAGGCGCTGATCTTCACCGACGTCGATGGGGTGTACACCACCGACCCGCGCATCGTGCCCGAGGCGCGCCGCCTGTCCACCATCAGCTTCGAGGAAATGCTGGAGATGGCCAGCCTGGGCAGCAAGGTGCTGCAGATCCGCTCGGTCGAATTCGCCGGCAAGTACAAGGTGCCCATGCGCGTGCTGTCCAGCTTCACGCCGTGGGACATCGACCTGACCGAAGAAGCCAAATCCGGCACCCTGATCACTTTCGAGGAAGACGAACAAATGGAACAAGCCGTCGTTTCCGGCATTGCCTTCAACCGCGACGAAGCCAAGATCTCCGTGCTGGGCGTGCCCGACAAGCCTGGCATCGCCTACCAGATCCTCGGCGCCGTGGCCGACGCGAATGTCGAGGTCGATGTCATCATCCAGAACATCAGCCAGGGCGGCAAGACGGACTTCTCCTTCACCGTCAACCACAACGACTTCGCCAAGACGCTGGATCTGCTGCGCGACAAGGTCGTGCCCGCGCTGGGCGCCGCCGAAGTCGTGGGTGACCCGCGCATCTGCAAGGTCAGCATCGTCGGCATCGGCATGCGCAGCCACGTGGGCGTGGCCGCCAAGATGTTCCGCGTGCTGAGCGAGGAAGGCATCAACATCCAGATGATCTCCACCAGCGAGATCAAGTCCTCCGTCGTCATCGACGAGAAATACATGGAG
Source organism: Pseudomonadota bacterium (assembly GCA_029780695.1). Taxonomy (GTDB): domain Bacteria; phylum Pseudomonadota; class Gammaproteobacteria; order Burkholderiales; family Burkholderiaceae_C; genus Ottowia. Next base: position 39,319 of record JAKOYD010000104.1, read on the forward strand.
CTGGCGGTCAAGGCGCTGCGGCGCGCTTTTGACCTCGACCGGCCCGCAGCGGCCTGACAGCCCGCTATAATCTCTTTTCTTTGCTGGAAACGTGACCGAGTGGCCGAAGGTGCTCCCCTGCTAAGGGAGTATGGGGTGTAGAGCCTCATCGAGGGTTCGAATCCCTCCGTTTCCGCCAAGATAAGCCCTAAGTGATTGATTTACTTAGGGTTTTTTCTTTTCTGGCCGATCATCCCCCGCAGTGTCCCCCGCAGCAGATTGCGATTCATGCGGTCAAGAACGAACAGCACCGTCGTTTTTCGCGCCGACACTTTCCAGCGTTGCGCCGGGGCAAACCTTCAAAAGCGACATAACCTACTTGCACAGCGGCGTTGCCGTGGTCGCCAGTGCAGGACACTTCCGCCATCGGCGGGAGTTGGACGCTCCCCACGGATTAGGGGTGGCTCCAGGCTCGGTAGGTGGACGAAAAATTCCGTTCACGTAGGACGCGCCCCACGGCAGGCAAGAAAAACCCGCACAGGGCGGGCTTCGGTCGGTGCATGTAGATCAGCCCGGCGGGTGCATGAATGGCAGCAGGGCCTTGGCAGCAGAGACACGCATGCGCATCGGCGCATCGTTGCGGTTGACCAGCGCCAAAAGCCATTTTGCAGGGCAGTCTGTAATGGGCAGGCCATGTATCAGGCGCGGCTTGTTGCGGCTGCCTAGCGGCCTTCCAGCGCCTTTCCTGCGGCCTCCCCAGCCGGTCGAACTTGATTGTTTTTCCATGCCCGATTTTTTCTGCGAATGGGAAGCAGTGGGGATTCGAGTACGTCAGCCTTCTGAAGTTTGCCCCCGCCCCTACTCGTCGAACCTCATGTTCACGGCTTCGATGCGGGCTTGCAGGTCGCTAATGTCTGCGATGGCATCAAGCATCAATTCTTTTAGCTTCGCGTTTTCCTGCACCAGCCTTGCCAGCGCCTGCATGGTGTTTCGATAGCGTTCGTCGGCTGTCATGAGAAAAAGTGCTCTAGTGCTGGGTCACAGTCCCACGGCCTGCGACCGGCAGACATAACTTTTTTCAGAGAAGCGCTTTCCGGGCGTGTCCGGCTGCTCTGGCACAGTCGCAGCTTTGAGCTAAGCGCAGCCATTGAACCAGCCAGCTTGACGCTCAGGTCAATGGCGGGGTTTACCTTACCGTCGATTAAAAGCCCGTCACGCTGCACCAGCGCATCAGCACCGGCCTTGTGGTGCGATGCCAGGCAAAAGGCGCGCAACAGGGGCAGGTCGCCAGGTGTGAAATAGCTGCTGGGTAGTGAACCGCATATCTCAGCCCATAGCGCTTGACTCGGTAGGGGCAGGTCACGCGGTGCAGGTGGCCCCATGTTTTTCAGCGGTGCGACTGTCGGCAGTGCAGATTTTCGGGTCATGTTGTTCCTTTGAAAAATACAGGTTTGTGTGCGTAGCTTGGACAGGCCGGTTTCCCGGTCGAACCCGTCAGAGATTCAATGCCCCCCTCCCCTCAGAGCAGTGAAGCCTGGGCGGCGGGTGCACTGGTGCACTCGGGAGGCGCGGTGTTCGGGTGGGGCCATTCACCATAGCTTTCGGGTAAGCCTTCCTCGAAGTCTGCGCACCATTCGCCTGCCAGGTCTTGCAGCGCCTGAAGCTGGGTTGTCTCATAGCTCAGGTCTGCATGGGCGTGGTCGCTGTGCTGCGCCATCCAATCAGCAAGGGCCTCGATACGCTCATGCAGGGCCTTCATGCGGCGCTGCAAGGTGGCGATGGCCTTTGCTGCCTGCGGGTCGCTGGCGATGATTCCGAATTGTTCGCAGACTGCGCGAAGCTGGAACGGATGCACCAGCACGGTGTTCGGCTCGTTGTAGCCGTCCTCTTGCTGGGTCAGCATGATGGCCTTGCCGTGTTCGTCGTTCACTTCTTCAGCGGTCAGGTGGTGGTGGGTCAGTTTGTTGGTGGTCATGGTGGTGGTGTCCTTGTTGTTCAAGCTGCGCAGTGCATTGGTGCACTCAGGCCGATGGCCGGGCCGTTTGCACCGATGTGCCACAGCTTCGCCGGGTTCGCGCCGATGGCCTGCCACAGTCCGGCCAGGGTTCTGTGTGTTGTCTGCTGCGCAGTTGGTGCAGTCCCTTTGTTGCCAGGAGATGGCTTCTCTAGATGGTGTCCGTGTGGCGGTGTAGGCGAACCCTGAAAACTGCCTCTCATTGCACCGTGGGGCGGTGCAGTAGCGGGCCTCTCTACACCGTGGGGCGGTGCAATGGCGGCGCTCTCTACACCGTGGGGCGGCCCAAGGCTTGCGTTTTTGTAGGCGCTGCGTGTGAAGTTCGGCAGGGCTTCGGGGTCGAAGCCTGGGTGCACATCAAGCGGTGCCCACGTCACTGCATACCAGCTTGCTTTGTTGGGTCTGTGACCTCGGACGGTCTGGTAGAGAAACCCTGCGGCCTCCAGTTCGCGCCGGGCCTTGGTCAAGGTGTCGTTAGAAGTCCATCCCCGTGCGGCCATGCGCTCGCGGGTCAGCAGCAAGCGCCCGTTGTTGTCGCGCACATACTGCCGTGCAAGCTCCAGCAAAAGGGCGCGGGCGTACACGCTCAGGGAAGTGAATGCCGGGCTATCAACGACTGCCCACGGCAGCGCGATAAAGCCTCCAGCATCACGATGGGCTGCATTGCCTTTGCGGCGGTTGGCATTGCGTGCGTTAGCCATGCGTGCCCCCCTTTGTGCGGTGCTTCAGGTCGCCAGCAATGATGCCCAGCAGGTCGTGGCGCTGGCGCGGGGTCATGGTCGGCAGTTCGGCCAGAAACTCGCGCTGCTGGTCGTGGGGCAGTGCCTTTGCCAATGTCTCGCAGTGCTTCATTGCCAGCAGGTCAGCATGTGCAGCCTTGACCAGCTCGGGACAGCCGTAGCGATGCACGTTCGCAGCCTGAAACATCAAGCGGCGCGACACGCCAATGCTGCGGGCCAGTTGCTGCATGGTCTGGCGTGTTGGTGTGCTCATGCTGCGCCCCCTTTCTTGCGCTTGGTTGCCATCCATTGATACAGCTTGCGGCGGTCGGCAGCGGTCAGGGAATAGACGCCAGGGCGGCAGACAAACCCGTCACGGTCTGTGACCTTGATGCGCTTGCATGGCATCTCCAGTCCCCGGTCTCGCAGGTCGTCAACAAGCGCGGGGCCATTGCTGCACCCTGCCACGCTATCCAGGTTTTCGCGAGTCAACGGGCGGCGCAGCAGGACGGTGATAACGCGCAAGTGACGGGGGTTGTCGGTACCGGTAAACTTTGCTTTGTGCTCTTTGGAAAGCCCCGTGTCCGCTGCAATGGTCTGGGGCTTTTTCTTTGGGGCGTTCATGGGCGGCCCCCCTTGCGAAACCTGCGGGACGGGGCAGCACACCACAGCGCCAGCAGCAGGCGATTGATAGCG
>JAKOYD010000129.1 GCA_029780695.1 Pseudomonadota bacterium
GCCGGCGGCACCAGCATGGAGAAGTTGGTCTTGCCGCAGGCGCTGGGGAAGGCGGCGGCGACGTGGTACTTCTTGCCCTCGGGCGAGGTGACGCCGAGGATCAGCATGTGCTCGGCCAGCCACCCCTGGTCGCGCCCCATGTTGGAGGCGATGCGCAGGGCGAAGCACTTCTTGCCCAGCAGCGCGTTGCCGCCGTAGCCGGAGCCGTAGGACCAGATCTCGCGCGTCTCGGGGTAGTGCACGATGTACTTCACGCTCGGGTTGCAGGGCCAGGCGGTGGTGTCTTTCTCACCAGCGGCCAGCGGCGCGCCGACGCTGTGCACGCAGGGCACGAACTCGCCGTCGTCGCCCAGCACCTCGATGGCACCCTGGCCCATGCGCGTCATCAGCTTCATGTTGACGGCGACGTAGGCGCTGTCGGACAGCTCGACGCCGATGTGGGCGATGGGGCTGCCCAGCGGCCCCATGCTGAAGGGGATGACGTACATCGTGCGCCCGCGCATGCAGCCGTCGAACAGCGGCTCCAGCTTGGCGCGCATCTCGGCCGGCGGCGTCCAGTTGTTGGTGGGGCCGGCGTCTTCCTGCTTTTCAGAGCAGATGAAGGTGCGGTCTTCCACCCGCGCCACGTCCGACGGGTCGGAGCAGGCCAGGAACGAGCCGGGGCGCTTGGCGGGGTTGAGCTTCTTGAAGGTGCCGGCGTCGACGAGCTGCTGGCACAGGCGCTCGTACTCGGCTTGGCTGCCGTCGCACCAGTGCACGCGCTCGGGCTTGCAGAGGGCGACCATGTCGCCGACCCAGGCGATCAGCCGGGCGTTGCGCACGTAGTCGGGGACGTTCAGGTCCTTGATCATCCCGGGGGTGAGGGGGGCGTTCATCGGCAAGTCTCCTGTCTCGGATGTTGAAAATCGACTTTCCGAAAACCGGCGTGGTCTTGGGAAAGCGGACTTGTCCGGACGGTGCGGGGAGGGGGCCGGGCGGCGGAGCGCCGTACTTCAAAAATCGTAGCTGCCAGCGCTTGCCTGGTAAGCGCTGGAGCCATTTTTGACCATCAAGAAACAGGCCCGGTTCAGGCCATCTTCACGGCGATGAAGGCCAGCAGGAAGATCAGGATCGCGCCGGCCAGCGGGATCACCACCGGGATGCTGCGGGTCACGTCCTCGACCGGGTCGTGGGGGTGCTCGGGCTCGTCGTGGGCTGGCGCGGACATGGGGGCCTCTCGGATATGTGAATGAAATGTGACGGGTCGGGGGGAACCGGCGATTTTAGTCCTTGGGCGGCTTGTCCTTGCACAGCCGGTCCACCCAGCGCGAGGCCAGCCGGCCGGCCGCCTCGCGCCCGCCCAGGCCGAAGGCCAGCGCCACCGCCACGGCCACGGCGCCCAGCGTCAGCCCGAAGGCCAGGTTGACGATGTCGTCGGCGATGCCCATGGCGCGCAGGCCCATGGCCAGCACGATGCCCAGGATGGCGAAGCGCGCCACCTTGGCCAGCATGGTGCTCTCGCCGCTGGCGCGGGTGATGGCCTCGTGCGCCAGGTTGGCCAGCATGAAGCCGATCACCAGGATGGCCGAGCCCAGCAGCACGTCGCCGGCGAACTCGATGAAGGTGCTGATCATGTCCGAGAAGCGCGCGAAGCCGAGCTGGTTGCCCGCCTCGACCACCGCGAACAGCATGGCGAAGGCCAGCGCGATGCGCCCGACCAGGGTGGAGGCGGGCATGCGGCTGAACGCCTGGGCCATGCCCAGCCGGGCCGGCACCGTGTCCAGCCCCACGTTGGCCAGCAGGCTGGACAGCAGGCGGGTGGCGAAGGAGGCCACCATCCAGGTCACCACCAGGATCAGCCCGGCGGCCACGATGCGCGGCACCGCGTCCATCAGCAGCGCCAGCATCTCGGTGGCGGGGCGCGAGACGGCCTCGATGCGCAGCGCGTCCAGCGCGGCGATCAGCGCCGGCACGAACACCAGGATGAACACCAGCAGCCCGGCCAGGCTGGACAGCTGCACCGTCTCGGCCAGCCCGGCCTTGTTGCCGACCTGGTCGGCGCCCACCGAGCGCAGCAGGTTGGTGGTGAGGTTGCGCAGCACCGTGGCCACGATCCAGCCCACGCCGCCGATCACCAGCGCCGCCACCAGGTTGGGCAGGATGTCCACCGCCCTGGCCGTCATGTCGCGCAGCGGCGACAGCAGCCCCTCCATCTGCAGCGCGCCCAGCACGGCTGGCACGAACAGCAGGATCACCAGCCAGAACAGCGCGTTGGACAGGCTCTCGCTGATGGGCGAGATGTTGGCGTGCTCCGACAGCTTCTCGTCCAGCGTGGTCTTGTCCAGCACCTTCTGCATCAGGCCGCGCACCAGCGTGGCCACCAGCCAGGCCAGCAGCGACAGCAGCAGGGCGCCGAGCACGCGCGGCGCGTATTCGAACAGCTGCGTGGTCAGCGCGGCGAACGAGCCCGAGACCAGCGCGAGGTCGAGCGCGTTGAACACCGCCGCTAGCGTGAGCAGGATCACCACCCAGAACAGCACCAGCGCCACCACGCCCTCGATGTCCACCGGCTTGCCCGTGGTGCCCGAGAAGCGCTGGTTCAGCTTGAGCGCCCGCAGCCCCTTGCGCGCGCCGGCCTTGACGAGCGCCGCCACGAACCAGCCGGCGATGAAGATCGCCAGCGCGCCCAGCAGCTGCGGGATGTGCAGGCCCAGCGTGCCTTGAAGGGATTCCCACATCGTCGACCAACCATTCATTCCCGTACTCCTCGCTACATGCAGTGACGGGGCCATGATCGCATCGGGGCGGCGGCAGCGTCAACCGGGGTGCCCCCGGTGTGCAAAAGTTCCGCATCCGGCGCCGCGAAAGGCGCGCGATCGCCCGCCGGGCCGTATTCCCCCGCCGCGCCGATTGCGTTATGGTCAGCCTGAACGCGGTCTCACGGAGGATTGCCATGGCGAAGCGGTTGGTTTCGATTCCTGATCAAGCGGGCATGCTGGCATCGCCCGGCATGGCCGGCGCGCCCGTGCTGGACCTGATGTGCTCGCGCTTCGTGCTCACGCTGGCCGCGCAGCAGGGCGGCAAGTTCAACGTGCGGCGCGACATCAACGGCCTGATGGCGCTGGCCGGCCGCCACCTGATGTGGCCTGAAGGCGTGCTGACGCGCCTGCGCGAATTCCTGGCCCGCCGCTGCAAGGACAACGACTTCTGGCGCGGCCACGAGCAGCTGACGTCGACCGAATTCCTGGAACGCCACGGCATCTGGCGTGGCCCGTATGAAGAAGGCACGCTGTTCTTCTATCTGGACGAATACGCCAAGGACTCGCCCAAGGACTTGCTGGCGCTGCTGAACAGTACCGGCCAGTGGCTCAGCCACGTGCTCAAGAAGCAGTCCACGCTGGTCGAGAAGAACATCGACTCGCTATCAAATTTGTTGCAGCTCAACAAGGCTGAGCGTGCGCTGCTGCTGTATGGCACGCTGGCGCGCTACCAGCGCGACCTGCGCAGCATCCTGGTCGAGTTCAAGGTCAACAACGCCCCCGAGGCCTACGCGGCGATTGCCGGCCTGGCCGGCGTGACCGCGGCCGAAGTGGGCGAGGCGCTGCGCGCCGGCGGCCGGCTGGAGCGCATCGGCCTGGTCGAAAACCTGATCTCCGAGCACAGCATCACCGACCTGGCCGACCTGATGAAGGTCAGCGAGAAGCTGCCGCCCGTGCTGATGCGCGAATACCGCGACCGGGCCGAGTTGATGGCCGTGTTCACCCGCCCGGCCGCCAAGAGCGAGCTGAAAAGCAGCGACTTCGAATTCGTCGGCGACGACGTGCAGGTGCTGATCCACCTGCTGCGCAAGGCGCAGGCGACCAAGGCGCAGGGCGTCAACGTGCTGATGTACGGCCCGCCCGGCACCGGCAAGACCGAGCTGGCCAAGGTGGTGGCGCAAGAAGCGGGGCTGGACTTGTTCGAGGTCGAATACGCCGACCGCGACGGCAACAGCCTGTCGGGGCGCGACCGCTACCGCTCGATGCAGATCGCGCAGGTCTTTTTGAAAGGCTCGCAGGAAGCGGCGCTGCTGTTCGACGAGGTGGAAGACGTGTTTCCGCCCATCAGCGTCGACGCGGCTGGGCTGATGGCGCGCGCCGAGCAGCAGGCGCTGGGCGCGGCCGTGGGCCACAGCGTCAACGGCAAAGCGTGGGTCAACCAGATCCTGGAAAGCAACCCGGTGCCCACCATCTGGGTCACCAACCGCATCGAGCAGATCGACCCGGCCTTCCGCCGGCGCTTTGCCTACCACCTGGAGCTGAAGTCGCCGCCGCCTGGCGCGCGCGAACAACTCATCCGCAAGACGCTGGACGGCGTGCCTGTGAGCGACGCCTTCGTCGCCAAACTGACCGAGCGCAAGGGCTTGACGCCGGCGCAGATCCGCACCGCCGTGCGCTTTGCCGACCTGGCGCACGCCGAACCCACGGCGGGCGGCGAGGCGTTCGAAGCGCTGATCGAGCGGCAGCTGAAGAACTCCGACGCCGCCCTGGGCCGCAAGCCCGACGAGGCGCAGGCGAAGAAAGGCCGCCACAAGGTCACGACGTACGACCTGGACATGCTCAACGTCGAAAGCCGCTTCGAGATTCCGCGCATCGTCGAAGCCTTGAAGGCGCGCGGCCACGGCGCGCTGTGCTTCTACGGCGCGCCCGGCACCGGCAAGACGGCCTTGGGCGAGTACATCGCCGAACACCTGGGCCAGCCGCTCATCATCAAGCAGGCCAGCGACCTGGTCAGCAAATACGTGGGCGAAACCGAGCAGAACATGGCCGCCATGTTCAAGGAAGCGACGGAAGAAAAAGCTGTGCTGCTGCTCGACGAGGCCGACAGCTTCCTGCTCGACCGCCGTGGCGCGCAGCGCAGCTACGAAGTGACCGAGGTCAACGAGATGCTGCAACAGATGGAGCGCCACCACGGCGTGTTCATCTGCACCACCAACCTGCTCGACCGGATCGATCAGGCGGCGCTGCGGCGCTTCACCTTCAAGATCAAGTTCATGCCGCTCAAGCCCGAACAGCGCGAGCAGATGTTCATCACTGAGGCTTTGGGTGGAAACGCCGATTTGATGACGCCCGACGCGCGCCGGCGGCTATCAAAACTGGAGCAACTGGCGCCCGGCGACTTCGCCGCCGTCAAGCGCCAGACCGACATCCTGGCGGCCGAGTTCTCGGTCGAGGAGTTCCTGGAACAGCTCGAAGCCGAGCACCGCATCAAGCCCGAGGTGCGCGAGCAGCGCAGCATGGGGTTTGTGCATTGAGCGGATCAACGAATCGGTCGGAGCTTCCCAGTGAATGCACCAAAACATCCGCCAATGAATTCGCCAAAAAATAAGGTAATTTCAGTTAACTTGCTGCTATAGAATGAATTTTTCGATTTTATAAACACGACGCCCATGCCCGCAGGGCCTTTGTACGCGCAGCCCCATCAATTCGAGCCCCTGCTGCCCCGGGCCGAGGTGCGCGAGGGCTTGTTGGCAAAGGCCCATGACTTGCAACTGCAAGGTCTTCGAACGGGGGGGCGAGCGCACCACAGCGTCATGGACGCCATCTCGCCACTGCTGCGCGCGGTCAACTCGTACTACACCAACAAGATCGAAGGCCAGCACACCTTGCCGCGCGAGGTCGAGGCGGCGCTGAACAACGACTATTCGCCCGACGCCGACGTTCGCCGCCGCCAGCGGCTGGCCTTGGCCCACATGCAGACGGAGCGCTGGGCCGAGCAGAATTTTGAAAGCACACCGTGGCGAGAGCTGTTCGCGCCAGATGTGATCGCTGCCCTGCACCGTCACCTTTTCGCCCAACTGCCCGAAGAAGAGCGGCGGCTGAAAGACGGCACGGTGATGGAGCCGGGTGCGTTCCGACTCAAGGACGTGGCCGTGGGGCGCCACTTGGCGCCAGCTGCCGCCAGCGTGCCGGCGTTTTTGCAGCGCATGCACGAGGTCTACAGCGGCGTGCGAGAGGGCGAACTGGCCGTAGTCGCCGTGGCTTGCGCGCACCATCGGCTGGCTTGGGTGCACCCGTTTGCCGACGGCAATGGGCGCATCGCGCGCTTGCACAGCCATTTGCTGCTGTACCGCATGGGCTTGACTGGCGGCGTCTGGTCGCCGTTGCGCGGGCTGGCGCGCAGCCATGCGCGTTATGACGAGCGCCTGGATGGCGCCGATGCGCCGCGCGAAGGCGATCTGGACGGGCGCGGAAACCTGAGCGAGCGTCAACTGGTCGCTTTTTGCGACTATTTCCTGGATATCTGCATCGATCAAGCGCGCTTCATGCGCGACATGCTCGATCTCGACCGGGTGCAAGAGCGCATTCGCGCCTGCCTGAGCTTTGAAAGCACACGCGCCGACAGCGCCATCAAGCTGGAGGCCGAACACCCCCTTTATCTGATGTTCGTGTCGGGGCAGTTGGAGCGAGGCGTGTTCAAGCGCATGACTGGCTTGCCCGCGCGCACGGCCGAGCGGCTGCTCAGTGGCTTGCTGAACCGGGGCCTGGTCGTGTCGCCCACGCCCAAGGGCAAGCTGGGTTTTGGCATTCCGCTTGACGCGCTGCGGTTTTACTTTCCGCGCCTGTGGCCCGAGGCTGAGGCGGACGTGGGCTGATTCTGCTTACCAAGCCGCAGCCAACACCGGTTTGGCCCAGTCCGGTGTGCACGACAGTTGCGCCGCGTCGTCCGGCGCCGGCGAGACGAGTCGGCCGCACTGAAACACCGCCACCGGCACCGGGTCGGGCACCGGCTCGCCCGGCGCCACGCTGGCGCTGTTGTCGAACACCCGCACCTCGGCTAAATCGGGCAGCAGCGCAATCAGGTTCATGATGCTGGCGGTCCAGCGTTCGCGGATCTTGGCTTCGGGGATGGCGTGGCCGCCGGCCGCCACGCGCGCCTGTACGCGGGCGATGTGCAACTCGGGCGAGGCCAGGCCGCAGAACCAGACCAGCACGTCGTGCGTCGCTGCGGCGGCTTTCAGGCGCGCCGCCACGCTGCGGCCGCCCAGCGTGGTTTCAAAGGCGAAGCTGCGGCCCGCTGTGACGGCATCGTCCAGCCGGCGCATGCCCTCGGTCCAGGCGGTGGCGTTGGCGGTGATGGGGTCGCAGCCCGTGGCGGCCACCAGTTCGCGGGCAAATTGGTCGGGGTTGAACCAGGCCAGGCCCGCGCGCGTGAGCAGGTGGCCGCCAATGCTGCTCTTGCCAGCGCCGTTGACGCCGGCCAGGACATAGATGACGGGACGCGACGCCATTTTCTAAGTCAAATGGGCTGCTGGCGCTTGCCTGTCAAGCGCGAAAAGCTATTAAAACAGGAGTAAATGCAGCGGCGAAGGTGGCTGCTCAATGGCTGGCGCCGGCTTTCACCGCACCGCCCAGCGCCACGGGCGCACCCAGCGCGCCGCGCAACCGGTCGGCCGCGTCGTCCTGCGCCACGCTGGCCAGCCGCTCGTCAAAACGGCGGCGCAGCGCATCGAGCGCCGCATCCTGCTGCGCCTGCGCGCCTTGCGCGGCCTGCATCAGGCGCTGGTATTCGTCGGTGGAGAGAATCACCGCCTCGGGCTGGTCGTGGTTGGTGACCAGCACCTTGCCCTCGCGTCCCACGGTGCGCATCACGCCGCGCCAGCCGAGCTTCTTGACGTCGGACGCAGGGGTGCGGGGCAATTGATCGAAGGGCGCCAAGCTGTCGAGGCTGAGGGCATAGGCCATGGGTCACTCCTTCATGAAAAGGACAATAGGGCCATTATGCCCTTTTTGGGATGTTTGGGCCATCAGGTGGCCGAGGTGCTGACCCGCAACACCTCCTCGCCATACCGCTCCAGCTTGGTCGCGCCGATGCCGCTGATGCCTTGCAGGTCGCTCAGCGACTGCGGCGCGCGGGCGGCGATGGCGGCCAGCGTGGCGTCGTGAAAGATGACATAAGCGGGCAGGTTGTGTTCGCGCGCCACTTCGCCGCGCCAGGCTTTCAGGGCGGCAAAGCGCGTTTGGCCGGCGACGTCCAGTTCGGCCGCGGCGGCCGGGGGCGCGGCGCGCTCGCCGCGCGTCTTGCGCACGCGCTCGCGCGGCGCCGGCGCGGTGGCGGCGCGCAGGCGCACGGGTTGCTCGCCTTTCAATATCGGCCGCGCGGCGGGCAGCAGCTTGAGTGTGTTGAAGGCCTGGGCATCGACTTGCAGCGCGCCGACGGCGATCAGCTGGCGCAGCACGCCGCGCAGTTGCGGCTCTGAGTATTCGGCGCCGATGCCGAAGGTGGACAGCTGCTCGTGCCCGAACTGCGCCACCTTGTCGGTCGGCTTGCCGCGCAAAATGTCCATGATGTGGCCGGCGCCGAAGCCGATGCCGCTTTGCTGCTGCACGCGGTAGATGGTGGACAGCAGCTTGCGCGCGCAGTCGGTGGCGTCCCATACGTCGGGCGGGTTCAGGCAGTTGTCGCAGTTGCCGCAGTGCCAGCGTGAATAGGTTCCAGATGGGCCGCTGGCGCTTGCTGTATCAGTGTCGACAGCTATTGAATCAGTAGCGTCTTCCGGCTCCATCGTCTCGCCAAAATAGCCCAGCAGCCGCGCGCGCCGGCAGTCGGTGGCCTCGGCCAGCGCCAGCAGGGCGTCCAGCTTGCCGCGCATGACCTGCTTGAAGTCTTCCTCGGCCGGGCTCTCGTCGATCATGCGGCGCTGGTTGACCACGTCTTGCAGGCCGTAGGCCATCCAGGCGTCGGCCGGCTGGCCGTCGCGGCCGGCGCGGCCCGTTTCCTGGTAGTAGCCTTCGATGTTCTTGGGCATGTCGACGTGGGCGACAAAGCGCACGTCGGGCTTGTCGATGCCCATGCCGAAGGCGATGGTGGCCGTCATCACCACGCCGTCGTCGCGCAGAAAGCGGTCCTGGTTGCGCTGGCGCTCGTCGGCGGGCAGGCCGGCGTGGTAGGGCAGCGCGTCGATGCCGTGCTCGCACAGCGTCTGCGCCAGCTCTTCGACGCGCTTGCGCGACTGGCAGTAGACGATGCCCGCCTCGCCCTCGTGTTCGCGCTCGATGAACTGCAGCAGCTGGCGCGTCGCGTCCTTCTTTTCGACGATGGTGTACCGGATGTTCGGCCGGTCGAAGCTGCTGACGAACTGGCGCGCGTCGTGCAGTTGCAGCCGCTCGACGATGTCGGCACGCGTCACCGCATCGGCCGTGGCGGTGAGCGCCACGCGCGGCACGCTGGGCCAGCGCTGGTGCAGCACCGTCAGCTGCCGGTACTCAGGGCGGAAGTCGTGGCCCCATTGGCTCACGCAATGCGCTTCGTCGATGGCGAACAGGCTGAGTTGGCCGTGCGCATGCAACGTGTCCAGCAGGCCCAGAAAGCGCGGCGTGCCCACGCGCTCGGGTGCGGCGTACAGCAGCGTCAGCTGGCCGGCCAGCAGGCGGCGCTCGATGTCCTCGGTCTGCTCCCAGTCCAGCGTCGAATTGAGAAACGCCGCCGCCACGCCCGCCTCGTGCAGCGCGCCCACCTGGTCGTGCATCAGCGCGATCAGCGGCGAAATCACCAGCGTCACGCCTCGCCCGGCGCGCTGCCGCACGATGGCCGGCACCTGATAGCACAGCGACTTGCCGCCGCCCGTCGGCATCAGCACCAGCGCGTCGCCGCCCGCCGTGACGTGGTCGACGATGGCCTGCTGCTGGCCGCGGAAGGCGGGGTAGCCGAACACGTCGTTCAGCACGGAAAAGGCAGCGGTCGGGGCGGTCACGGTCAGGGCAGGCAAAACGCCCGATTGTCCTCAATGCGGCGGACGCCCACCCCGCTCCCTAGAATCCGGGCCATGAAATCGATCGCCTACACCCGCGCCGCCCAGCTGCCCGACATCTTGCGCCAACGCCTCGTGATTCTGGATGGCGCCATGGGCACCATGATCCAGCGCTTCAAGCTGACCGAGGCGCAGTTTCGCGGCGAACGCTTCGCCGACTTTCCGCGCGACGTGAAGGGCAACAACGAATTGCTGTCGCTGACCCGGCCCGACGTCATCAGCGCCATCCACGAGCAGTACCTGGCCGCGGGCGCCGACCTGATCGAGACCAACACCTTCGGCGCCACCAGCATCGCGCAGGCCGACTACGACATGGCGCATCTGGCGCGCGAGATGAACGTCGAATCGGCCCGCCTCGCCCGCGCGGCGTGCGACCAATACAGCACGCCCGACAAGTCGCGCTTCGTCGCCGGCGCCCTGGGCCCCACGCCCAAGACGGCCAGCATCAGCCCCGACGTCAACGACCCCGGCGCGCGCAACGTGACGTTTGAGCAGCTGCGCGCCGCCTACCTGGAGCAGACGCTGGGCCTGATCGAGGGCGGCGCCGACGTGCTGCTGGTCGAAACCATTTTCGACACCCTCAACGCCAAGGCCGCGCTGTTCGCCATCGACGAAGCCTTCGAGCAGACCGGCGAACGCCTGCCCATCATGATCAGCGGCACGGTGACCGACGCGTCAGGCCGCGTGCTGAGCGGCCAGACCGTCACCGCCTTCTGGTACAGCGTGCGCCACGCGCAGCCGCTGTCGGTGGGCTTGAACTGCGCGCTGGGCGCCGCACTGATGCGGCCCTACATCCAGGAGCTGAACCGCGCCGCGCCCGACACCTTCATCAGCTGCTACCCCAACGCCGGCCTGCCCAACCCGATGAGCGACACCGGCTTTGACGAAACGCCCGAGGTGACGAGCCGCCTGGTGCACGAATTCGCCGCCGAAGGGCTGGTCAACATCGTCGGCGGCTGCTGCGGCACCACGCCCGACCACATCGGCGCCATCGCCAAAGCCGTGGGGCCGCTGGCGCCGCGCGGGCTGCACTCGGCGGGGTTTTATCGGGACGCGGCCTGAGCCTTTGAATGCGCCACCGCGCCGGCGCAAGCGCGGGCACAGGGGCGATGACGGCTTGTGATTGCCGCTTTCGCGGGATGACGTGAAAGGTGTGGCGAGAGCGGTCGAGCGGCGCGCGCCGCAAAGCTCAGCCGCCCAGCCCGGCGGCGCGCCACGCCACCGCCGCCACGTGATCGGCCACCGCCCAAGGCGGCAATTCGACAGCGGCGCTGCGCACGCCGGCCAGCTGTGCCGACAGCGCGGGCGACCATTCGACGAGCGGCTGGCCGATGCATTTCAGGCGCGCTTCGTGCGCCGCCCACGCGGCGGCAAATGCTATTAAAAAAGTAGCTTCATGCGCTTGCTGGTCCAGCGCTGCGGCCACATTCGGCTCAAGAAACAGGTGCGCTGCGCGGCGCAGCTCGTCGGCGTCGCTGGCGGCTGGCACGCGGGCCACGTCCACGCCGACCGCGCCGTCGGGGCACAGCGCCAGCAGGCTCAGCGCATGTTCGTGGCTGATCGACAGCCCGATGCGTTCATGCCCGGCCGCGCGCACCGGCTGGCCGCGTGTGTCGCTGAGCGCGATGGCTTCGGGCGCGCGACCCAAGTCATGCGCCAGCAGGCTGCGCAACGCAGCGCGCGCGTGCTGGCGTGCCAGGCGACGCGCCGCTTCGGGCGGGGCGCCGGCGGGCGCGACCGGGGCGGGCAGCACGTACACGCGCGGGGCGCCGGGCGTTTCGTCGCCGGCGAAGCCACAGCGCGTGGGCTGCGCATTCCCCTCAGCGACCATCGCTCAGGCCGCCCAAACAAAGCGCCACGGAGCACGCCCAGCGCGGACGCCGTGGTCGGGGCCTGCCCGACCCCCCGCGTCGTCCCCGCTGAGGGAGGACGCCGCAGGCCGCTCAGGCCGGCGCACTCGCTCTCCACGGCGCGGCCGGCAGGCCGTGCCAGCGCGTGCGCTCGGGAATGTTCTCGCCCTTCATCACCAGCGTCAGCGGGCCCAGGTGCGCCCCGTCGCCCACCTGCGCGCCATACAGCACGGTGCAGCGCGGGCCCAGGGTGACGCGGCTGCCGATGCGCACGTGGTCGACCTTCATCACGCGGTCTTCAAACAGGTGCGTCTGCGGGCAGCACAGTGCGTTGAGTTCGCTGTGGTCGCCGATGTGCACGCAGTCGAATTCGGTCATGTCGGTGGTGTCCAGGTACACGCCGCGCCCGATCTTGGCGCCCAGCAGGTTGAGCGCGTCCGACAGCCACGGCGTGCCGCGCAGGTAGCGCAGGAACCACGGCACGGCGATGCCTTCGTACATGTTGGTGGCGGCTTCGCTCAGCCAGACGAAGGGCGTCCACATGGGCACCGCGCGCTGGCGGTAGCGGCCCAGCAGCAGCCACTTGAACAGCGCCACGAACAGGAAGGTGGCAAAGCCGAACACCACGCCGCCCACGGCCAGGTCCAGCGCCACGGCGCCCCAGCGGTCCTGCTCGGCCAGCGGCATCGCGTCCAGCACGATGGCGTAGCCGGCGGCAATCACCAGCGCGTGCGGCGCGGCGATGCGGAAGGCCTCGACCAGCCCGCGCCCCAGCTTGCGCCAGGGGGAGGGCGCAAAGGTCAGGTGCTCGGGAAAGCCGCTGTTGACCTCGCGCGCCGGCAGGTGCATGGGCGGCGAGCCCAGCCAGGTGTCGCCGTCGCGCATGGTGGCGTTGCGCGGCACCGCGCTCATCACGCCGATCAGCACGTTTTCGGGGATGGTGGTGCCGTCGGGCACGTAGGCGCTGTTGCCCACAAAGCTGCGGCGCGACACCACGGTGGGCTGCACCGTCATCCAGCCGCCGTCGATGTGCTCGTCGCCCAGCATCACGGCGTCGGCGATGAAGCATTCGTCGCCCAGCGTCAGCATGTCGGGCACCACGCCCAGCGCGGTCGACAGTTCGGTCTCCTTGCCCACCTTGGCGCCCAGCAGCCGGTACCAGGTGGCCGAATACACCGTGGCGTAGATGCCGTGCAGCACCGCCAGGCTCGACTCCTGGATCTGGTTGACCAGCCATTTGCCCAGGTAGCGGTTGCTGTGCACCGGCCACGAGCCGGCCTTCATCTTGGGCAGGAAGGCGTAGCGGATGCCGGCCGAGATCAGCGCGGTGAGCACGATCATCACCACGCTGGCCGGCAAGGCCAGCAGGAAGAACTTGACGAAGCGCAGGCCAAACGCCTGCACCGCCGTGATCGAGCCATCGTCCAGCAGCGGACGCACCGAGATCTGCGGCACGTCCAGCCAGTCGATCAGCATGAAGGTGGGAAACACCGGCATGAAGAACAGCACGGCAATGGCCAGCGACCCGAGGACGAAGAACAGGCCTTCCAGCACGCGGCGTGCTTCGCTGACCGGGGGGCGCGGCGGCAGGCTGGCGGGGTCGAAATCACCGCGCTCGCGCGCCGGCGAGCCCGCCCACACCTTGCGCGCCGGCACCACCGTGCCGTCCTGCAGCGCCGACTGGCCGTCCACGTGGCCCCAGTCCTCGATGCGGGTGTTGCCCTCGACCACCACGTAGGAGCCGACGCTGACGTTGCGCCCGATGTCGATGGCGCCCAGGTGCAGCCAGCCGCCTTCAACGCGCGCGTTCTCCAGGTTGACGCCGTTGCCGATGCTGCTGCCTTCGCCCACGCGCAGCAGCTCGGGCACGCGCAGCGTGATCGAGCCCAGCACCACGTCGCGCCCGATGCGCGCGCCCAGCGCGCCCAGCCACATGCGGTACAGCGACGAGCCGCTGATCATGTACACCGGCGCGGCCTCGATCAGCCGGTCGGTCAGCCACCAGCGGAAGTACGTCAAGCCCCAGAGCGGATAGCGCCCCGGCTTCAGTCGTCCGGCGATCAGCCACTTGCCTGCCCAGGCGGCGGCAAAGGCGGCCAGCGTGGCGCCCAGATAGGCCAGCAGCGACATCGCGACCGCTCTTCCGACCGTGTCGTCCGCATCGCCGGTGAAGAAGTGGTACATGAAAAACGGCGCCAGCCATTGGGCCATCTTGATCAGCACCAGGAACGGAATCGCCACCCCTTGCGCGATGCCGCAGCGCCAGCGCCGCCAGGCGCTGTGCAGCAGGAACGGGCGCTCCGCCGTGGCGTCGGCGCCGATCATGCCGGCTTGCAGGGCCTCGGCGATCAGGCCGATCTTGCGGTTCTGGTAGATGTCGGCCACCGTGGCCTGGGCAAAGCGCGCGTCCTGCCGCAGCGTGCTGGTGATGCGCGCGGCAAACAGCGAATGGCCGCCCAGGTCGCTGAAGAAATCCAGCTCGCGCCGGATCGGCTGGCCCGGAAACAGCTTTTCGAGCGCGGCAAACAGCACCTGTTCGGCCGGCGTCTCGGGCGTGTCGCTGCCTTCGGCGGGCGCGGCGGCCGTCAGCGGCTGCGCTTTCAGCACCTTGCGGTCGATCTTGCCGCTTTGCAGGCGCGGCATGGCGGGCAGCGGCTCGAAGCGCGCCGGCACCATATAGGGCGGCA
Source organism: Pseudomonadota bacterium (assembly GCA_029780695.1). Taxonomy (GTDB): domain Bacteria; phylum Pseudomonadota; class Gammaproteobacteria; order Burkholderiales; family Burkholderiaceae_C; genus Ottowia. The sequence continues at coordinate 14,307 of JAKOYD010000129.1, forward strand.
GCTTTTCGGCCAGGCCGGCGCGCAGGTCCTTGACGGCCGGCGGCGTGGCGCCGCTGGGCACGTAGAAGGCGACCAGCTGGTCGATGTCGCCTTCCTTGCGCAGCAGCACGGCGGTGGTGCCCACGCCGGGCTGGTCGGCCAGCACGGCCTCGATCTCGCCCAGCTCGACACGGAAGCCGCGAATCTTCACCTGGTCGTCGGCGCGGCCCAGGCACTGCATCTGCGGCGTGCCGTCGCTCTTGTATTCGACCTTGGCGAGGTCGCCCGTGCGGTACAGGCGCGCCTCTTGTTCGTTGCGCGCCCAGGGGTTGGGCAGGAATTTCTCGGCCGTCAGATCGGGCCGGCCCAGGTAGCCGGCGGCCACGCCAGGGCCGGTGATGCACAGCTCGCCGGTTTCGCCAAACGGCAATATCTTCAGCGGCGGCACCACGCCATTCACGATGCTGTCCGGGTCGATCACCTCGATGACCAGCAGCCCGTAGTTGGGCAGCGCCTCGCCAATCGTCACCGGCTCGCCGGCCTTCAGCTCAGCCAGCGACGCCGACACCGTGGCTTCGGTCGGGCCGTAGGTGTTGAACATCTGCCGCCCCGGCGCCCACTTCTCCACCAGCGCCTGCGGGCACATTTCGCCACCCAGGTTGATGATGCGCAGGCCCGGCACGTCCTGCGCGAACAGCGCCAGCAGCGTGGGCACGGCGTGCAGCACCGTCACGTCGTTCTCGATCAGCGCGCGCGGCAGCGCCTCGGGGTCGCCGGCGATCTCTTTTGGAGCAATCCAGAGCGTGGCACCGACCAGGTAGCTGATCCAGATCTCCTCGAAGCTCATGTCGAAGGCGACCGAGAAGCCCTGGTACACGCGGTCGTCCTCGCGCACGCCCAGGCGCGCGTTCTCGCTGCGCAAAAAGTGGCTGATGCTGCCCTGCGTAATCGCGATGCCCTTGGGCTTGCCGGTGGAGCCGCTGGTGTAAATGACGTAGGCCGTGTGCTCCGGCAGCGCGCCTTCGCGGCGCCGCAAGGCCGTACCCTCGGGCAGCGGCGCCAGCAGCTCGTGCGCCGTCAGAATCTGTGCCGAAATGTCGCTTTGCGCCCGTGCAGACTGCCCGTGATGCTCATCAATCAATAGCGCTTTGGCGGCCGCGTCGTCCAGGCAGACGGCGATGCGGTCGGTGGGCACGTCGGCGTCGAAGGGCAGCCACGCGGCGCCGGTCTTGGCAACGCCCAACTGCAGCGTCAGCAGCTCGATGCCGCGCGGGTGCCACAGGCCCACCATGTCGCCCGGGCGCACGCCCGATTCGATGAGCCGGTGCGCCACGCGGTCGGCGTCCTGGTTCAGCTCCGCATACGTGACGCGGCGTGTGTCGTACATCAGCGCCGTCTTGTCGGGCACGCGGGCGGCCGTGGCCTCGAAGATGTCGGCCAGGATTTCGTGGCGCAACAGGTCGGGGGCGTCGGGGCCGTGAAGAATGGGCAATGGCGACATGGAAAAAGGCGGGAAAAAAAACGGGCGCCAAGGCTTCACGTGGGACGCAAGCTGGCGGTTGACAGGCCCTGGCGGGCCGCGGCGAACTGCGGCACATGGTAAGGCCTTGGCGCGCGGGCGGTCAGCCGACGCACAATGCGCCCATGCTGCAACTTGCCGACATCCAAGCCGCCGCCGCCCGCTTGCGCGGCCACATCGCGCACACGCCGTGCGAGCCGTCGCGCACCTTGTCGCAAATCAGCGGGGCCGAGGTGTTCCTGAAGTTCGAGAACCTGCAGTTCACCTCGTCGTTCAAGGAGCGCGGCGCCTACAACAAGCTGTCGCAACTGTCGCCGGAAGAGCGCGCGCGCGGCGTGATCGCCATGAGCGCGGGCAACCACGCGCAGGGCGTGGCGTATCACGCGCAGCGGCTGGGCATGCGGGCGGTCATCGTCATGCCGCGCTTCACGCCGGGGGTGAAGATTGCCAACACGCGCGGCTTTGGCGCCGAGGTGGTGCTGCACGGCGACACGCTGGAGGCCGCGCGCGCCCACGCGGCCGAGCTGGCGGCGGCGCAGCAGCTGGTGTTCGTGCACCCGTATGACGATGCCGCCATCATGGCCGGCCAGGGCACGGCGGCGCTGGAAATGCTGCAGCAGCAGCCCGGGCTGGACATGCTGGTGGTGCCGGTGGGCGGCGGCGGGCTGATCGCCGGCATGGCGCTGGCGGCCAAGGCCGTCAAGCCGGGTGTTCAGGTGCTTGGCGTGCAGACCCAGCGTTTTGCCGCCATGGTCAACGCGGTGACCGGCAGCGCGCACCCGCAGGGCGCCAGCACCATTGCCGAGGGCATCGCGGTGGGCGCGCCGGGCGCGCAGTGCCTGCCCATCATCCGCGGCCACGTCGATGAACTGCTGCTGGTGGACGAGGGCGACATCGAGCAGGCCATCGTGCTGCTGCTGGAGATCGAAAAGACGCTGGTCGAAGGCGCGGGCGCGGCGGCGCTGGCGGCGCTGCTCAGGCACCCCGCGCGCTTTGCCGGCAAGAAGGTGGGCATGGTGCTGTCGGGCGGCAACATCGACCCGCTGCTGCTGGCCTCGATCATCGGGCGCGGCATGGTGCGCTCGGGCCGGTTGGCGCGCATCGTCGTCAGCGCGCGCGACGTGCCGGGGTCGCTGGCGCGCATCACCTCCGTCGTGGCCGACGCCGGCGCCAACGTGGACGAAGTGCACCACCAGCGCGCCTTTACCCTGCTGGCGGCGCAAAACGTCGAAATCGAGCTGGTGCTGCAAACGCGCGGCCACGAACACGTGGCCGAAGTCATCGAGCGGCTGCGCGCGCAGGCGATGGAAGTGCGGCGCGTGCAGTGAGCGTGTGGTTTTGGGGCATGAATGGCCGCCAGCGCGCGGCTGTAAATCGTTGATAGCTATCAAATAGAGAGCAAGCCGGCGCCGTCGCCGCGGCAGCCCGCGCAGGTGCCGTGCACCGCCAGGTCGACGCGCGCGGCCTGGTGGCCGTGTTCGGCCAGGGTGCGGCGCAGCGCGTCGGCCATGGCTTGGGCGGGGGCGTCGGCGGCCTGCAGCGGAAAGTGCGTGTGGCAGGCATCGCATTCGAAATGCGGCACGGCGGCGGCTGGCGCGGCGGCGGCGTCCACGCCCAGCCAGCGAAAGCGCCAAGCGCGCTCGCCCGGCGCCGTGTGGCGCGCCAGCAGGCCGGCGGCGACCAGGCGGTCCAGCAGGCGGTACAGCGTCACGGCATTCATCGGCGTGCCCGTCTGTGCCAGCCGCTTGGCCACGTCGGCATGCGTGGGCGCCCAGCCGGCGCCAGCGGCGCCGAACAGACCGGCCACGCCCAGTACGGCGCGCGTGCTGCGCAGGCCCGCCTGGTGCAGGCGCTGGCCAAGGGCGGCGGGGTCAAGGGCGGGCATGGCGCGGTGGAGTCTGTGCAAAGCGGGTTTTAATGCAACTCAGTTGCGATATGATGACCCGCTTTGGCGGCTTGATGCAAGTGGTTTGCATTTTAGGCCGCGCCGCGTTCTGCCCCATGACGTCACCCCCGCTGCTTCGCCGACCACCGCTGCTGCTGCGCGGGGCCGGCTGGCGCCTGGGCGTGGCGGCGGTGTTCAGCGCCGCCTTGCTGCTGTTGTGGCGCTGGGCCTTGCAAGGCGGCGGGGGCTGAGGTGGCGGCCCCAACCATTGCGCTGCACGACGTGACGCTGGGCTACGACGGCCACCCGGCGGTGCATCACCTGTCGGGCCGCATCGCGGCCGGCACGCTGCTGGCGGTGGTGGGGCCCAACGGCGCGGGCAAGTCGACCCTCATCAAGGCGCTGGCCGGGCTGCTGCGGCCGATTGGCGGGCGCATCGACGGGCTGGCGGGCCAGCGCGTGGCCTATTTGCCGCAGCAGGCGTCGCTGGAAAGCGGCTTTCCAATTCTGGTGGGCGAATTCGCCGCCATGGGCCTGTGGCACGAGACTGGCGCTTTCGGCGGCTTTTCGGCCGCGCAGCGCGAGCGGGTACGCGCGGCGCTGGCGGCGGTGGGGCTGCAAGGCCACGCGCGCCAGCCGCTGGACACGCTGTCGGGCGGGCAACTGCAGCGCACGCTGTTCGCGCGCATGATGCTGCAAGATGCCGACGTTTTGCTGCTGGATGAACCGTTTTCGGCCATTGATCAGCGCACCACAGCCGATTTGCTGCAGCTTTTGCGGCACTGGCACGCCGCTGGCAAGACGGTGTTGGCGGTGCTGCACGACCTGCATCAGGTGCGCGACGCCTTTCCCGAAACCCTGATGCTGGCGCGCGAGCCCGTGGGCTGGGGGCCGACCGACGCCGTGCTGACGCCCGCCAATCTGCAGCGGCTGCGCGCCATGCCCGAGGCGTTTGACGACCGCGCGCCGGTGTGCGAGGCCGCGCCGCCTGCAACAAATGTGCCCCAAGCGCAAGGCCACGCGCAAGGCCACGCGCACGGCAATGCACACGACCACGTGCACGGCCATGCCCATGCGGCGGCCGCGCACCCTTCGTCGACCAACGCGGGACAGGCCAAGCCTCTGCCCCAAGGGCCGAGGGAGCCACGGCCATGACGCCCGACCTCGCCGACACCGGCCTGTGGGCGCTGCTGATCGCGCCCTTGACTGAATTCGGCTTCATGCGGCGCGCGCTGGTGGGCTGCGTGGCCCTGTCGCTCAGTTGCGCGCCGGTCGGCGTGTTCTTGCTGCTGCGCCGCATGAGCCTGACCGGCGACGCCATGGCGCACGCCATCTTGCCGGGCGCGGCCATCGGCTACCTGCTGGCCGGGCTGTCGCTGCCGGCCATGACGCTGGGCGGCATCGTCGCCGGGCTGCTGGTGGCCGTGGGCGCCGGACTGGTGGCGCGCAGCACCGTGCTGCGCGAGGACGCCAGCCTGGCGGCGTTTTACCTGCTCAGCCTGGCGCTGGGCGTGCTCATCATCTCCACGCGCGGCTCCAGCGTCGATTTGCTGCACGTGCTGTTCGGCACCGTGCTGGCGCTGAACGACGCCGCGCTGACGCTGCTGGTGGGCATCGCCATCGTCACCCTGCTGGCGCTGGCCGTGATGTACCGCGCGCTGGTGCTCGAATGCCTGGACCCGCAGTTTCTGCGCAGCGTGAGCCGGCTGTCGCCGGTGGCGCATTACGGCTTTCTGGGGCTGCTGGTCATCAACCTGGTGGCCGGCTTTCATGCGCTGGGCACGCTGATGGCGGTGGGCATCATGGTGCTGCCTGCCGCCACCGCGCGCCTGTGGGTGCGCAGCGTGCCGGCGTTGATGGCGCTGGCTGCCGCGCTGTCGCTGGTGGCGGGCGTGGCCGGGCTGCTCGTCAGCTACCACGCCGACTGGCCCACCAGCCCCACCATCGTGCTGGGCTTGGGCGCGGCGTATCTGGTGTCCCTGGTGGTGGGCCGGCATGGCGCGTGGCGCGGCGGGCAGCACGGGCGCCGGCGCCATTTGCGGGCCTGACATGGCGCTCGCCCTGACGCGCCCACGGCACGCCCGCATGGCCTGATTCGCGTCGAAGGCGTCAGACAGACAAAACCGGTGGGCCAACCGGTTTATTTAAAGCCAAATCGGGTTCTGGCGCTGGTCCATAAAGCGCCTTTAGCTATCAATTCAGCAGTATTCAGGAGTTAGCCCATGTCCGTATCGCTTTATCGCCGCATCGCCCTTGCCAGCGCGCTGGCCAGCGCTTTTGCCGCCCCCGCGCGCGCCGCCGAGCCGCTGCGCGTGGTCGCCAGCTTCAGCATTCTGGGCGACCTGGTGCGGCAAGTGGGCGGCCAGCGCGTGGCGGTCACCACCCTTGTCGGCCCCGGCGCCGACGCCCACGTGTTTCAACCCACGCCGACGCACGCGCGCCAAGTGGGGCAGGCGCGGCTGGTGGTCTCCAACGGCCTGGGCTACGAAGGCTGGATGCCGCGCCTGCTGCAAAGCACCGGCTACCAAGGCCCGCAGGTCGTCGCCACCCGGGGCGTCAAGGCGATCCAGGACCAGGGCCACGGCCCCGGCCACAAGCACGACCACGGCGCCGCCGACCCGCACGCCTGGCAAAGCGTGCCCAACGCCATCGTCTACGTGAAGAACATCGCCGACGGCCTGTGCGCGGCCGACGCCGCCGGCTGCCCGGCCTACCGCGCCGGCGCCGCGCGCGCCACCGCCGAACTGACCAAACTCGACGCCGACATCCGCGCCGCCTGGGCGCCCATCGCTCTGCCTGAGCGCAAGGTCATCACCTCGCACGCCGCCTATGCCTATTACGGGCAGGCGTACGGCGTGCGCTTTTTGTCGCCGCAGGGCGTCAGTACCGAAAGCGAAGCCTCGGCCAAGGGCGTGGCGCAACTGGTGCGGCAGATCAAGCGCGAAAAAATCACCGCGCTGTTCGTCGAAAACGTGTCCGACCCGCGCCTGATGGAGCAAATCGCGCGTGAAACCGGCGTGCAACCCGCCGGCAAGCTGTATTCCGACTCGCTCACCGCGCCCGGCGGCGGCGCGCCAACCTATGTCGAAATGATGCGCGCCAACACCCGCGCGCTGGTGCAGGCGGTGCGCGGCTCGTAGAATCGCCGCTTCGCCACCAAGGAGCGTTGCAGCGGGCCCCCAGCGCCCGTCAGGCTTGGTGGCCGCGCACGCGAACCGCAACGACGCTCACCTGACTTTTTCGAAACGACAGGTGAGTGCATGAGCGCCGCAACCCACACCCCGCTGCCCCCTATGAAGCTGTCCGGCCTGGAGCCGGTGACCATTGGCGCCGACACGCTGTTCGTCAACGTCGGCGAGCGCACCAACGTCACCGGTTCCAAAGCGTTTGCGCGCATGATCCTGAACGGCCAGTTCGAGCAGGCGCTGGCCGTGGCGCGCCAGCAGGTCGAAAACGGCGCGCAGGTGGTCGACGTGAACATGGACGAGGCCATGCTCGATAGCCAGGCGGCGATGGTCAAGTTCCTCAACCTGATGGCGAGTGAACCGGACATCGCGCGCGTGCCGGTGATGGTCGATTCGTCGAAGTGGTCGGTCATCGAGGCCGGCCTGCGTTGCCTGCAGGGCAAGGGCATCGTCAACTCGATCAGCATGAAGGAAGGCGTTGACGAGTTCAAGCGCCAGGCGCGCCTGGTCAAGCGCTACGGCGCCGCCGCCGTGGTGATGGCGTTTGACGAGCAGGGCCAGGCCGACACCTTCGCGCGCAAGATCGAGATTTGCGAGCGCGCCTACCGCGTGCTGGTGGATGAGGTCGGCTTTGCGCCCGAAGACATCATCTTCGACCCCAACATCTTCGCCATTGCCACCGGCATCGAAGAGCACGCCAACTACGCCGTTGATTTCATCGAGGCCACGCGCTGGATCAAGCAGAACCTGCCCGGCGCCAAGGTGTCGGGCGGCGTCAGCAACGTCAGTTTCAGCTTTCGCGGCAACGACCCCGTGCGGGAGGCGATCCACACCGTGTTCCTTTTTCACGCCATCAAGGCCGGCATGGACATGGGCATCGTCAATGCCGGCATGGTGGGCGTCTATGACGACCTGGAGCCCGAGCTGCGCCAGCGCGTGGAAGACGTGGTACTCAACCGCCGGCCCGATGCCGCCGAGCGCCTGCTGGAGATCGCCGAATCCGCCAAGGGCGCCGCCAATCATGAGAGCAAGAAGCTGGAATGGCGCGGCACGCCCGACAAGCCGGTGTCCGTCAACGACCGCCTGAGCCACGCGCTGGTGCACGGCATCACCGATTTCATCGTCCACGACACCGAAGAGGCCTACCAGCAGATCGTGGTGCAAGGCGGCGGCCGGCCGCTGCACGTCATCGAAGGGCCGTTGATGGACGGCATGAACGTGGTGGGCGATTTGTTTGGCGCCGGCAAGATGTTCCTGCCGCAGGTGGTGAAAAGCGCCCGCGTGATGAAGCAGGCTGTGGCGCACCTGCTGCCCTACATCGAGGCCGAGAAGAAGGCGCTGCAAGACGCCGGCGCCGACGTGCGCAGCAAGGGCAAGATCGTCATCGCCACGGTGAAGGGCGACGTGCACGACATCGGCAAGAACATCGTCACCGTGGTCTTGCAGTGCAACAACTTCGAGGTGGTGAACATGGGCGTGATGGTGCCGGCCCATGAAATCCTGAAGAAAGCCAAAGAAGAAGGCGCCGACATCGTGGGCCTGAGCGGCCTGATCACACCCAGCCTGGAAGAAATGCAGCACGTGGCGGGTGAGATGCAGAAGGACGCGCACTTCCGCGAGCGGAACATTCCGCTGCTGATTGGCGGCGCCACCACCAGCCGCGTGCACACGGCGGTGAAGATTGCCCCGCACTACGACGGCCCCGTGGTCTACGTGCCCGATGCCTCGCGCAGCGTGGGCGTGGCGCAAGGGCTGTTGGGCGAGCAGGCGGCGCAGTTCTGGTCCGACGTGCGCGCCGACTACGACCGCGTGCGCCACCAGCACGCCAACAAGAAGCAGGTACCGCTGTGGCCGCTGGACAAGGCCCGCGCCAACAAGACGCGCATCGATTGGGCAAGTTATGAGCCGCCAGCGCCTAAATTCATTGGCCGCCGCGCTATCAAAAATATAGATTTGGCGGAACTGGTGCCTTTCATCGACTGGACGCCCTTCTTCCAGACATGGGACCTGGCCGGCAAGTACCCGGCGATCCTGACCGACGAGGTGGTGGGCGAAGAAGCCACCCGCGTCTACAACGACGCGCAGGCCATGCTGAAGAAGATCGTGGAAGGCCGCTGGTTGACCGCCCACGCCGTCGTCGGCTTCTGGCCCGCCAACACGGTGCACGACGACGACATCGCGCTGTATGCCGACGAATCGCGCCAAGACGTGGTGCTGACCTGGTACGGCCTGCGGCAGCAAACCGTGAAAGAAGAAGACGCGGCCGGCCAGATGCGCCCTAGCCGCTGTCTGGCCGATTTCATCGCGCCCGCGAATGCTATTGAATCAGGAGCTACTCAGGCATTTCAGACAAGCGCTGGCGGCCTAAAAGTCTTGAAAGACCACATCGGCGCCTTCGCCGTCACCGCCGGCATCGGCGTCGATGAAAAGGTCGCTGAATTCATGGCCGCGCACGACGACTACAGCGCCATCACCCTGAAAGCCTTGGCCGACCGCCTGGCCGAAGCCGGCGCCGAATGGCTGCACCACCGCGTGCGCACTGACTGGTGGGGCTACGCGGCGGGCGAGGGTTTGTCCAACGAAGACCTGATCGCCGAGAAATACGTCGGCATCCGCCCCGCGCCCGGCTACCCGGCCTGCCCGGATCACCGCGTGAAGAAGCCGTTGTTTGAACTGCTGAACGTTGCCGAGATCGGCATGGGCCTGACCGACAGCTACGCCATGACACCCGCCGCCGCCGTCAGCGGCTTCTACTTCAGCCACCCCGACAGTACCTACTTCAGCGTCGGCAAGATCGACGAAGCCCAGGCCCAAGACATGGCAGCGCGCAGCGGCGCGCCGCTGGCGGAAGTGGAGCGGGCGTTGGGGCCGAATTTGGGGTTGTGAGCGGGCGGCGTCAGGCGGCGGGATCGCTTGACGCACCGTCAGCCAAGCCGCGCGCGGTGTGCGCCAAGCGGGTTTTCGTCTGCGCGTCGACGGGCAATGCCTGCAAGCGCTCCAAAAGCACAGGCAATTCAATCAAGCCGTGCTTCAGCATCGCGTGCACGTACGGGCCATCCTTGGCGCGACCCGCCACCAGTTTTGATGCGGCCAGGTCGTGCGGGTCCAGGCACCAGCCGATCTTCAAATCGGTGTTCTCGTTTTGCAGCTTAACCAGCCGTTTTTCCCATCCAGCCGGCAGCACGGCGGTTTCTGGTCCGACGCCCTGGGCGTAGTAGCCAAAGCGCTCATGAAACGGCGACAGCTCGCCGATGGCGCCGTCAATCAGATCTGCCAGCGCGGGATTCTTGAGCGGGTAGCAGTCCGCCTCCATCGATTGCAGCAGCGCTGCCGGCGGGTCCGCCTCGGCGCCCAGAATGGACTGGCTGCCGATGACGACGATTTCGTACTCGTTCGTGACCGCTGCCGCCGCGCGGATCAGGTGCTCGAGTTCATGACGCTGCACGGCTTTGCTCCTCGCGCCAGGCTTTCAGGACGTCAAAGCGCTCGGCGTTGCTCAGCAAGCCTGCGAAAGGGGAAGCTTGGCGTAACGCTGCGGCGCGCTCGGAATCCTCCAGCATCGTGTCGATGCAGGCCTGTACGCCTTCGGCCATGATCGCCTGCCATGCGGCCAGATAGGGCTGCACCCGCTCATCGGCATGGAGCCGCCAGCGCGCCAGCGTGGACTGCGCGTGCGCAAAAGCATGCTGATCCTCGATCAATCGCCGTGCCACCCGCTCGTGCAACGCGAGCGAGCGGGCATCAAGGGATCGATGATTGGCCATGGCGCCAGTATGAAGCAGGCAGCGGCGAAAAAGACGAAAGCCGGGCATGCCCGGCTTTCCATTTGGTGCATCTTTCAGCTTGTTAGCGGCTAGAGCACATATCCCAGTGATCTGGTCACTGGATTATACATGCTCGCGCTTTTACACTGGGATATGTGACGCCCAAACAGTAATGTCCCCTCTGCCCCAGATAGAAGTGTCCCCTTGTTGTGGACACGAAGGGGTACGAGGTGCAGGTGCTGATGAGTGTGAAGGAAGCGGGAAGGCTGGCCGTGCTGAGCCAGGTGCTGCAGCGGCAACTGAGCCAGGCGCAGGCGGCGCAGCAGCTGGGCCTGTCGGTGCGCCAGATCAAGCGCCTGTGCCGGCGGCTGCGCACTGAAGGTGAAGCAGGACTCATCTCCAGGCGGCGCGCACGGCCGAGCAACCGCAAGATCGCCCAGGCCGTGCGGGAATCGGTGCTGCAACTGGTGCGCCAGCACTACCGCGACTTCGGCCCCGAGCTGGCACGCGAGTACCTGGCGCGCGAGCACGGCTTTATCCACAGCAGCGAAACCCTGCGTGGCTGGATGATCGAAGCGGGCCTGTGGCAGCCCAAGCCGCGCCGGGCCGCTCGCGTGCACCCCGCGCGCGCACGCCGCGCCTGCCTGGGCGAGCTGGTGCAAATCGACGGCAGCCACCACGACTGGTTCGAGGGCCGCGCTGCCCGCTGCTGCCTGATTGCCTTCATCGATGACGCCACCGGCCGGGTGCTGGGCGCACGCTTTGAGGCCAGCGAGAGCACCCAGGGCTATCTGGGCGTGCTCGAGCGCTGCGTGGCTGAGCACGGCGCGCCACTGGCCATCTACAGCGACCGCCACGCCATTTTCACCAAGCATGACCGAGAAGATCCTGTCCCCACCCAGTTCGAGCGCGCCCTGCTGCAGTTGGGGATCGAGCCCATCTGCGCGCACAGCCCGCAGGCCAAGGGGCGGGTGGAGCGGCTGTTTCAGACGCTGCAAGACAGGCTGGTCAAGGCCATGCGGCTGGCGGGCATTGATGGCATGGCTGAGGCCAATGCTTGGCTGCCAGGGTATCTGGCCGCACACAATGCGCGCTTTGCGGTGGCGCCGCGCCAAGCAGCGGACATGCACCGGCCCTGGCTCGGTTCAAGGCACGAGCTCTCGCGCATCTGCGCGCTGCATCACCGGCGCAGCGCAAGCGGGCAGGGTGTGTGCCGTTTCGAGGGCGCCCTCTTGCAGATCGAGGCGGGTCAGGCGCATGCGCCGCGCGCCGGTGCGATGGTGGAGATCGTGCAGTTTGCCGATGGGCGTCTGGAGCTGTCCTGGCGCGGTCAAATCCTCAGGCATCGCGCCTGGGGCTGGCACGAGCACCTGAAGGGTGGCAAGACGGTCGATGCCAAGGCGATCAATGACCGCGTGGACGCCATCGTCCTCAAAGAACGCCGCCGCCTGGCCAGGCTTGCCGCGCAGATCGAGCATCAGGATGCGCAGCGCCGCGCGGGCATCTACATGCCCGATGGCGGCGCCGGCGCGCCGCGCGTGGCCGCACAGCGCTACGGGCTACGCCCTGCGCGCTCTGCGGCCACGCAGTCGCCTTGAATCATCCC
>JAKOYD010000143.1 GCA_029780695.1 Pseudomonadota bacterium
CCGTCACAAACTACAGCGAAAACGAGTGCTGGCGGCTGAAATCGACCACGCAAACAGGCCCTCAGCGGCCGATCGGGAGACCAACAGAAACTCAAGGCATGACAAGCACTTGCGCGTACTACTGGAGCAGACCCCGCGCCAATCCTCGCTCTCCAGGGAGGCACGAACCGTCACTTTCTGCACTGAAATCAAAAGGACCCCGACACTGGCGCAGTTCGCGGCGCGGCTTTGCGTGGCTTCGTGTGGGGCGTGGCTGCCGCGCCGGCCGGGGCGGCCTTGGGCGCCTCGGCGGCGATGAGCGTCAGATGCTCGCTGGAGGCGCCGTATTGCTCGCGGGCACGGCGCGCCAACTGCGCCTTCAGCTTGTCCACCAGCAGCGTCAGATGCGCCACCTGCGCGTCGCGCTCAGCGAGCAGGCCAAGCAGCGCTGGCTCGCGTCAGCACCGCCAGCGCCGGCGTCACGACGACGGCCGTGCGAAGCTATCTTCGCTTCCGTGCGTTCGAAGGTAACGCTGTCGCGCATCTGCTGCCGATCGTCGCCTCGCCAGCAAGCTGGCGCTTGGCACCACTGCCGCAGACCCTGACTCCGTCCGAGGTTCAACGCTTGCTCGGCGCCTTCCCGCCAAGCCGGCGGCTCGACTGGCGCCGTCGCGGCGCCTTGGGCAGCAGCAGACCCGCCCGGGCCATCACCCGCTAGGCCCGTTCCGGATTGACCCGAGCCGCACCTTCCTGTGCTCGGCGTTGGCGGTTCACCAGCGCACGCACGCCGGTAGCCGTAGCTCGGGAGTTCGGCGATCGGCTCGCGAATTCCGGCAATCAGCTCGCGCATCGCCCGCCAGCGTGCGGCCGCTGCGTCCGTCACGCCAGCCATCGGCACGATGGCGAAGGTCGTGAATGTGCAGGCGCACCCACCCCCAGCACCCGGCAGAGCGTCTTCACTGGTCTTCTCCGGGCAGCAAGGGCGAGCGCGCACTCCACTTTTTCGGCGGCGTACTCCAAGGCTTGCTTGAGGATCTCGTTCTCGAGCGTCTTCTTGCCCAGCACTCGCTGCAGCTTGGCGATCTCCGAACGCGCAGCCGCCAGCTACGACGCCGGCACCACCGCTTCGCCGGCCGGGGCACGGTGATCCGCAAAGATGAGAGACCGTGAAGGATTGAGCGCCTTATTTCTTCGGTTGGTCCAACTGCATCGCTCTTGTCGCCAGCGTGAAAAGGCCGTGGAGAAACACTTGCTTCTCCGCGGTGCTGAGGCCAGCCAAGAGCCGGGTCTCGACTTCGTTGATCATGTCCTCAACACGGCAGTGAACTGTCTTCCCCTTCCTTGTTAGCGTGAGGCTCAACCGCCTGCGGTCCTCGCTGTCTATGCCGCGATCCACATAGCCCTGTTCCACCAGGTTGTCAATCGCGCGCGTGACGAAGAACGCGTCTGTGCTCGTGCGTGCGGCGACTTCCTTTGCCGAAACTGGCTCAAACCGGCCGATCACGGCCATAACGCGCCAATTAGTGACTGAGAGCCCGAAATCGGCCGACCACTTGGGCGCCAAGTGACGGGTAACACAAGTCGCGATCAATAGGCAGCGATAGGTGACCCTCTCCTCGAGAAGCACACGCGTCGTCTGAGTCATTGGTAGACGTTGGTTCCTAAATTGAATAAATCCAGGAGCGAACGCCCCCTTCCAAACCGTGCATGCGGATTTCCCGCACACGGCTTACCAGTGGTCTGTCGGCTCGCAGCATTACGCGGACTCCCGTTTTCTTCCGGGAGGTTTGCCGGCATAGCGGATGGTGCCTCGCAGGCGATACAACCCAAGGTGTTCAAAGTACTCGCGATCCCAGCGTTGCGCCTGGCCTGCCTTCAGGCTGCGCCCCGCGCGCTTGACCCGCAGGCTGCGCAAACGTCTCACGACGTAGGCGTCAACATCGATGAAATGGTTGGCCGCGTTGCCGCTGCCGAAGTACTGCCCCCAGCCACGCAGCACCGGGTTGAGCTCGGCAATCACGCTTCGCACATCCTGATGACAGCGCCCTCTGGGGGTCAGCTCCCGCACCCGGCCGCGCACCCGGTTCATCGCCCGGCGACTTGGCCACCGATACAGGTAGTACCGCCTGACGCCCTCTTGCTGCCACAGTCGCCCGCTCATGCGCTTGTGCAGGTGGCAGCCCAGGAAGTCGAAGCCCTCCCGGCCCTGCGTCAGCACCACGCGTCGCGTCTTCTGCGGATGCAGCTTCAAGCCCAGCCGACCCAGCACGTGCTCGATGCGGCGCTGGGCCTCTTCGCAGGCTTGCGCACTACGGCACATCACCACGAAGTCGTCCGCATACCGCACCAGTTCGCCCAGATGCGCGCCGTGTCGGCGCCACACCCGGTCCAGCACGTGCAGGTAGATGTTCGACAGCAGCGGCGAAATCACACCACCCTGCGGCGTTCCCGCCACCGGGTGGCGCACCGCGCCGTCTTCCATCACCCCTGCTTGTAGCCATTGCCTCACCAGCTTGAGTATCCGCCGGTCACTGACGCGCTGCCCCATCAAGGTAAGCAGTTTGTCGTGATCGATGCTGCCGAAGTAATCGCTGATGTCGGCGTCCAGCACGTGATCGGCCCCTCGATTGCCCAGTTGCCTGAGTCGCTCGATCGCCATCGTCGCACTGCGCCTGGGTCTGAATCCGTACGAACACGGCTCGAAGTCCGCCTCGAAGATTGGCTCCAGCACCAGTTTGGCCGCCATCTGCACCACCCGGTCGCGCACCGTGGGAATACCCAAGGGCCGCTTTGCTCCGTCTGCCTTGGGGATGTAGGCGCGCCGCACGACCTGCGCACCGTACTCGCCCGCTCGCAGTACGTCACCCAGCTCCTGCAAGAAGCGCTGGACTCCATACTGCTCCACATCCTGGACCGACACACGATCGATCCCCGCTGCGCCGCGGTTGCGGCGCACTCGCTTCCACGCCTCGTGCAGGATGTCATCCCTGCACAACTGGTCGTACAACGCATGGAAGCGCCTTGCCGGCGCCCGCTTGGCTGCGGCCCAAAGCTGCCTTTGCAGTTGTCGCACGTTTTCGCGCGGCTCATCACCGCCGGGGTCGTTAGGTCCGGTCTGGCCGGCCATTCCCTTGCGCTTACCCGCTCCAGCAACATGACCACCGCAGGGACCCTTCCCTCCAGCCGCGTTATGCCCCACGGCCTTCGCGGGCACGGCTTGCGCCGCACCCAACGGTACTACGATCCCCTCGGACTCCCGCTGCGCACGCCTCGATTTCACCTTGGGCTTATACGAGCGCGCTTGCCCCGACTCGGGCAGCGCAGACGGGTCTCTCGTGTTCCGCTCCACTCCTTGCACGCGTGCTGCGCCCCATACCCCGCCGCAGTCCCCAGCGCGCTTCGGCACTCGCCCCGGTGATGTTGCCTTCGCCGTGACATGAGCGGCTCGGCCTGCGGGTTGTAAATCTGTCGAGGCTGCAGGCTTCACTTCATGTTGCGGCCCGCGTGCTTGCTCCCCGCTGCGCGGCAGTTGCCGCCTCACGGGCTTTTGACGCCCCGCTCGGGCATGGAAGTCTCCCTCCGCTGCCTGGGGCCTGCTACCCGGCGCACCGACGCCTACCGGGACGGGACTTTCACCCGTTGGAGTGGCGCAGCAAGCCAAGGTCGGTCCTCCCCCCGCGGGGATCAGTCCTTCCTCAACGTCACGACGCACCATGGGCGTATTCTCGGCGGCGCCGCGTTGCTGCGTTTTTTATAGCTACAAGCGCTTGTCCATCCAGCGCCAGAACGCCCAAACATGCGCAAACACCGCGCCGCCGCGTGCTCCCGGCGACCGAAATCGCGGCCTGCGCCTACAGCCCGCCGGCGCCGCGGGCCGCTATGCTGTTGCACCAAGATGAAACTGAGATCGATCGCATTGCTTGGCGCCGGCGGCTGGGCGCTGTACCGCATGGCGCAGCACGTGGGCGTGCCGGACGGCGTGGCGCCGGTGCAGCCGTTCAGCCTGTTGCGCTACCTGGGCCGCTGGTACGAAATTGCCCGCATCGACCACGGCTACGAACGTGGGCTGACCGACGTCACGGCCGACTACCAGTTGCTGCCGGGCGGCAAGGTTCAGGTCACCAACCGCGGCTTCGATCCGGTGCGGCGCCGCTGGCGCCAGGCGCGCGCCTCGGCGCAACCCGTGCCAGGTGGGGCAGACGCCCATCTGCAGGTCAGCTTTTTCTGGCCGGTGCGTGCCAGCTACATCGTTTTTGCGCTGGACGAAGACTACGAGCACGCACTGGTGTGCGGCCCCACCCACGACTACCTGTGGCTGCTGTCGCGCACCCCGCAAACCCGGCCCGGCGTGCGCGCGGCCTTGCTGGAGCAGGCGCGCGAAGCCGGCTTCGACATCGACCGCCTGACCTGGGTCGACCAGCGCCGCAACCACGCGGGCCTGGCCGCCGGCCTGCCGCGCCGCAAGCTGGTGCGCTGACCGGCGCGTCCACCCACGCGGCGCGCCGCGCTACACGCATGAAGACGCTGCTGGTCGTCTACCACTCCATGACCGGCGGCTCGGCCCAACTGGCGCAGGCCGCCGTGCGCGGCGCGCAGGCCGAAGCGGGTGTGCAGGTGCGCCTGCTGACCGCGCCGCAGGCCGGCCCCGACGACGTGCTGACCGCCGACGCCTACCTGTTCGCCCTGCCCGAGAACCTGGCGGCCATCGCGGGGCTGATGAAGGATTTTTTCGACCGTTGCTACTACCCGGTGCTGGGCCGCATCGAAGGCCGGCCGTACGCCACCATCGTCTGCGCTGGCAGCGACGGCAGCCACGCCGCGCGGCAGACCGAGCGCATCGCCACCGGCTGGCGGCTGAAGCCGATCGCGCCCGCGCTCATCGTCTGCACGCACGCGCAGACGCCCCAGGAAATCCTGGCGCCCAAGCGCATTGCGCCCCATGACCTGCAGCGCGCCGAAGAACTGGGCGCGGCGCTGGCGGCGGGGGTGGCGATGGGGGTGTTCTGATCGCAGCGTCCCTGCCAGACGCTGCCGATACTCCCCCTGCACATCATCGCCAGCGCTTATTCCGCCAGCGCTGAAGGCACATACTCCCCATTGAGCCTGCCGCCGGCTCGTCCGCAGTCAGGCCTTGACCCGCAGCTCCGCCGCGCGCGCATGCGCCTGCAGCCCCTCGCCACGCGCCAGCACGCTGGCGATGCGGCCCAGCGTCTGCGCGCCGGCTTCGCTGACCTCGATCAGGCTGGTGCGCTTCTGGAAGTCGTACACCGACAGCGGCCCCGAAAAGCGCGCCGTGCCGCTGGTGGGCAGCACGTGGTTGGGGCCGGCGCAGTAGTCGCCCAGGCTCTCGCTGGTGTAGGCGCCCAGGAAGATCGCGCCGGCGTGGCGCAGCAGGGGCTCCCAGCGGTGCGGGTCGCGGCTGCTCACTTCCAGGTGCTCGGGCGCGATGCGGTTGCTGATGGCACAGGCCTCTTCCATGTCTTTCGTCAGGATCAGCGCACCGCGGCCGGTGAGGCTTTTGGCGATGATCTCGGCGCGCGGCATGGTGGGCAGCAGGCGGTCGATGGCCTCCTGCACCGCGTCGATGTAGGTGGCATCGGGGCACAGCAGGATGCTCTGCGCCAGCTCGTCGTGTTCGGCCTGGCTGAACAAGTCCATCGCCACCCAGTCGGCGGGCGTGCTGCCGTCGGCCAGCACCAGGATTTCGCTGGGGCCGGCGATCATGTCGATGCCCACGGTGCCAAACACGCGCTTCTTGGCGCTGGCGACATAGGCATTGCCCGGGCCGGTGATCTTGTCCACCTTGGGCAAGGTGGCCGTGCCATAGGCCAGCGCGGCCACGGCCTGTGCGCCGCCGATGGTGAAGGCCCGGGTGACGCCGGCTACATAGGCGGCGGCCAGCACCAGCTCGTTGCGCTCGCCCTTTGTCGAAGTGCCCTCGCCGGTTCCGCCGGTCGCCACGCTGCCGCGCACGGGCGTGGGCACAACCATGATGATTTCCTGCACGCCCGCCACATGGGCCGGGATGGCGTTCATCAGCAGACTCGACGGGTAGGCGGCCTTGCCGCCGGGCACGTAGATGCCCACGCGGTCCAGCGGCGTGACCTTCTGGCCGAGCAGGGTGCCGTCTTCGTCGCGGTAGCTCCAGCTCTCGCCCGAGGCCTTTTTCTGCGCCTCGTGGTAGCTGCGCACCCGCTTGGCGGCAGCCTGCAGGGCGTCGCGCTGGGCCTGCGGGATGGCGTCGAACGCGGCCTTGAAATCAGCTTGCGTCAACTCCAGCGCGGCCATGTGGGAGGCGCTGAGGCCATCGAAGCGGGCGGTGTACTCCAGCACGGCCGCGTCACCGCGCTTTTGCACATCGGCCAGGATGTCGGCCACGCGCTGCTCGATGGCCGCGTCGGTGTCGGCAGACCAATGCAGGCGGGCTGCGAAACGTCCTTCAAAGTCACTATCCTGCGTAGAGAACCGAATTGACTGAAATGAATTCATTTTTTATTTATTAATTTAAAGCATACACAAATATAAATAAACTCAATCCCGCGTTAAACGGGCTATTCCCCAAACATCAACTGGACCATCAAGAAATTTTAATTTTAAAACCTCCGCTTCGACCAACGTGATTTCATCACTGTCCAAATGGGAGTTTTCTTTTAATATTTTTTTCAAATATTCAAGAGGAATAATGGAAACATCATATCGAACAACGAAACGAGCCTCCAAGCCAGAGCAGCCGCCCCCCCTCAGGCAACTGACTAAAAATTTTTCCCAGTTTTTTTTGCAATTCTCTCCAGGAAAATATTTAATATCGCATGATATCAATGCCTTCCAAGATTTTTCCAACTCTTCGTAGATATTTTTATTTTTAGCTTTTTCATTTTCCAGATTTTCCCGCAATACCTCAAAGACTCTGCAATTTTCCGCAAAACTATTCTGCAGAGTTAATATTTTTTCTTTCAAGTCAAGCGATTCGGCGTTGCAAATTTCTATCGCACGATTGGCGGTAGATAATTTTTTCATTACTCTTTGGGCATCAATTATAGAACGCCAAATGCGCTGAAAATCACTTGTAGGTCGACCGCCGTCTAGCACAGCCCTCATAAAGGTCCTCTGGCGAGCACTTTGGGGCTCACGACAATCAATCAGTTTTCGAATTCTCACTTCCCACTGTAGGGCAATCTTTCTTTCCTCTTCATTCAATAGAAAAGGAAACTCCTTGAATGTTTCATCCAAAGAAATAGTTTTGAAGTCCATTTCATCTCCATTCGAGTTGAAATCCAACCAAGAAGATAAATATGCCCGAAATCAGAACAGGAGATTCAAAAATTACTATATGGCGGCCGCAAACGCATCGATGATGCGGCGCAGCGGCGCCTGCTTGAGCTTGAGCGCGGCCTGGTTCACGACCAGATAGGAGCTGATGTCCATGATGCGCTCGACTTCGATGAGGTTGTTGGCCTTGAGGGTGTTGCCGGTGGAGACCAGGTCCACGATGGCATCGGCCAAGCCCGTGAGCGGCGCCAGCTCCATGCTGCCGTAGAGCTTGACCATGTCCACGTGCACGCCCTTGCTGGCAAAGAAGTCGCGCGCAATGCCGGTGTACTTGGTGGCGACCTTGAGGCGCGAGCCCTGCTTGACGGCCTGGGCGTAGTCGAAGTCGGCCCGCACGGCCACGCTGACGCGGCACTTGGCGATGCGCAGGTCCAGCGGCTGGTACAGACCCTGGCCGCCGTGTTCGATGAGGGTGTCCTTGCCCGTCACCCCCAGGTCGGCGCCGCCGTACTGCACGTAGGTGGGCACGTCGGTGGCGCGCACCAGCACCACGCGCACGCCGGGCTGGTTGGTGGGCAGGATGAGCTTGCGCGATTTCTCGGGGTCTTCCAGCACCTCAATGCCGGCGGCAGCCAGCAGGGGCAGGGTTTCGTCGAAGATGCGGCCCTTGGAGAGGGCCAGGGTGATCATGCTGCTGCTCATGCTTTTATCCGTTCAATGTCCGCGCCGATAGCGCGCAGCTTGGCTTCCATCTGGTCGTAACCGCGATCGAGGTGGTAGATGCGGTCCACCAGGGTTTCGCCGTTGGCCACCAGGCCGGCGATGACCAGGCTGGCCGAGGCACGCAGGTCGGTGGCCATGACGGTGGCGCCCGAGAGCGAGGCCACCCCTTCCACCAGCGCCACCTTGCCGTCGATCTGGATGTGGGCGCCCAGGCGCACCAGCTCGTTGACATGCATGAAGCGGTTCTCGAAGATGGTCTCGGTCACCTTGGCGGTGCCCCGCGCCACGCAGTTCAGCGCCATAAACTGCGCCTGCATATCGGTGGGGAAACCGGGGTATTCGGTGGTGCGAAAGCTCTGCGCCACCAGATGCTCGCTGGCCGGCCCGGGTGACGCCACCCGGATGCCGCCGTCCACGGCCTGCACGCTGGCACCGGCCTCGCGCAGCTTGTCGATGACGGCGTCGAGGTGGTCGGCGCGGCCATGGCGCAGCAGCACGTCGCCGCCCGTGGCGGCGACCGCGCACAGGAAGGTGCCGGCCTCAATGCGGTCGGCCACCACCTGGTGGGTGCAGCCGTGCAGCCGCTCCACCCCCTGGATGCGGATGCGCCGGGTGCCGTGGCCTTCGATCTTGGCGCCCATCTTGATGAGCATCTCGGCCAGGTCGCTGATCTCGGGCTCCTGGGCCGCGTTCTCCAGCACCGTCTCGCCTTCGGCCAGGCTGGCGGCCATGAGGAAGTTCTCGGTGCCGGTCACGGTGACCATGTCGGTGGTGATGTGGGCGCCTTTGAGGCGGCTCCAGCCCTTGGGCAGCTTGGCGATCATGTAGCCGTGTTCGACCACGATCTCGGCGCCCATGGCCTGCAGGCCCTTGATGTGCTGGTCCACCGGGCGCGAGCCGATGGCGCAGCCACCCGGCAGCGACACCGTGGCCTCGCCAAACCGGGCCAGCAGCGGCCCCAGCGCCAGCACCGACGCCCGCATGGTCTTGACCAGCTCGTAAGGCGCTTCGGGATTGGTGAGGGTGGAGGCGTCGAGCTGCACGGTGCCGTCGTCGGCCCGCTCGGCCAACACACCCATGTTGCGGATCAGCTTGAGCATGGTGCTCACATCTTCCAGCCGGGGCACGTTGCGCAGCACCACCGGTTCGGCCGTGAGCAGCGCAGCACACAGCTCGGGCAGCGCGGCGTTCTTGGCGCCGGAAATCAGCACTTCACCATGCAGCGTGCGACCGCCGCGAATCAGGAGCTTGTCCATAGTGTCATTTCATCTGGAAAGGGGGCGCCGACACTGGCGCCGGTGGCCCCCGAAGGGTGCCGTCAAGACAGAAGACCGGCCTCAAGCCTGTTGCGCAGCCCACTCCCCTGGGGTCAGGGTCTTCATGGACAGTGCATGCACCTCATCGTTTTGTATTTTCGCACCCAGCGTGGCGTACACCCGCTGGTGCCGCTGGATCAGGCGCTTGCCCTCGAATTCGGCAGACACGATGGTGGCGTACCAATGGCGGCCGTCACCTTCGAGTGCGATGTGTTCGCAGGGCAGGCCGGCGGCGATGAGGGTCTTGAGTTCTTCGGCGGTCATGGGGACTTCAGTTTCTGATTTTGTAGCCAATGCGCAGCAGGTGCAGTGCCAGGCCACCGACCACCAGCCATGCCGCCGCCACCAGCGAAATGCTCACCCAGGGGGAGACATCACTCACCCCGAAGAATCCGTAGCGGAACCCGTCGATCATGTAGAAGAAGGGGTTCAGGTGGCTCACAGTCTGCCAGAACGGCGGCAGGGACGAGATGGAGTAGAACACGCCCGAGAGAAAGGTCATCGGCATGATCAGGAAGTTCTGGAAGGCCGCCATCTGGTCGAATTTCTCGGCCCACAGCCCGGCGATAAGCCCCAGCGTGCCCAGCAGGCCCGCACCACACACGGCGAACACCAGCACCCACAGCGGCGCGCTGATGCCCGGGCGCACAAAGGCCAGTGTGACCACCAGCACCCCCAGCCCCACTGCCAGCCCGCGCACGATGCTGGAGCCCACGTAGGCCACGAACCAGCCCAGCGGGCTGACAGGGGTAAGCAGCACAAATACCAGGTTGCCCATGATCTTGCTCTGGATCAGCGACGACGAGCTGTTGGCAAACGCGTTCTGCAGCACGCTCATCATCACCAGGCCCGGCACCAGGAAGGCGGTGTAGCTGATGCTGCCGTAGACCTTCACATGGTCTTCCAGCACATGGCCGAAGATCATCAGGTACAGCATGGCGGTGAGCACGGGCGCGGCCACCGTCTGGAAGCCGACCTTCCAGAAACGCAGGATTTCTTTATAGAAAAGTGTCTGCCACCCCGTCATATCGCCACCTGCAGGGGCTTGCCCTTTTCTTCGGCGGCCATCACTGCCAGGAAGACATCTTCCAGGTCGGCCTTGCGGATCTCGATGTCTTCCGCCTGCACCCCGGCCTGGCGCACGGTGGCCAGGTAGTGCTCGATCTCGGCGGCATTGTGGGCTGGCAGCTGCACGATGCGGCCGGTCACCCGGGCCACGCCGGCGAGAGCCTGTGGCAGCTCGCCATCGATCTTGAAGCGCAGCACGTTGCCAGACGCCATCTTCAGCAGCTCGCTGGTGCGGTTCAGCGCCACCACCCGGCCCTGCTTGAGCATGGCGATGCGGTGGCACAGGGCCTCGGCTTCTTCGAGGTAGTGGGTGGTCAGCAGCACGGTGCTGCCCTGCTTGTTGAGTTTGGCCACGAACTGCCACAGCGTCTGGCGCAACTCCACGTCGACGCCGGCGGTGGGCTCATCCAGCACGATGATGGGTGGCTTGTGCACCAGCGCCTGGGCCACCAGCACCCGGCGCTTCATGCCACCCGAGAGCTGGCGCATGTTGTTGGTGGCCTTGTCGGCCAGTCCCAGTCCTTCGAGCAGCTCGTCAATCCAGGCTTCGTTGTTTTTCACGCCGAAGTAGCCCGACTGGATGCGCAGGGCCTCGCGCACGTTGAAGAAGGGGTCGAACACCAGTTCCTGCGGCACCACACCGAGCTTGCGGCGCGCGTCGGCATAGTCGACCTGCACATCGCTGCCCTGCACCAGCACGCGACCCTCTGAGGCCCTGGAGAGGCCCGCGAGGATGCTGATCAGGGTGGTCTTGCCCGCGCCGTTGGGCCCCAGCAGGCCGAAGAACTCGCCCTCCTCAATGTCGAGGCTGACACGGTCCAGTGCCTGGAAATGGCCACGGGCGGAGGAGTAGGTCTTGGAGACGGACTGGAACGAGACTGCAGGCATGGAAGTCGCTGATTTTACCGCCAGGGCCGCAGGGCCTGCTGGCAGACGCTGGCAAGCCCCTGCGGCCGCCCCGCCGGCACGGTCAGGCCGGGGCGCTCGCACCCAGGGGAAGGGGCGCATCCGGCAGCAGGCCTTGCACCCCGTACAGCACCGACAACCCGGCCAGCCGGGTGTCCAGGCCGCGCACCACAAAGCCCTTGCCCAGCGCTTGGCTGGCACGGCGGCATTCGAGCAGCACGGCCAGGGCCGACGAGTCGAAGCGTACCAGTGCGGAGGCATCCACCTCGACCACATTGCCTGGGTCTGACTGCAGGGTCTGCAGCAGCATCTGCACGCAGGCGCTGGCCGTGTCGTGGGTGAGGGAGGACGGCAGGACGAGCATGTCAGCGCTCCAGAGCGCGCCCAAACTGGCACGCCCTCCCCCATCCAATGGCCGCAGAGCAGGCCTCACCAGCCACCACCACAGAACCGGTTGCGCCGGGCCGCTGGTGGTGCCCTCCTTCGCGCAGCCGCATGGGGGAGTGCTTCATTTTGCAGCAGCGTTGCGCTGGTTGCGGGTCTCCAGCGCAACGATCAGGCCGTCAAGGCCCTTGGCGTTGATTTCCTGTGCAAACTGGCTGCGGTAGGTCTCGACCAGCCAGACCCCCATGACGTTCAGGTTGTAGATCTTCCAGCCGGCGCCCTGGCCTGGCGTCTTTTCCAGGCGGTAGTCGAGCTGGATCGGGTCACCCTGGCCGACGATCTCGGTGCGCACCACCAGGTCCTTGTCTTCCGGCGACGCACGCAGCGGCTTCATGGCGATGGTCTGGTCGCTCACCTGGGCCAGTGCGCCGGCATAGGTGCGCACCAGCAGGGTCTTGAACTCGTCCTGCAGGCGCTGCTTCTGCTCGGGCGTGGCCTGGCGCCAGGCCGGGCCCACGGCAGCTGCAGTCATGCGCTGGAAATTGACATTGGGCATGATGCGGCTGTCCACCAATGCAATGATCTTGTTGATGTCGCCACCCTGCAGGGACTTGTCGCCCTTGATGACATTCAGCACGTCGGTCGACAGCCGCTTGACCAGCGCGTCGGGGGCTTCGTCTGCAGCCTGCGAAGCCAGCGGAGCTGCCAGCGCCAGCAAGGCAAGCATTCCAGAGGCAAGGAAACTGAAGAAACGTCGATTCATGGTGTGCTCTTTCCGAAAAAGGTGCGCCACGCAGGGTGGCAACTGTATTTGTAACGGATAAGCGCGGCCGTTGCGGCCAGGCGGACATCCGTGATGCAACAAAGGGTTAGGGTTGGGCGGCGTCCGGTTCGGGCGGAATGGCACCGTCTGAGCTATCGTCCTCGTCCATGTCCGGCAGCTGCTCATTGTCCCGCAGCCGCAGGAACACATCACGCTGGAAAGCATAGGGGTCCAGTGCCGCCTGGTTCAGCACCGCACCCGCCCGCAGCAGGGCTGCGCGGGTGTCCACCAGGCGCAGGGCATAGAGGCTGTTGCGCACGGGGATCTTGTCGACGCTGCGCATGACCGGGTCACCCACCGTCCAGACCACCGGCAACGCGATCGTGTCGCGCACGGTAGAGGGCCCGAGCAACGGCAGCACCAGATAGGGCCCGGTGTCCACGCCATAGAAGCCCAGCGTCTGGGTAAAGTCCTGGCGGTGGCGCAGCAGCTGCGCCTGGCTGGCCGGGTCGTAGATCCCGCCAACCCCGAACACGGTGTTGAAGCCGAAACGCACCAGGGTTTCGCCCGCTTCCTGGATCTTGAACTGCAGCAGGTTGTTCACCAGGGACCAGGGCTCGGTCAGGTTGGCAAAGAAGTTGCGCACCCCCGTGCGCACCGGCGCGGGAGTCACCTTCTGGTAGGCCGTGGCCACGGGACGCAGCACTGCGTCGTCCACCGCCTCGTTGAAGCGGCTCACATCGCGGTTGAAGGGCTCGAACGGGTCGCGGGGGTGCGGGCCGGTCGCACAGCCGGAAGCTGCCAGCAGCACCACGACGGCCATGCAGCGGCCGAGGCGGGTGGCCCAGGACGGCAGAGCTGAAGAATGGGTAGGTGCAGGGGTCATTTCTTGTTGCCGGCCGTGGCCGGTTTGGCGGGGCCCTCTTCAGCCTTGCTGTAGAGGAACTGGCTGATCAGATTTTCCAGCACCACGGCCGACTGGGTGGTGCCGATGGCGTCACCGGCCACCAGATTCTTGTCGTCGGCACCAGCCTCGATGCCGATGTACTGCTCACCCAGCAGGCCGCTGGTGAGGATTTTGATGGAGCTGTCCTTGGGGAACAGGAAACGCTCATCCAGCGCCAGCGTCACCACGGCCTGGTACACCTTGTCGTCGAAGGTGATCGACTCGACCCGGCCAACCACCACGCCAGAGCTCTTGATCGCGGCCTTGGGCTTGAGCCCGCCGATGTTGTCGAACTTGGCTGTTACCCGGTAACGCGACTGGAAACTCATCGACAGCAGGTTGGCCGACTGCAGCGCCAGGAACAGCAGGGCCACCGCGCCGAGCAGCACGAACAGGCCCACCCAAACATCATTTTTGGAACGTTGCATATACCCGCCCTAAATAGAAAACATCATGGCGGTCAGCACAAAGTCGAGCGCCAGCACCGCCAGCGACGCCATGACCACCGTTCGTGTGGTGGCCCGCGACACCCCCTCCGGGGTAGGCCGGGCGTTGTAGCCCTGCAGCAGCGCCACAAAGGTGACGGTAAAACCGAACACCACACTCTTGACCACGCCGTTACCCACGTCTTGCCACACGTCCACACCGCCCTGCATCTGGCTCCAGAACGATCCGGGGTCAATGCCGATCATCAGCACCCCAACCCCCCAGCCACCCATGATGCCCACGGCATTGAAGATGGCGGTGAGCAGGGGCAGCACGATGATGCCGGCCCAAAACCGTGGCGCCAGAATGCGGCGCACCGGGTCTACCGCCATCATCTCCATGGCGCTGAGCTGTTCACCCGCACGCATCAGGCCGATCTCGGCGGTCAGCGAGGTGCCGGCGCGGCCCGCAAACAGCAGGGCCGTGACCACCGGCCCCAGCTCGCGCAGCAGGGACAGCGCCACCATCATGCCCAGCGCCTCGGCCGAGCCGTAGCGCTGCAGGATGTAGTAGCCCTGCAGCGCCAGCACAAAGCCCACAAACAGGCCCGACACCGCAATAATGGCCAGCGAGTAGTTACCCAGGAAATGGACCTGGTCGCGCACCAGACCAAAACGGCGGAAGGCGGGCCCCGCCAACGCCAGCAGGCGCATGAACAGGCGTGCCGCCGCGCCGATGTCACCCAGCAGGCGGCGGGCGGCGAAACCCACGTCGGCCGGCTTGTACCAGCTCATGGCTCACCTCCACGCGCCACGCCGAAGTCCTGCTCGACATCGGGGCCCGGGTAGTGCAGCCGCACCGGCCCATCGGCCAGGGCGTTGACGAACTGGTGCACCAGCGGGTCGGTGCTGGCGCGCACCTCGGCAGGTGTGCCCTGGGCCGCTACCTTTCCGTTGGCCAGCACCACCACCTGGTCGGCAATGTGGAAGGTTTCGTCGATGTCGTGCGACACCACAATGCTGGTCAGCCCCATGGCATCGTTGAGCCGGCGGATCAGCTGCGCCGCCGTGCCCAGGGAAATCGGGTCGAGGCCGGCAAAGGGCTCGTCATACATGACCAGTTCCGGGTCCAGCGCGATGGCCCGCGCCAGTGCCACGCGGCGCGCCATGCCGCCCGACACCTCGCTGGGCATCAGGTTGCGGGCGCCGCGCAGGCCCACGGCATTGAGCTTCATCAGCACAATATCGCGCACCAGGGCCTCGGGCAGGTCGGTGTGCTCGCGCAGCGGAAAGGCCACGTTCTCGAACACGCTGAGGTCGGTGAACAACGCGCCGAACTGGAACAGCATGCCCATACGGCGGCGGGCGGCGTACAGTGCCGGCCCCTGCAGCGTGCCCACGTCCTGGCCATCGAACAGCACTTCGCCCTGCTGCGCCCGCTGCTGCCCACCAATGAGGCGCAGCACTGTGGTCTTGCCGCCACCTGACGCCCCCATGAGCGCCGTCACCTTGCCCCGGGGAATGCTGAGGTTCAGGCCGTCCAGCACCGCACGGTCACCGTATCCGAAGGTGACGTTGCGCAGTTCAACAAAAGGGGTGAGCGGGGAATCATCCATAAAAAACAAAAGCCGGCTTGCACCGGCTCTTGTGATGATAAAGGATTGTTCCCGGCGCTGCATGCGCAGGGGATAAGCTCAAGGTAAGCAAGCGTCAATACGGTCAATTACCTAAGCAACAACCGGCTACCAGGGCTTACCGGGGCAGGTCGCTAAAACCCATCAGAAATTCGTCTACCGCGCGCGCGGCCTGGCGCCCCTCGCGGATCGCCCACACCACCAGACTCTGGCCCCGGCGGATGTCACCCGCAGCAAACACCTTGTCCACACTGGTGGCGTAGCCGCCGGTGAAATCGGTGCTGGCCTTGGCATTGCCACGGGCGTCCTTGTCGATGCCGAAGGCGTCGAGCACGGCAGCCACCGGATGCACGAAGCCCATGGCCAGCAGCACCAGGTCGGCTTTGTATTCCTTCTCGGTGCCTGGAATCTCGACCAGCTTGCCGTCCTTGAACTCGACATGCACGGTCTTGAGGCCCGTCACCTTGCCTTTTTCGCCGATGAATTCCTTGGTGGAGATGGCGAACTCGCGGCTGAGGATGCCCTTTTCGGCACTTTCGTCGTGGCTGGAGCTGGTGCGCAGCTTCAGCGGCCAGTAGGGCCAGACCAGGGGTTTGTTCTCCTGCTCGGGTGGCTGGGGCATCACTTCAAACTGCGTTACGCTGACCGCACCGTGGCGGGTGCTGGTGCCCACGCAGTCGCTGCCGGTGTCACCGCCGCCGATCACGATGACGTGTTTGCCATCGGCACGCAACTGGCCCTTGAGCTTGTCGCCGGCGTTGATCTTGTTCTGCTGGGGCAGGAACTCCATGGCGAAATGGATGCCGTCCAGGTCGCGGCCGGGCACGGGCAGGTCGCGGCTCTGTTCGGCACCGCCGGTCAGCAACACGGCATCGAACTGCGCCTGCAGTTGCTCGGGCGTGATGGTTTCCTTGGCCCAGTTGGTGACCTTGGAGTCCTTTCCCAGGCCGTCCTTCGCCGCACCGACGAACACACCGGTGCGGATGGTGACGCCTTCGGCCTCCAGCTGCTTGGCGCGGCGATCGATGTGCGACTTCTCCATCTTGAAGTCGGGGATGCCGTAGCGCAACAGGCCGCCAATGCGGTCGTTCTTTTCGAACAGCGTGACGTCGTGCCCGGCGCGCGCCAGCTGCTGGGCGGCCGCCATGCCGGCCGGGCCGGAGCCGACCACGGCCACCTTCTTGCCGGTCTTGTGCTTGGGCAACTGGGGCTGCACCCAGCCATGCTCCCAGGCGCGGTCGATGATGGCGTGCTCGAGGCTCTTGATGCCCACCGCATCGTTGTTGAAGTTGAGCGTGCAGGCCGCCTCGCAGGGTGCGGGGCAGATGCGGCCGGTGAACTCGGGGAAGTTGTTCGTCGAGTTCAGCACCGCAAAGGCGTTCTTCCAGTCGCCGCGATAGACCAGGTCGTTGAAGTCCGGAATGATGTTGTTGACCGGGCAGCCGTTGTTGCAGAACGGCGTGCCGCAGTCCATGCAGCGCGCTGCCTGAATTTTGGCCTGTGCGTCATCGACGCCGATGACGAATTCCTTGTAGTTCTTCAAGCGCTCGGCCACCGGCAGGTAGCCTTCTTCGACGCGCTCGTATTCCATGAAGCCAGTGATCTTTCCCATGTCTGTGTCCTTGTGAATGTGTTCCTTGGCGCAAAGCCCGTTCAATGCGCGGCTTTAGCTACAGTTTTCGTAGCGTTCAGCGCAGATTGCTCGGGCGCCTGGGTCACTTTCTTTGCGTTAATTTCAGACAGGGCACGCTTGTATTCGAGCGGGAACACCTTGACGAACTTGGCGCGCGAGGCGGCCCAGTGGTCCAGCAGTTCACGCGCGCGCTTGCTGCCGGTCCAGCGGTTGTGGTCTTCCAGCAGCTTCTTGAGCTGGGCCTCGTCGGTCTGATCACGGTGCCAGATGGCACGCGGGATGCTGGCTTCCTGTTCGTCCGAGGGCAGCACACGCTCCAGCGCCACCATGGCCTTGTTGCAGCGCGCTTCGAACTGGCCGTCCTCGTCGTACACATAGGCCACGCCACCGCTCATGCCGGCAGCAAAGTTGCGGCCGGTCTTGCCCAGCACGGCGACTGTGCCACCCGTCATGTATTCGCAGCCATGGTCGCCCGTGCCTTCCACCACCGCCGTGGCGCCAGACAGGCGCACCGCAAAGCGCTCGCCTGCCACACCGCTGAAGTAGGCCTCGCCACTGGTGGCGCCGTACATGACGGTGTTGCCCACGATGATGTTGCGCCAGGCATCGCCCCGGAAGTCGATGCTGGGGCGCACCACCACGCGGCCGCCCGACAGGCCCTTGCCGGTGTAGTCGTTGGCGTCGCCGATCAGGTACATCGTGATGCCGTTGCACAGGAAGGCACCAAAGGATTGGCCACCCGTGCCTTCGAGCTGAATGCGGATGGTGTCGTCGGGCAAGCCATCGGGGTGCAGGCGCGTGACGGCACCCGAGAGCATGGCGCCCACGGAGCGGTTCACGTTGCGCACCACTTCGATGAACTGCACGCGCTCACCCTTGTCGATGGCAGGACGCGAGCGCTCGATGAGCTTGCGATCCAACGTGTGCTCGATGTTGTGGTCCTGCTTGTCCACATGCAGGCGCGGCACTTCGGTGCCCACCTGGGGTTGCACGAACAGGCGGCCAAAGTCCAGGCCACGGGCTTTCCAGTGCTCCAGGCCCTTGCGCATGTCGAGCAGATCGGTACGGCCGATCAGGTCGTCGAACTTGCGGATGCCCAGTTGCGCCATGATCTGGCGCACCTCTTCGGCGACGAAGAAGAAGTAGTTGACCACGTGCTCAGGCTTGCCCGAGAACTTGGCGCGCAGCTCCGGGTCCTGCGTGGCCACGCCCACCGGGCAGGTGTTGAGGTGGCACTTGCGCATCATCACGCAGCCTTCCACCACCAGCGGTGCGGTGGCGAAGCCGAATTCGTCGGCGCCCAGGAGCGCGCCGATGGCGACGTCGCGGCCGGTCTTCATCTGGCCGTCGGCCTGCACGCGAATACGACCGCGCAGGCGGTTGAGCACCAGGGTCTGCTGGGTCTCGGCCAGGCCGATCTCCCAGGGGCCGCCCGCATGCTTGATGGACGACCAGGGCGATGCGCCCGTGCCGCCGTCGTGACCGGCGATCACCACGTGGTCGGCCTTGCACTTGGCCACGCCGGCGGCAATGGTGCCCACGCCCACTTCGGACACGAGCTTGACCGAGATGTCAGCATGCGGCGCCACGTTCTTCAGGTCGTGGATGAGCTGCGCCAGGTCTTCGATGGAGTAGATGTCGTGGTGCGGCGGGGGCGAAATCAGGCCCACGCCAGGCACGCTGTGGCGCAGCTTGCCGATGTAGTTGGTCACCTTGCCACCGGGCAGCTGGCCGCCTTCGCCGGGCTTGGCGCCCTGGGCCATCTTGATCTGGATCTGGTCGGCGCTGCTGAGGTATTCGGCGGTCACGCCAAATCGCCCCGACGCCACCTGCTTGATGCGCGAACGCAGGCTGTCACCGTCCTGCAGCGGCAGGTCC
>JAKOYD010000067.1 GCA_029780695.1 Pseudomonadota bacterium
CTGCCAGTCGGCGCCGGATTGCAGGCGCACGTTGATCAGCACCTGGGGAAACAGCGGCACGTCGGCCAGCAATTCGGCCAGGCCGCGGCCCTGCTGGGCGCAGGCTTGCAGCACCTGCAAGGCGCTGATGAGGCCGTCGCCGGTGGTGTGCTTGTCCAGCACCAGCAGGTGGCCCGAGCCCTCGCCGCCCAGCAGCCAGCCGCGCTGGTGCAGCGCCTCCAGCACGTAGCGGTCGCCCACGTTGGCGCGCACGAAGTCGAAACCCTGCCGGCGCAGCGCCTGTTCCACCGCGAGGTTGGTCATCAGCGTGCCGACCACGCCGGCCAGCCCGGGGCTGCGCTGGCCGGGGCCGCGCAGCGCGGCGTCGCGCGCCAGGCGGTCGGCGGCCAGCACGTAGAGCAGTTCGTCGCCGTTGTAGAGGCGCCCCGCCGCATCGACCATTTGCAGCCGGTCGGCATCGCCGTCCAGCGCGACGCCGTAGTCGGCGCCGTGCTCGGTGACGGCGCGCACCAGCGCCTCGGGGTGCGTGGCGCCGACGCCGTGGTTGATGTTCAGCCCGTCCGGCGCGCAGCCGATGGCGACCACGTCGGCGCCCAGCTCGTGGAACACCTTGGGCGCGATCTGGTAGGCCGCGCCGTGGGCGGCGTCCACCACGATCTTCAGGCCGCGCAGGCTGAGGTCGTTGTTGAAGCTGCTCTTGCAGAACTCGATGTAGCGGCCGGCCGCGTCGTCCAGCCGGCGCGCGCGGCCCAGCGCGGCCGAGTCGGCCCACTGCGGCGGCTCGGCCAGCGCGGCCTCGACCTCGCGCTCCCAGGCGTCGGGCAGCTTGGTGCCGTGGGCGCTGAAGAACTTGATACCGTTGTCGGGGTAGGCGTTGTGGCTGGCGCTGATGACGGCGCCCAGGCTGGCACGCTGCGCCCGCGTCAGGTAGGCCACGGCCGGCGTGGGCACCGGGCCCAGCAGCACCACGCCGGCGCCGGCGGAGTTCAGGCCCGATTCCAGCGCGCTCTCCAGCATGTAGCCGGAGATGCGCGTGTCCTTGCCGATCAGCACCACCGGGTTCGGCTGGTGGCGCTTGAGCACGCGGCCGACGGCGTGGCCCAGCCGCAGCACGAAGTCGGGCGTGATGGGCGTCTGCCCCACGGTGCCGCGGATGCCGTCGGTGCCGAAGTAGTGGCGGCTCATGGGGTGTCTCCTGCTTTATGAGTCAAATTGGCCTCCAGCGCCCGTCCATCAAGCGCTGGCAGCTATGATTTTAGTAGTTTCCTCGACCTGCTTCCACACCGCCAGCG
The DNA here is from genome assembly GCA_029780695.1 of Pseudomonadota bacterium. Taxonomy (GTDB): domain Bacteria; phylum Pseudomonadota; class Gammaproteobacteria; order Burkholderiales; family Burkholderiaceae_C; genus Ottowia. Next base: position 1,293 of record JAKOYD010000067.1, read on the forward strand.
CCTGCACCGTCTCGCGCACGTCGTGCACGCGCACGATGCGCGCGCCGCGCTGCACCGCGATCAGCGCCGCCGCCACGCTGCCGGCCACGCGCGCCTCGGGCGGCGGCACGGGCGCATCGCCCTGCACGGCCGCGCCGATGGACGACTTGCGCGACCAGCCCACCAGCAGCGGGTAGCCGGCCGCCAGCAACTCGTCCTGCCGCGCCAGCAGGGCGAAGTTCTGCGCCACGGTCTTGCCGAAGCCGATGCCCGGATCCAGCACGATACGGCTGCGCTGCACGCCGCGCGCTTGCAGCGCCTGCGCGGCCTGCTCCAGGAACAGCAGCACCTGCGGCACGGCGTCGCCCGCCATCGGCGCCGCCTGCATGGTCTGCGGGTCGCGGTGCATGTGCATCAGGCAGACGCCGCAGGCCGGGTGCCCGGCCACCACCTCCACCGCGCCGGGCCGGCGCAGCGCCCACACGTCGTTGACGATGTCGGCGCCGAGGCCCAGCACGGCGGCCATCACCTCGGGCTTGCTGGTGTCCACCGAGACCGGCGCGCCCAGCGCCACCGCGCCGCGCACCACGGGCAGCACGCGCGCCAGTTCGTCGGTCAGCGGCACGGCGGGGCTGCCGGGGCGGGTGGATTCGCCGCCGATGTCGAGGATGTCGGCGCCGTCCTTCAGCAATTGCTCGCAGTGGCGCAGGGCCGAGGCGGCGTCGGCAAACCGGCCGCCGTCGGAGAACGAGTCGGGCGTGACGTTGACGATGCCCATCACCCGCGGCCGGCTCAGGTCGATCTCGTGGCGGGTGGTCTTCCAGAGGGACATGGGGGAGCGGAAACGAAGCGCGGGGCACGAAGGCCCCGCGTGGATGGTTGCCGGCCTGCGGTCAGGCCGTGGTCGGCGCCGGATCGGGCTTGGCGGCGGGCGGCGTGCCGCTGCCGCCGGAGTACGGCGTGCGCGGCGTGAAGTCCTTGGGCGGACGCGGCGCGCGGCCGGCCATGATGTCGTCGAGCTGCTCGGTGTCGATGGTTTCCCATTCGAGCAGCGCCTTGGCCATGGCGTGCATCTTGTCCTGGTTGTCCTCGATCAGCTTGCGCGCCAGGGCGTACTGCTCGTCGATGATGCGGCGCACCTCGGCGTCGACCTTCTGCATGGTCTCCTCCGAGATGTTGGTGGTCTTGGTGACGCTGCGGCCCAGGAATACCTCGCCCTCGTTCTCGGCATAGACCATCGGGCCCAGGGCCTCGCTCATGCCGTACTTCATCACCATGTCGCGCGCCAGGTTGGTGGCGCGCTCGAAGTCGTTGCTGGCGCCGGTGGTCATCTGGTTCATGAACACCTCTTCCGCGATGCGGCCGCCGAACAGCATGCTGATCTGGTTCAGCATGTAGTCCTTGTCGTAGCTGTAGCGGTCGTTCTCGGGCAGGCTCATGGTCACGCCCAGCGCGCGGCCGCGCGGGATGATGGTGACCTTGTGCACCGGGTCGCATTTGGGCAGCAGTTTGCCGATCAGTGCGTGGCCGGACTCGTGGTAGGCCGTGTTGCGGCGCTCTTCCTCGGGCATGACCATGCTCTTGCGTTCGGGGCCCATGAAGATCTTGTCCTTGGCCTTCTCGAAGTCCTGCATCTCGACCACGCGCGCGTTGCGGCGCGCGGCCATCAGCGCCGCCTCGTTGCACAGGTTGGCCAAGTCGGCACCACTCATGCCGGGCGTGCCGCGCGCGATGATGCTGGGGCTCACGTCCTGGCCGATCGGGATCTTGCGCATGTGCACGTTCAGGATCTGCTCGCGGCCGCGGATGTCGGGCAGCGTGACGTACACCTGCCGGTCGAAGCGGCCGGGGCGCAGCAGGGCGGCGTCGAGAATGTCCGGGCGGTTGGTGGCGGCCACCACGATCACGCCCAGGTTGGTCTCGAAGCCGTCCATCTGCACGAGCATCTGGTTCTGCGTCTGCTCGCGCTCGTCGTTGCCGCCGCCCAGGCCGGCGCCGCGCTGGCGGCCCACCGCGTCGATTTCATCGATGAAGATGATGCAGGGCGCGTTCTTCTTGGCGTTCTCGAACATGTCGCGCACGCGGGCCGCGCCCACGCCGACGAACATTTCCACGAAGTCGGAGCCCGAGATGCTGAAGAACGGCACCTTGGCCTCGCCGGCGATGGACTTGGCCAGCAGCGTCTTGCCGGTGCCGGGCGGGCCCACGAGCAGCAGGCCGCGCGGGATGCGGCCGCCCAGTTTCTGGAATTTCTGCGGGTCCTTCAGGAAGTCGACCACTTCCTTGACCTCTTCCTTGGCCTCGTCGCAGCCGGCGACGTCGGCGAAGGTGATGGTGTTGTTGTTTTCGTCGAGCATGCGCGCCTTGCTCTTGCCAAAGCTGAAGGCACCGCCCTTGCCGCCGCCCTGCATCTGGCGCATGAAGTACACCCACACGCCGATCAGCAGCAGCATCGGACCCCAGCTGACCAGCAGCGTCATCAGCAGCGAGCCTTCTTCGCGCGGCTTGACGTCGAACTTGACGCCGTGGTTGATCAGGTCGCCCACCAGCCCACGGTCAAGATACGTGGCCTGCGTGCGCACGCGGCGGTCGTCGTTCATCTTGGCTACGATGTCGGTGCCGCCCTGCCCTTCCTGGATGGTGGCTTCCTTCACGCGGTTGTTGCGCACTTCTTCCAGAAAATCGGAATAGGCCATGTGACTGGCGCTGGCCATGCGGCCGCCGTCGAACTGCTTGAACACAGTGAACAGCACCATGGCGATCACCATCCATACGGCGATCTTCGAGAACCATTGATTTTTCAAGGCCTTGCGCTCCAGTCAGAAAACCCGGCAATGCCGGGTATATGCAGGTCATTTTAGGCATTTCAACCGTGGTGCGGTGCCCTGGCCACCCGCAGTCCACGTGAGAAACCGCCCTATTCACCCAAAAACGCCACCCGGCCGCTCCAGGCCCGGATACAAGCGGTTTCAATGCTTGACGCGCGTCAAGAAGACACTCAACGCTCAACCACCTTCAGACCAATGCCCACCAGAAAGGTTTCCGACGATTTGTCGCGCGACGCCTTGGGCTTGACCGGCTTGACCACGCGGAACGTTTCCTTGAACAGCTTCACCAGCTGGCTGTAGCCGCTGCCGTGAAACAGCTTGACCACCAGCGCGCCGTCGGGTTTGAGGTACGCGCGGGCGAAATCCACCGCCAGCTCCACCAGGTGGCTGATGCGCGCCGAGTCGCTGGATTCGATGCCCGACAGGTTGGGCGCCATGTCCGACACCACCACGTCCACCGGCTGGCCGCCCACGGCGTCGTGCAGGCGCGCCAGCACCGCGTCTTCGCGGAAGTCGCCCTGCAGAAAGGCCACGCCTTCGATCGGCTCCATGGGCAGGATGTCCAGCGCCACGATGGTGCCGTTCAGCTCGCCCACCGCCGCGCCGTCCGGCGACAGGCGGCGGCGCACGTACTGGCTCCAGGCGCCGGGCGTGCTGCCCAGGTCGACAACCCGCATGCCCGGCTTGATCAGGCCCAGCGTCTCGTCGATCTCCTTCAGCTTGTAGGCGGCGCGGGCACGGTAGCCTTCCTTCTGCGCCAGCTTGACGTAGGGGTCGTTCAGGTGGTCCGCAAGCCAGGCCTTGTTGACCTTCTTGCTCTTGGATTTGATTTTCATGCTGGCCGGATAATACGTGCCATGCCCCAGATCGAACTGACCCCCACCGAGCGCAAGGCGCACCGCGCCGACGCGCACCACCTGGACCCCGTGGTCATGATCGGGGGCGACGGCCTGACCGACGCCGTGCGCAAGGAAACCGACGCGGCGCTGAACGCCCACGGCCTGATCAAGATCCGCGTGCTGGGCGACGACCGCGCCGCGCGCGATGCCATCTACAGCCAACTGGCCGACGAGCTGAACGCCGCGCCCATCCAGCACATCGGCAAGCTGCTGGTGCTGTGGCGCCCCAAGCCCCAGAAGGCGCGCGCCGAGGACGAGGAACGCGGCGCCGGCCCCAAAGACGTGAAGGTGCTGAAGTACAGCAAGCGCGGCGGCCAGCGCCCCGAAGTGCGCGTGGTGCGCGTGCTGGGCAACCAGCGGCTGACGCCGGGCGGCAAGGTGAAGAAGGCGGCGCCCAAGCAGAAGTCGGTGAAGAAAAACCGAAATGATTGACTGCGCCCGTTATGTGGCGGGCGACACGCCGACGCCAAGCCTAACCGGATGACACAGTGTCGTCATTCCCGCGCAGGCGGGAATCCACGCCTCCATCGCCAACCGCGGTTTTGTACCCGTCGCATGGATTCACGCCTGCGCGGGAATGACGGTGAGAGGGGTGAATTAGCGCCGACCGTGTTCGGTCCGGATGTTCGCCCGGTCAATCAAAAACCATAGCTTTCAACGCATGTCAGACCAGCGCCAACGGCACATTCTGTGCATGAAATGGGGCACCAAGTATGGCCCCGAATACGTCAACCGGCTGTACGGCATGGTGCGCCGGCATCTGTCGGGCGACTTCAACTTCGTCTGCCTGACCGATGACGCCACCGGCATCCGGCCCGAGGTGCAGTGCCTGCCCATTCCACCGCTCAACCTGCACCTGAAGCCCGGCCAGCGCGACGGCGCGTGGAAGAAGCTGACCACCTTCGAGGCCGACCTGCACGGCCTGCGCGGCACGGCGCTGTTCCTGGACCTGGACGTGGTGGTGGTGGGCAGCCTGGACGATTTCTTCACCCAGCCGGGCGAATTTCTCATCATCCACGACTACCCGCGCTTCTGGCGCTTTGGCGAACGCATCGTGGGCAATTCGTCGGTGTACCGCTTCACGTTGGGCGCGCATGCCGACGTGCTGGCTTACTTTCGTGGCCACATGGAGGCGGTGCAAAAGCAATACCGCAACGAGCAGGAATACCTGTCGCACTTTCTGCACGCGCAAGGCAAGCTGAACTACTGGCCGGCCGACTGGTGCCCGAGCTTCAAGTACCACGGCATTCCGGCCTGGCCCACCAATTACTGGAAGGCGCCGTTCGTGCCCCACAACGCGCGCATCGTCATCTTCCACGGCGAAGTGAATCCGCCCGATGCGCTGGCGGGCAAGCGCAACAAGCGCTTCGCGCACATCCAGCCCGCGCTGTGGGTGGCCGACGCGTGGAAGGAATAACGCCGTCCGTCACGCCTGCGTCACGACCAATTTCGCCGCTGGCGCTTGTCTGACCAGCGCCTGATGCTACCAAATCAATAGCGTCATAGGGCAGGCATTCATGCCCGCGCAACGCTGGCCCCGCCTTGTGTTCACGTCACCACGCCCGATGCGGCGGACATGAATGCCCGCCCTATCGGATGTCAGCGCGCCACGCCGGTGCCCACGCCCACCAGCGGGCGCCCCACCAGCCGCGTCAAAATCGCCAGCGGACTCGACTGCGGATTCACCTCGCGCCCCGGCGGCAGGTACAGCGTCTGCTCCATCATGTACTGGCCGCTCATCACCGCGTGCGTGGCCTGGTCTGAGAAGCACACCCACACACTGCCGGGCGCGAAAGGCATGGTCAGCTGCGTGCCGTTCTTCTGGTAGTCCTCGTCGAACTTCATCAGGTCGTGCAGCTGCAACATCAGGTGGTCGTATTCGCTGCGCAGCGACTTGGTGGCGTGCACGGCGTTCAGTACCTTGGCCTGCCACAGACGGTAGGGTTTGGCCCGCGGCAGAAATCGCCGGGCGACGGTCTCGAAGTCTTCGCCCACGCGCCACACGCGCGGCACACCGTGGGGGTTGAGGTTGGTGAACACGCGCAGCAGCCGTTCGCCATAGCTGGGGCGCGACGGGAACGCGTCCACGTGCATGCGCTGGTCGTCGGCGCGCACCGACTGCGCCCGCGTCTCGACCTGCTTGGGTCGAAAGCTGGTCGGCGCCACGCGCAGCTGGCCGCGGTATTCGGGCAGCAAGCCGTCGATCAGTTGCAGCGCCTGGCGCCGGAAGCGCCCCACCATGGCGCCCAGCGCCTGCTGCTCGGCCGCGCTGCCGGCGGCGCCCTTCAGCACGCCGTCGGCACCCAGGCTGACGTTGCGCGTGCCGGGCTTCAGCATGTCTTCGCGCAGCAGCGCCGTTTCGGCTGGCTGCAGGTCGAAGCCCAGCCGGGGGAAATGCAGCACCTTGCCGGCCTCGACGGCGGCGGTCCAGTCAGGCTGGCTGCGCGCCTGGCGCCAGTCGGTGAAGTCGATCTCGACGATGGGTGAATTCATGGCTTTGCTCCCCAATCGGCGGGCGCGCGCCACAGCACGGCGGCGGCGCACAGCCACTGCAACGCAAACATGGCGGTGCCCAACCCATGCCACAGCGCCAGATTGTCGCGCGCGCGAATGTGCGGCGCCGCGCCGAACTCGATCAGCAACGCCATCAGCAAGCCGAACACTATCAAAAACAGAGCTGTCCGCGCCCGCCCATCGGGCGCTGAAGCCTTGTTTTTATGCAAAAGCAACAGCACCACGCCGCACGCCACCGACACCCAGGTCTGCGCCGTGAACAGCCTGGCCGCCATGTTGCCCGCCATGGCGGCCGCGGGCAGAAACTTGAACAGCAGCGGCACCACCACGAAGCCAACCGCCGTCAGGCTGCCCCACCACAGCGCAGCGGCCAACAGGGCCAGCCTTTGCGTCATTGACCAGCCCTGAAAAAACCAACGGCCGCCAAGCAGACCATGCCAGCGAACGCCATGCCCCGACCTGTGCCGGGCATCGGCGTTGTTGCCCCGCGCGCAGCAGCGGGTACTGAGGTCTGCGACTCCAGGCCGGACTGCGCAGGCTTGGACAGACCAAAGAGCCGCTGCCTGCGGAAGCGAGCACCCAGGCGGCTGCGACTCAGGGCGGTGTCACACATAGCGCACGGCGATCACCTCGTAGTGCTTCACGCCGCCCGGCGCCTGCACCTCGGCGGTGTCGCCTTCTTCCTTGCCGATCAGCGCGCGCGCAATCGGGCTGCTGATGTTGATCAAGCCGTGCTTCAGGTCGGCCTCGTCCTCGCCCACGATCTGGTAGGTGACCTGGTCGCCGGAGTCTTCGTCTTCCAGCTCCACCGTGGCACCGAACACCACCTTGCCGCCCGCATCCAGCGTGGCCGGGTCGATGATCTGCGCGGCCGCCAGCTTGCCTTCCACTTCCTTGATGCGGCCTTCGATGAAGCCCTGGCGGTCCTTGGCGGCGTCGTACTCGGCGTTCTCGCTCAGGTCGCCGTGCGAGCGCGCTTCGGCAATCGCGGCGATCACCGCCGGGCGGTCCTTGGTCTTCAAGCGCTGCAGCTCTTCCTTGAGCATTTCGGCGCCGCGCTTGGTGATGGGGATGGTGGCCATGTCAAATCAATCCGTGTAAAAGCAAACCGCCGCACGTTGCCGCGCGGCGGTGAGGTTCATGGCACGCATTATGCCAAGCGCGCCAGCCGATTCAAGTCAGAAAAACGCTGACGCAGGCCGCCCATCAGGAGGCCGCGGAGCAGGCCATTCCAGGCCGCCCGAGCCGGGGTTTCCCCGGCGACCAGCGGCGTCCCCCGGGGGAAGACGCCGAAGGCGTCTCAGGGGGAATCAAAGACTCGCGTGCATCTCCTGCACCGACACCACGCCCAGCGTGTCCATGAACTTCATGCCCTCCACCGCCGCTTCGGCGCCGGCGATGGTGGTGATGGTGGGCACGCGTGCCAGCAGGGAGCTGGTGCGGATGGCGCGGCTGTCGGCGATGGCGTTGCGGCGCTCTTCCACGGTGTTGATGACCAGCGCGATTTCGTCGTTCTTGATCATGTCGACGATGTGCGGGCGGCCTTCGGTCACCTTGTTCACCGTTTCGCAGGGCACGCCGGCGGCTTCGATGGCCGCGGCCGTGCCGCGCGTGGCGATCAGCCGGAAGCCCATGGTGACCAGGTCGCGCGCGATCTTGACCGCCGTGGGCTTGTCGGTGTTCTTCACCGTCATGAACACCTTGCCGGCCGGGGTGCCGTCGGCCTTGAGCGGGCGCGGCAGGCGCTCGCCGGCGCCCATCTGCGCCTTGATGTAGGCCTCGCCGAAGCTCTTGCCGACGCCCATCACCTCGCCGGTGGACTTCATCTCGGGGCCGAGGATGGTGTCCACGCCGGGGAACTTGACGAAGGGGAACACGGCCTCTTTCACGCTGAAGTACGGCGGCGTGACTTCGTGCCCGATGTCTTGGGCTTGCAGCGTCTGGCCCGCCATGCAGCGTGCGGCCACCTTGGCCAACTGGATGCCGGTGGCCTTGCTGACGAAGGGCACGGTTCGGCTGGCGCGCGGGTTGACTTCCAGCACGTAGATCACGTCCTTCTTGCTGCCGTCGTCCTGCGGCACTTCCTGAATGGCGAACTGCACGTTCATCAGGCCGACCACGTTCAGGCCCTGGGCCATGGCAGCGGTCTGGCGCTTCAGTTCGTCGATGGTGGCCTGACTCAGGTAGTACGGCGGCAGCGAGCAGCCCGAGTCGCCCGAGTGCACGCCCGCCTGCTCGATGTGCTCCATCACCCCGCCGATGAACACGCGGCCGGTGGCGTCGCGCACGGCGTCCACGTCGCATTCGATGGCGTCGGACAGGAAGCGGTCCAGCAGCACCGGCGAATCGTTGCTGACCTTGACGGCTTCGCGCATGTAGCGCTCGAGGTCGCGCTGCTCGTGCACGATCTCCATGGCGCGACCACCCAGCACGTAGCTGGGGCGCACCACCAGCGGATAGCCCAGCTCGGCCGCCTTGGCCAGCGCCTCGGCTTCGGTGCGCGCGGTGGCGTTGGGCGGCTGGCGCAGGCCCAGTTCATGCAGCAGTTGCTGGAAGCGCTCGCGGTCTTCGGCGGCGTCGATCATGTCGGGCGTGGTACCGATGATGGGCACGCCTTCGGCCTCCAGCCCCAGCGCCAGCTTCAGCGGCGTCTGGCCGCCGTATTGCACGATGACGCCGGTGGGCTTTTCCTTGTCGACGATTTCGAGCACGTCTTCCAGCGTCAGCGGCTCGAAGTACAGGCGGTCGCTGGTGTCGTAGTCGGTCGAGACGGTTTCGGGGTTGCAGTTGACCATGATGGTCTCGTAGCCGTCTTCGCGCATGGCCAGCGCGGCGTGCACGCAGCAATAGTCGAATTCGATGCCCTGGCCGATGCGGTTGGGGCCACCGCCCAGCACCATGATCTTCTTCTTGTCGGTCGGCTCGGCCTCGCATTCGTCCTCGTAGGTCGAATACATGTAGGCGGTGTCGGTGGCGAATTCGGCGGCGCAGGTGTCCACGCGCTTGTAAACCGGACGCACGCCCAGGGCGCGGCGTTTTTCACGCACCGCCTTGTCGGTAGTGCGCAGCAGCTTGGCCAGGCGGCGGTCGGAAAAGCCTTTCTTCTTCAGCGCAAGCAGCTCTTGTTTTGAGAGCATGTCGAGCGCCTTGTCGCCGTGCGCCTCGTTGTGCTGGTCCAGCTCGAGTTCGATCTTCACGATTTCTTCGATCTGCACCAGGAACCACTTGTCGATCTTGGTCAGCTGGTGCACTTCGTCGAGCGACCAGCCGGCGGCGAAGGCATCGCCCACGAACCAGATGCGGTCGGGACCGGGCTCGCCCAGCTCTTTTTCGAGCCATTCGCGGTCCTGTGTCTTCTCGTTCATGCCGTCGACGCCGACTTCCAGGCCACGCAGCGCCTTCTGGAACGATTCCTGGAAGGTGCGGCCGATGGCCATCACTTCGCCCACGCTCTTCATCTGCGTGGTCAGGCGGTTGTCGGCGGCGGGGAATTTCTCGAAAGCGAAACGCGGGATCTTGGTGACCACGTAGTCGATGGTCGGCTCGAAGCTGGCGGGCGTCGCGCCACCCGTGATTTCGTTGCGCAGTTCGTCCAGCGTGTAGCCCACGGCCAGCTTGGCGGCCACCTTGGCAATCGGGAAGCCCGTGGCCTTGGACGCCAGCGCCGATGAACGCGACACGCGCGGGTTCATCTCGATCACGATCATGCGCCCGTCCTTGGGGTTGACCGAGAACTGCACGTTGGAGCCACCCGTGTCCACGCCGATCTCGCGCAGCACCGCGATGCTGGCGTTGCGCATGATCTGGTATTCCTTGTCGGTCAGCGTCTGCGCGGGGGCGACGGTGATCGAATCGCCCGTGTGCACGCCCATCGGGTCAAGGTTCTCGATCGAGCAGATGATGATGCAGTTGTCGGCTTTGTCGCGCACGACTTCCATCTCGTACTCTTTCCAGCCGAGCAGCGATTCCTCGATCAGCAGCTCGTTGGTGGGCGAGGCTTCGAGGCCGCGCTTGCAGATGGTCTCGAACTCTTCCGGGTTGTAGGCGATGCCGCCGCCCGTGCCGCCCAGGGTAAAGCTGGGGCGGATGACGGTGGGGAAGCCGACCTTCTTCTGCACGTCCCACGCCTCGGCCATGCTGTGCGCGATGCCGCTGCGCGCCGAGCCCAGGCCGATCTTGGTCATGGCCTCCTTGAACTTCAGGCGGTCTTCGGCCTTGTCGATGGCTTCGGGCTTGGCGCCGATCAGCTCGACGTTGTACTTGGCCAGCACGCCGTGGCGCCACAGGTCCAGCGCACAGTTCAGCGCCGTCTGGCCGCCCATGGTGGGCAGGATGGCGTCGGGGCGCTCCTTGGCGATGATCTTTTCGACCGTCTGCCAGGTGATCGGCTCGATGTAGGTCACGTCGGCCGTGGCCGGGTCGGTCATGATCGTCGCGGGGTTGCTGTTGATCAGGATGACGCGGTAGCCTTCTTCGCGCAGCGCCTTGCAGGCCTGCACGCCGGAATAGTCGAACTCGCACGCCTGGCCAATGACGATGGGGCCGGCGCCGATGATGAGGATGCTTTTAAGGTCGGTTCTTTTGGGCATGGTCTTCGAGACGGTCAATACAACAGCTTGACCGGGATGTGACAGGTCAGAAAGGCTTCGGTCATGTGCCGCACCAGCAGCGCCTGGCCCAGCGCGCGGCCGCCGCTTTCGGCACGTTGCTGGCCGCCGCCGATGAGGGCGTCGAGGCCGGTGGCGCGGCGCAGGTCGGCATGGCGCGGCTCGGTGGCAAACGCGGCCAGCGCCTGCGTCTGCTGCGGGGTGGCGCTGGCGCCGGCCAGCGCCGCGGCGGGCGAGCGTTCGGCACCGGCCAGCATGGCCTGGCCGATGAGGCGCGCGGCGCCGTCTTCGAGCACGCGCAGGTCGGCGTCCAATGTGTCGGGGTGCGCCAGCGCGTAGTCGCGCGCAGACTGCCGTTGGCGCGCCGCCACCGCCTGCGGCGACAGCGCCTGGCGCATGCAGGCCAGTTGGGCATCGCTCACCAGGTCGGCCTTGTCGCCCAGCGGCCAGCGCGCGTCCTGCGCGGCGGCAGACGCCATCACGGGGCCGACGGGCAGCATCTGCATGTAGGCGGTGGCAAAGCGCTCCAGCCGCTCGGCAGACACGGTGGGCGCCGCCGGCGGCTGGGCGCAGCCGGCCAACAGGCAGGCCGCAGCCCACGCCGCCGCCGCGCCCACGCGCGTGCGGTGGGTGTGGCGCCGTGGGGGCTGCGCGGGCAGCGGCGCGACACCATCAGGCATGGCGGTCCTGGGCCAGCTTGTCGAGCAGCGCCTGGGCGCGCTCGGGCGGCATGTTCTTCTGCATCAGCTGCACCAGGCCGTCGCCTTCAACCATGGGGCGCAGCACTTCGGCCTCGGCGTCGTAGAACTTCGCGTCCCACGCAGCCAGCTCGCTGGCAAAGGTGTCGGCGTCCCACGTCTTGCCCTTGGCCAGCAGCGTGACCAGCGGCATGGCCTTGTGTTCAAGAAAGGACTTCTTGTAGGGCTTTTGCGACCAGCGCTCGGCAAACCATTCGCGGTGCGGCGATGCCAGCGAGAGCATGCGGCGGGCGATGGCTTTTTCGAGCGCGGCCTGCGGGAACGCGTACAGCTTCATGCCGCCTGCGCTCCGGTTTCAGTAGCTGCCGACGCCCTGTGGGCGCGCGCCTGCTCCATGTTCTGGATGAAGCGATCGAACAGGTAGCCGATGTCGTGCGGGCCCGGCAGTGCCTCGGGGTGGCCCTGAAAGCAGAACGCCGGCTTGTCGACGTGGGCAAAGCCCTGCAGCGTGCCGTCGAACAGGCTGACGTGCGTGGCACGCAGGTGCGCCGGCAGCGTGGCGGCGTCGACCGCGAAGCCGTGGTTCTGGCTGGTGATGGACACGCAGCCGTCTTCCAGGTCTTTGACCGGGTGGTTGGCGCCGTGGTGGCCAAACTTCATCTTGTAGGTGGTGGCACCTGCGGCCAGCGCCATGATCTGGTGGCCCAGGCAGATGCCGAATACCGGCATGCCGGTCTCGATGATTTCGCGCGCGGCGGCGATGGCGTAGTCACACGGCTCGGGGTCGCCCGGGCCGTTGGAGAGGAACACGCCGTCGGGCCGCAGCGCCCGCACTTCAGCGGCGGGGGTCTGCGCCGGCACCACGGTGACGCGGCAGCCGCGCTGCGACAGCATGCGCAGGATGTTCTTCTTGACGCCGAAGTCGTAGGCCACGACGTGCAGATGCGGCTGCGCCTGCGTGCCGTAGCCGCTGCCCAGCTGCCATTCGGTCTGCGTCCATTCGTAGGGCTGGCGCGTGCTGACCACCTTGGCCAGGTCAAGCCCCGACATCGACGGCGCGGCGCGCGCGGCCTGCACGGCGGCGTCGATGCGCTCGGGCGTGACCGCCTCGCCCGCCGCCAGGCCGACGATGGCGCCGTTCTGCGCGCCGTGCGTGCGCAGGCGCCGCGTGAGCTGGCGCGTGTCGATGCCGGCAATGGCCACCGTGGATTCGGCGCGCAGGTAATCCTGCAAGGTGCCCTGGCTGCGGAAGTTGCTGACCAGGGACGGCAGATCCTTGATGATGAGGCCGGCGGCCTGCACCTTGGCGGATTCGACGTCTTCGGCATTGACGCCCGTGTTGCCGATGTGCGGATACGTCAGGGTGACGATCTGCTGGCAATAGCTGGGGTCGGTCAGGATTTCCTGATAGCCGGTCATCGAGGTGTTGAACACCACCTCGCCCACGGTGGTGCCAGTGGCGCCGATGGATTGACCGATGAAGACGCTGCCGTCGGCGAGGGCCAGGATGGCGGGCGGGAATTTCCCCTCGAGAGACGAAAGCACTGGGTTCTCCGTGATGTGACGGGCGCCCGTGCATGCCCTCGCGCGCGATGCGCGAGGCAGCTTTCAGATGGAGGCTGGCTGTGAATGCGGTCGGGCGACGCTGTTTCGAGAAAAGCCTTTGATTATAGCCTTTGGCCCGCCGTTACGCTGGCGTTAACCCAGACCTTCGGGCTTGATCTGCGCCCGCGCGATGACCTGCTTCCAGCGCTTTTGCTCGGCGGCGATGAACTGCGCAAATTCGGCGCTGGAGTTGCCCACGGCCAGCGCCGTTTCCTGCGCCAGCTTGTCCTTGACCAGCGCGCCGCGCGTGGCCTTCACGGCCTCGGCCTCCAGCTTGGCCAGGTTGGCGGCGGGCCACTTCTTCGGCGCCAGCAGGCCGTACCACTGCGTCATCTCGAAGCCTGGGAAGCCCTGCTCGGCCACCGTGGGCACCTCGGGCAGTTGCGGCAGGCGCTGCGTCGTGCCGGTGCCGATGCAGCGCAGCTTGCCGGCCTTGATGAAGGACAGCAGCGCCGGCGCGCCGACCGACGCCGCCTGCAGCCGCCCCGCCATCAGGTCGGTCAGCATCGGCCCGGTGCCGCGGTACGGCACGTGCAGCATGAAGGTCTGGCTGACCATCTTCAGGTATTCCATGGCCAGATGCCCGGCGCTGCCGTTGCCGGCCGAGCCGTAGTTGACCTGCCCCGGCTTGGACTTGGCGTAGGCCACGAAGTCCTTGATGTTCTTCACCGGCAGGTCGGGGTGCACGACGTACAGGCTGGGCACCTTGGACACCAGCGTGATGGGCGCGAAGTCGCGGCCCGGGTCGTACGGCAGCTTGGGGAAGATGTACGGGTTGACGGCCAGTGTGCCGATGTGGCCCAGGATGATGGTGTGCTCGTCGGTGCTGCTGGCCACTTCCTGCATGGCGATGTTGCCGGCCGCGCCGGGCTTGTTCTCGACGAACACGTTCTGGCCCAGCGTCTTGCCCATCTCGGCCGCCACGGCGCGGGCCACGATCTCCGAGCTGCCACCGGGGGCAAAGGGCACCACCAGGCGCACCGGCTTGGTCGGCCAGGCGGCTTGCGCGAAGGCGCCCAGCGGCAGGGCCGACAGGCCAGCGGCGGCCGAGCATTTCAGGATGTCGCGGCGCGACGGCAGGTGCGAAGGCATGGAATTTCCTTGAACGAAATGGGCGCTGCGGATTATCGGCGGGCCGCGGGCGCGCCGCTGGGCTTCAGGCTCGCCCGGCCGCGCTGGCGTGCAGGCAGATGGCCGCGGCAGCGGCCACGTTGAGCGATTCCTCGCCCCCCGGCTGCGCAATGCGCAGCGCCATCGCGGCGCGCGCGGCCAGTTCGGGCGACACGCCCTGCCCTTCGTGCCCCATCACCCAGGCGCACGGCCAGGGCAGGTGCGCACGGTGCAGCAGCTCGCCTTCATGCGAGCTGGTCACCAGCAGCGGCACCTGCAGAGCGGCCAGGTCGTCGGCCGCCAGCCCTTCCACCAGCCGCAGCCCGAAGTGCGCGCCCATGCCCGCGCGCAGCACCTTGGGCGACCACGGCAGCGCCGTGCCCTTGAGCGCCGCCACCTGCGCAAAGCCGAAGGCCGCCGCACTGCGCAGGATCGAGCCGACGTTGCCCGCGTCCTGCACGCGGTCGAGCACCACCGTGGGCGCGTCGGGCAGCAGCGCGGGCGCGGGTGGCAGGTCGATGACGAAAGCCAGAGGCGCGGGCGACGGCAGGTCGCTGATGCCTTTCATCAGCCCATCGTCGATAACTACGTTTTTTATAGCTGCCTGCGCAATGCCCGCAAGCGCCAGCGGCCAATAAGATGTTGAAAACACGCCCAGCGCCGGGCGCCAGCCGCGCGCCAGCGCGGCGCTGCACAGGTGTTCTCCCTCGACCCACACGCGGCCCTGCTTGCGGTGGGCGTCACTGTCCTGCGCCAGCCGGCGCAGGTCTTTCAGCAGCGCGTTGTCGCGCGAAGTGATGAAGGTCTCCCCCCTGTGGCGCTGCGCGCCTTCCCCCCTCTCCTGCGGGAGGGGGGACAACGCCGGTGGCCGGGCCAAGCCCGCTCCACGGCGTTCGCTGGGGTGGTCTGCTCCGCGACCTTCTGACATGGTAGGTGGCAGCCCACTGGGCTGCGGCTTTCGGCTTGCCATCACGCACCCACCGGCGGCTGGATCAGCACCGCTGCCACGGGCGCAAAGGTGCGACGGTGGTGCTCGCACGCGCCGTGCGCGCGCAGCGCCGCCAGGTGGGCGGCCGTGCCGTAGCCCTTGTGCGCAGCAAAGCCGTATTCCGGAAACGCGGCGTCGATCTCGGCGCACCAGCGGTCGCGGTGCACCTTGGCCAGGATCGACGCGGCCGCGATCGACATGACCTTGGCGTCGCCATCGACGATGGCCTCGGCGCGCATCGGCAGCACCGGCAGCCGGTTGCCGTCCACCATCACCAGCGCGGGCGGCAGGCGCAGGCCTTCGACCGCGCGGCGCATGGCCAGCAGCGTGGCCTGCAGGATGTTGAGCGCGTCGATCTCCTGCACCGTGGCCATGGCAATGGCGCAGCACAATGCCTTGTCCATGATCTCGTCGTGCAGCCGCGCGCGCGTCTTTGGCCCCAGCACCTTCGAATCGGCCAGGCCGCGAATGCGCTTGCGCGGGTCAAGGATGACGGCCGCGGCCACCACCGGCCCGGCCAGCGGGCCGCGCCCGGCCTCGTCCACGCCGGCGATGAGGCCGGGCGTGTCCCAGTCCAGTGGCGCCTGTTCAGCGCGCAAGAAGCGTCTCGATCGCATCGGTGGCCAATTGGGCGGTGTCACGTTTCAGCTCGTGGTGCAGCGCGGCAAAGCGCTGCTGCACCGCGTCGATTTTCTCAGGCGCGCCCAGCCAGTCCAGCACCGCCTGCGACAGCGCGGGCGGCGTGGCTGCGTGCTGGATCAGCTCGGGCACGACGAAAGGCGCGTCGGCGCGGTCGGCCCAGTCGTGCGGCGACACGTCGGCCGGGCGGTGCAGCCATTCGCGCGGCGCGCACAGCACGTTGGGCAGGCCCACCCAGGGCAGTTGGCGCTTCTTGCGCATCACGCGGTAGCTGACATCGGGCATGGCGTAGGCGATGACCATGGGACGCTTGAACAGCGCCGCCTCTAGCGTGGCGGTGCCGCTGGCGATCAGCGTGACGTCGCACGCGGCCAGCGCGGCGTGCGACTGGCCGCGCACCACGTGCACGGCGTCGCCCAGCCCGCTGGCGCGCGCCAGCGCCTGGACCTGCGGCAGCAGATGCGGCACCGTGGGAACTATGAATTGTGTAGCTTGATACGCTTGTCTGATCAGCGCTGCGGCCTGAAAGAACCGTGAACCCAGGTGCTTGACCTCGGCCGCGCGGCTGCCAGGCAGCAGGGCCACCAGCGGCCCGGCGTCCGGCAGACCCAGCGCGCGCCGTGCGGCGGAGCGGTCGGGTTGCAAGGTGATGCTGCTGGCCAGCGGATGGCCGACGTAGCTGGCGCCGATGCCGTGAGCGGCCAACAGTTCGGGCTCGAAGGGGAACAGGCACAGCACGTGGTCGGCGGCCGCTTTTAGCCGCGCCAGCTTTTCGGGCCGCCAGGCCCAGAACGACGGGCTGACGAAATGCAGCGTCTTCAGGCCCGCGGCCTTCAGGCGCGCTTCCAGCTCGAAGTTGAAGTCCGGCGCGTCGACACCAATGAACAGATCGGGCTTTTGCGCAAGCAGGGTCTGCGTCAGGCGCTTTCGAATCCATAGCAGCTCGGGCAGGCGCGGCAGCACTTCAAGGTAACCGCGCACCGAGAGTTTTTCGACCGGCCACCACGCGTCGAAGCCCCGGCGCTGCATCTCGGCGCCGCCGATGCCGGCCGCCTGCAGGTCGGGCCAGCGCGCGCGCAGCGCGTCCAGCAGGTGCGCGGCCAGCAGATCGCCCGAGGCTTCGCCCGCCACCATGCCGAATCGCGGCGCGCGCTGTGTCGGCCCCGGCGTCATGGCCCGCACCCCGCCTTCAGCGCACGATGCCGCGCGTGGCCGACGACAGGAAGTCCTGCATCAAGGTGATGTCGGCGTCCGCCTCGGCCAGCTCGCCGCGCAGCGCGTCGATCTGCTGGCGCGCGGCTTCCAGCGTCAGGCCCTTGCGGTACAGCAGGCGGTACATCTGCTTGATGAGCGTGATGCGCTCGGACGAAAAGCCGCGTCGCTTCAGCCCCTCGGCGTTGATGCTTTGCGCCTCGGCCGGGTTGCCGGCGGCGGTGACGAAGGGCGGCACGTCCTGCGCCAGGCGGGTTTGAAAGCCGGTCATGGCGTGCGCGCCCACGCGCACGAACTGATGGATGCCCGTCAGGCCGCCGACGAACACCCAGTCGCCCAGGTGCACGTGGCCGCCCAGCGTGGCGGCGTTGGCCAGGATGATGTGGCTGCCCAGCTGGCAGTCGTGCGCGATGTGCACGTACGCCATGATCCAGTTGTCGTCGCCTAGCCGGGTGATGCCCTGGTCCTGCACCGTGCCGGTGTTGATGGTGACGAATTCGCGGATGGTGTTGCCGTCACCGATGTCGAGCCGCGTCGGCTCGCCGGCGTATTTCTTGTCCTGCGGCGCGGCGCCCAAGCTGGTGAACTGGAAGACGCGGTTGTCGCGCCCCAGCGTGGTGTGGCCCTCGATGACGCAGTGCGCGCCAACGGTGGTGCCGGCGCCGATGCGGACATGCGGGCCGATGACCGCGTAGGGGCCCACCTGCACCGAGGCGTCCAGCTCGGCCTTTGGATCAATAACCGCGGTCGGGTGGATCAACGCCATGCGATGTCCCCTCAGATGGCTGCAGCGCAAGCCATGCCAGCGGACGCCGTGGAGCGGGCTTGGCCCGGCCACCGGCGGCGTCCCCCTGGGGGGAAGGCGCGAAGCGACTCAGGGGGGGTCAACTAACATCCCTCATGGTGCACATGATGGCCGCCTCGCAGGCGACGTCGTCGCCCACGGTGGCTTTGCAGTTGAAGCGGTAGATGCCGGCGCGGGCGCGGTCCAGCGCGGCATGCAGGATGAGCTGGTCGCCCGGCTCCACCGGCCGCTTGAAGCGCGCGCCGTCGATGCCGACGAAGTAGAACACCTGGTCGTCGCCCAGCGAGATGCCCTCGGTCTCGAACGACAGCAGCGCGCACGACTGGGCCATGGCCTCCAGCATCAGCACGCCCGGCATGACCGGCCGGTTGGGAAAGTGGCCGGTAAAGAACGGCTCGTTCACGGTGACGTTCTTCAGCGCCCGAATCGTCTTGGCCTCAAGGTCGATGTCGAGCACGCGATCGACCAGCAGGAAGGGATAGCGGTGCGGCAGCTTGGTCAGGATGCGGTGAATGTCCATCATGGCGAATGCTTCTGTTTTAATAGCTGTCCGCACGCATGGGGCGGGCGCAGGCAGCCTATTCTATGACTCGTCGGGGCGGTCGGCCAGCCCGCCTTCCAGCCGCCGCACACGCTCGCGCAGGCGATGGATCTGCTTGAGCGTGGCCGCGTTCTTTTCCCATTCGGCGTTTTCGGCGATGGGGTAGAAGCCAGTGTAGTGCCCCGGCTTGAGGATGGAGCGCGTGACGATCGACGCCGACGAGATGTGCACGTGGTCGGCAATCGTCAGGTGGCCCAGGATCATGCCCGCGCCGCCCACGGTGCAGTGGGCGCCGATGCGGGCGCTGCCCGCCACGCCCACGCAGCCGGCCATGGCGGTGTGCTTGCCGATGTGGCAGTTGTGGCCGATCTGGATCAGGTTGTCGAGCTTGACGCCATCCTCGATCACGGTGTCGTCGAGCGCGCCGCGGTCGATACAGGTGTTGGCGCCGATTTCCACGTCGTCGCCGATGCGCACGGCGCCCAGCTGCTCAATCTTTTCCCAGCCGCCGTCGCGCGGCGCAAAGCCGAAGCCGTCGCCGCCGATCACCGCGCCGCTCTGCACGATGCAGCGCGCGCCCAGCACGCAGTCTTCGCCCACGGTGACGCGGGGCTTCAGCACGCTGCCCGCGCCAATGCGCGCGCCGCGCCCGACGAAGCACTGCGCGCCCACGCTGGCGGTGGGGTCGACGAAGGCGCCCTCCTCGACGATGGCGCTCGGGTGAATGCCCGGCCGGGGCGCACCGCCGTGCAGGCGCTTCCACAGTTGCGTGAGGCGCGCGAAATACAGGTGCGGGTCGTCGGCGACGATGCAGTCACCGCCGCCGTGGGCGCGCGTGCGCGCGGCATCGGCCGTGGCGGGGCCGACGATGACGCAACCCGCCTGGGTGGCCGACAGCAGGTGCGCCAGCCGCGGGTTGACGAGAAAGCTCAGTTCAGTGGGCTGGGCGCTGTCGAGCGGCGCCAGGCGGGCGATGACCCGGTCGGGGTCGCCGAACAGCTGACCGCCCAGGGCCTGGACGATGGCGCCGGTTCGCAATGTCATGGCAGGCAAGGATAACGGGGGACACCATCGGCCGCTGGCGCAGCCGGCGGGGCAGCGGTCACTTGCCGCTGTTCAGCGCCTTGATGACCTTGTCGGTGATGTCGAGCCGCGGGTTGACGTACACGGCTTCCTGCAGGATGACGTCGTACTTCTCGGCCTCGGCCACCTGCTTGACCACGCGGTTGGCGCGGTCGAGGATGTGCTGCAGCTCTTCCTGCTTGCGCGCGTTCAGGTCTTCCTGAAACTCGCGGCGGCGGCGCTGGAAGTCGCGGTCCTGTTCCATCAGCTGGCGCTGGCGCGAATTGCGCTGCGTGTCGCCCATGGTGGGCGCTTCGCGCTCGAAGCGCTCGGACGCCGTTTTCAGTGCCGCGCCGGCGTCGTCGATCTCTTTTTCGCGGCGCGAAAACTCCTGCTCCAGCTTGGTCTGGGCCGCCTTGGCGGGCGTGGCCTCGCGCAACATGCGGTCGGTGTTGACAAAGCCGATCCGGGTGCCGTCCTGGGCCTGGGCCCAAGGCGCGGCGGCCGCGGCGCCACACAGGGCCACCACCATCAGACTGCGAGAGAAAAGCTGCTTCAAAACGAGGTTCCGATCTGGAATTGCAAACGCTGGATTCTATCGCCGGGCCTCTTGCGCAGGGGCGCGGCGAAGGCAAAGCGCAGCGGCCCCAGGGGCGAAATCCAGCTCAGGCCGACGCCGGTGGAATAACGCAGCGCATCGGCGCTGATCTTGTCGTTATCGCCATACAGCGCGCCCGCGTCGACAAAGCCGAACAGGCGCAGCGTGCGGTCGTTGCCGGCACCGGGGAAGGGGGTGATGAATTCGGTGTTGAGCACGAACTTGCGCGTGCCACCGATGAAGGCGCCGGTGACGTCGCGCGGACCGAGGGTGGACTGCTCGTAGCCACGCACCGAGCCCAGGCCACCGGCGTAGAAGTTCTTGAACACCGGGAACGGCCGCCCGCCCAGGCCCTTGCCCCAGCCCACTTCGCCATTAAACGCCAGCGTGTACTGCTTGGACAGCGGAATGTATTGCTGGTACTGGTAGTTGGCCTTGACGTAGCGCGCATCGCCGAACAGGCCCAGTTCGCCCAGCAGGCGCTGGTAGCGACCCGAGTTGGGCGCCAGCGCGCTGTCGCGCGAATCGCGCGACCAGCCCAGCGTGAACGGAAAGGCCGAGCTGGTGTAGCCAAAGCGCTCGGCGTAGTCGAGGTAGGCGGCCGGGATATTGGTGCCCGGCTTGATGCGCGTGCGCTCGGCGTTCATGCCCAGGTACACGGTATCGAGCTCCGTCACCGGCACGCCGAACTTCAGGCCCACGCCCATGGTGATGAGCGTGTAGTTGCCGCCCTGGTCCTGGTACGGCTTCTGGGTGCGGTAATACACGTCCAGCTTGCGCGAGATGCCGTTGGTGGTGAAGTACGGATCGGTCGCGCTGACGACGACGGTGCGGTTGTACTTGCCGGTGTTGAGCTGCAGGTCGAGCTTGTTGCCGGAGCCGAACACGTTTTCCTGCGACAGGCCGAAGGTGAAGGCCAGCTTCTCGGCCGTCGAATAGCCAGCGCCAACGCTGACGCTGCCGGTGGGCTTTTCCTTGACCTCGACGTTCAGGTCAACCTGGTCGGGCGCGCCCGGCACGTCGGCCGTGCTGACGGACAGCTCGGTGAAGTAGCCCAGGCGGTCGACGCGGTCGCGCGACAGGCGGATTTTCTCGGCGTCGTACCAGCTCGATTCGTACTGGCGGAATTCGCGCCGGATGACCTCGTCGCGCGTGCGCGCGTTGCCGTGGATATTGATGCGTCGCACGTAGGCGCGGCGCGAGGGCTCGGCGCGCAGCGTGATGCCCACGCGGTTGTTGACGCGGTCGACTTCGGGCACCGCTTCGACCTGGGCGAAGGCGTAGCCGTAGTTGCCGAAATGTTCGGTGAAGGCCTTGCTGGTGGCGGCCACGTCGTCGGCGTTGTAGGCCTGGCCGGGCTTGATCTTGACGAGCGACTTGAATTCGTCGTCCTTTTGCAGGTAGTTGCCGTCCAGCGACACGCCGGAGACGACGAAGCGCTCGCCCTCGGTGATGTTGACGGTGATGCCGATCGATTCCTTGTCGGGCGCCATGGCCACTTGCGTGGAGTCGATCTTGAAGTCGAGATAGCCGCGCGCCAGGTAGAACGAGCGCAACGCCTCCAGGTCGGCGT
Organism: Pseudomonadota bacterium; assembly: GCA_029780695.1. GTDB lineage: Bacteria > Pseudomonadota > Gammaproteobacteria > Burkholderiales > Burkholderiaceae_C > Ottowia. The sequence continues at coordinate 22,951 of JAKOYD010000067.1, forward strand.
TGAGCTTGGCGCGCGAATACTGGTCGCTCTTGGTGTACCACGCCAGCCAGCCACCCGTGTCCAGGTCGAACAGGTCCTTCAGGCGGCTGTCGCTGAAGGAGCGGTTGCCGATGATCTCGATGTCCTTGATGCGCGCGGCGCGGCCTTCGGTGATGTTGAAGGTCAGGCGGACCTGGTTGCGCTCGGACGGTGTGACGGTGGTCACCACCTCGGCGCCGTACAGGCTGCGGTTGATGTACTGGCGCTTGAGTTCCTGCTCGGCACGGTCGGCCAAAGCGCGGTCGTAGGGCCGGCCGGCGGCCAGACCGGCATCGCGCAGCACACCCTGCAGCACTTCGTTGGTGAATTCCTTGTTGCCGGCAAATTCGACAGCCGCCACCGTGGGCCGCTCCTGCACGATGACGACCAGCACGTCGCCCTGCACTTCAAGGCGAACGTCGTTGAACAGGCCCAGGCCGAACAGCGAACGAATGGCCGCCGCGCCCTTTTCGTCGTTGTAGGTTTCGCCCACGCGCACCGGCAGCGACGCGAACACGGTGCCGGGTTCGACGCGCTGCAGGCCCTCAACCCGGATGTCGCGCACGGTGAAGGGGTCGACCGCCCAGGCCACCTGGGCCGCGAAAGCCGTGGCCACCAGTAGAACCGCGGACCGCAGACGGAAACGTTGTGCGATGGATTTCATGAATGCTTTGGAAGAACGGTGGCCACCCGGGGCCAAGGAGGAGTCCCTGTCGATCAGCCCAGCCGGCCCGCGATGTCGTTGACCATCGCGATGGCCATCATGGCCAGCAGCACCGACATGCCCACGTATTGGAGCCGCTCCAGCCACACGCCGGAGACGGGCCGCCCCGTCACCGCCTCCCAAAGATAATACATCAGGTGTCCTCCGTCGAGGACGGGCACGGGCAGCAGGTTGAGCACGCCCAGGCTCACGCTGATGAACGCCAGGAAGGCCAGGTAATACGTCAGCCCCTGGCTGGCCGACTTGCCCGCGTAGTCGGCAATGGCGATCGGCCCGCTCAGGTTCTTCAGCGACAGCTCGCCCATCAGCATGCGACCCAGCAGCTTGAGCGACAGCGTGGACACTTCCCACACCCGGACGGCGCCGCTCCACAGGCCGTCCAGCGGCCCCTGGCGCACGGTCACCATCTCGGGCATGGCGCCAACGTAGGCGCCAATGCGACCGACGGGCTGGCCCTTGTCGTGCTGTACGTCGGGCTGCACGGTCAGGCTCAGCAGCCGGCCGGCGCGCTCGACCTGCCATTCGGCGGCGGCGGCGCGGCCCGACTGCCCGCTGGCGCGGATCAGCTCGCGCAGCTGCTGGCCGTCAACAATGGCGGTGTCGCCCATGCGCTGCACCACGTCGCCCTGGCGCAGGCCGGCCCGCGCGGCCGCGCCGCCGGCCACGACGTCGCCCAGCACCGGCCGACTGAGCGGCGCGACGATGCCGATGGCGCGAAACAGGCGCGCGTCGGGATCGCGCGAGGTCAGCGAGGACAGCGGCAGCATGACCTCGCGCGAACGGCCGTCGGCACGCGCCACCTCGATCAGCAGATCCTGCCCATCGAGCGCACCGCGCGTCAGCATCCAGCGCAGAGAGTCGAACGACGCCACCGGCTCCAGTTCGTCGCCCGCCGGCGCGGCGCGCCTCACCACGTCGCCGCCCTGCAGGCCGGCCTTGGCGGCCAGCGAGCCGGCCACCGGCGGCGACAGGATGGCGCGCGGCTCGTCCACGCCGATCCAGTTGACCAGCGCGTACAGCAGCACGGCCAGCACCAGGTTGGCCGCAGGCCCGGCGGCGACGATGAGCGCGCGCGACTTCAGCGGCTGGGTATTAAAGGCCAGGTGGCGCTCGCTCTCGTCCACGGGCGCCTCGCGCTCGTCCAGCATCTTCACGTAGCCGCCCAGGGGCAGCATGCCGATGACGAACTCGGTGTCCTGGCCCGGGCGCTGGTACTTGGGCTTGAAGCGCGCAATGGTCTTGCCGAAGCCGACCGAAAAGCGCAGCACCTTGACGCCGCAGGCCACCGCCATGCGGTAGTGGCCCCATTCGTGTATGGCGATCAGCAGCCCCAGCGCGACGACGAATGCGATCAAGGTCAGCAACATGCGTTTATTGTCCCCGGTGTCGCTCGCGCCAGCGCCAATGGCCGTTCAGCCGCCAAACCGGCGCACGTGCACCGTGGCGGCGGCGCGCGCGCGTGCGTCGAGATCGAGCAGCGCGGCCAGCCCGTCGGGGGCGCGCGGCGCCACGTCGTCCACCGTGGCACGGTTGACGGCGTGGATTTGGTCAAAGCGAATTGCGCCGTCCAGAAAGGCCGCCACGGCCACTTCGTTGGCGGCGTTCAGCACCGCGCAGGTGCCCGGCGCAGCCCGCAGCGCTTCCCAGGCCAGCGCCAGGCCGGGGTAGCGCTGGCGATGGTCTTCGCTGTCGATGGCTTCAAACGTCAGGTTCTGCAGGCCGCGGAAATCGAGCGCCTGGGCGCCGGATTCGATGCGGTCGGGCCACGACAGCCCGTACGCGATGGGCACGCGCATGTCGGGCGTGCCCAGTTGGGCGACGACCGAGGTGTCCTTGTACTGCACCATCGAATGGATGACGCTTTGCGGGTGGATCACCACGTCAAGCTGGTCGGGCGACACGCCGAACAGGTAACGCGCCTCGATGACCTCCAGCGCCTTGTTCATCATGGTGGCCGAATCGACCGAGATCTTGCGGCCCATCACCCAGTTGGGGTGCGCGCAGGCCTGGCTGGGCGTCACGTCGCGCAGGCTGGACGGCGCGCGGGTACGAAACGGGCCGCCCGACGCGGTGAGGATGATGCGGTCGATGCGCTGCGCCCAGGTGGCCGGGTCGTCGGGCAGGGACTGGAAGATGGCGGAGTGCTCGCTGTCGATGGGCAGCAGCGTCGCCCCGCCTTCGGCCACCGCGCGCATGAACACGTCGCCGCCGACGACCAGCGCCTCCTTGTTGGCCAGCAGCAGGCGCTTGCCCGCGCGTGCTGCGGCCAGGCACGGCGCCAGGCCGGCGGCGCCGACAATGGCGGCCATCACGGCATCCACGTCATCGCAAGACGCTACTCTTTCAATAGCATCAGGCGCAATATCGACGTGCGTCGGCAGGCCTTCCAGCTTGATTTTTCGGTCCAGTTCGAGCGCGTGCGGCGCGCTGGCCATCACGGCCACGCGCGGCTTGAAGCGCGCGCACTGCGCCAGCATCAGGTCGACCTGGGTGGCGGCGGCCAGCGCCACCACTTCGAAGCGGTCCGGATGCCGCGCGATCACGTCGAGGGTGTTGGTGCCGATCGACCCGGTGGAGCCGAGCACCGCCACGCGCAGCCGGCTCACAGGGCGTCCTTCAACGACACCAGCAGCATGGCCAGCGGCAGCGTGGGCAGCAGCGCGTCGATGCGGTCGAGCACGCCGCCATGCCCCGGCAGAAGACGACTGGAATCCTTCATGCCCGCACTGCGCTTGACCAGCGATTCGATCAAGTCGCCCACCACGCTCATCGCCGCCAGGAACAGACCGCCCAGCACCAGCAGCAGCGCGCTGGACTGATACAGCCGGGTGTACAGGCTGACAGCGCCCGTCTGGTAAGCGCCGTCAGCCCATACCCATGCAATGCCGACCAGCAGCACGCCCAGCATGCCGCCCCACACGCCTTCCCAGCTCTTGCCGGGGCTGATGGCCGGCGCCAGCTTGCGGCCGCCCGTCAGCCTGCCGCCCAGCGCGCGGCCAAAGAAATAGGCAAACACGTCGGCCGCCCACACCAGCACCAGCACCGACAGCAGAAAATTGACACCGATGCGCCGCGCCTGCGCCATCGCCAGCCAGGCCATCGCCAGTGCCAGCACGCCGCCGGCCCAGCGCAGGGCACGGGGCACCTGGGGCCAGCCGGCCACCCCGCGCGCCAACAGCCAGCCGCCGCCCAGCACCCACAGCAACGCGGCCCCGGCCCACAGCCACGGCAAGTGGCGGTCCACCGCACCGCCCCACCACAGGCCCGCGCACAGCACGGCACACAGCGCGCCGGTGGCCAGTGCGCCCGCGCCGCGCACCTGGTTGAGCCGCGCCCATTCCCAGGCCGCCGCGGCGATCAGCACCAGCGACAGCGCAATGAAAGGAGTGGGCGACGCGGCGAACAGCGCCGGCAGCAGAATGGCCAGCAGCACCAGGGCCGTGATGACGCGTGGCAGCAGCACGGAGGGCGCCCTTTCAGCCCGCGGCGACGCGCGCGACCTGCTCGGAGGTCTGCCCGAAGCGCCGCTCGCGCGCCGCATACGCGGCCAGCGCCTCGTCCAGCGCGGCTTCGTCGAAGTCGGGCCAGAGCCGGTCGCTGAAATACAGTTCGCTGTAGGCGCATTGCCACAGCAGGAAGTTGCTGATGCGCTGCTCGCCGCCGGTGCGGATCAGCAAGTCCGGGTCGGCCACGTGCGCCAGCGCCATCGCGCGGTCGAGCGCGGCTTCAGTGACGGGTTCGCCGCGCGCGGCCAGGCGCGACGCGGCCTGCGCGATGTCCCAGCGACCGCCGTAGTTGAAGCACACATTGAGCACCATGCGCCCATTGTCGGCGGTATCGGCCTCGGCCTTCGCCAGGCCGCGCTGCATGCGCTCGGACAGCCCGCCGCGATCGCCCACGAAATGCAGGCGGATGCCGCCCTTGCGCAACTCCGGCACCTCGCGCGTCAGCGCCTTGCCCATCAGTTCCATCAGGCCACTGACCTCTTCCTCGGGCCGGTTCCAGTTTTCCGAGGAGAACGCAAACACCGTCAGCACCCCCACCCCGCGCTCGGCGCAGGCGCGAATGCAGCGCCGCAGCGACTCCACGCCCTGGCGATGCCCCGCAATGCGCGGCATCAGCCGACGCTTGGCCCAACGCCCATTGCCATCCATGACGATGGCAATGTGATGCGGCATGGCGGCGGACGGCGATGTCATCAACGGAATATGAAAGAAATTGGCGCTCAGCGCTTGTCCATCATACGCAAGCAGCTACTATTTTTATAGTGATCAGCCTGGCGACCACTTCCCCTCACCCCAACCCTCTCCCGCCAGCGAGAGAGGGAGCAAAACCCGACTGCACTGACCCAGCCCGACCAAGAAAAACGAAAGGCCGCGGAGCAGGCCATGCGCGAACGCCGCGCTCGGGGTCTCCCCGAGCGCCAGCGTTGTCCCCTTGGGGGATGACGCCGCAGGCGGCTCAGGGGGGTCATACCTCCATGATGTCCTTTTCCTTGCCCACCACCAGCGCATCGATCTCGGCGATGTGCTTGTCGGTGGCCTTCTGGACTTCGGCTTCGGTGCGCTTCTGGTCGTCCTCGGTCGCTTCCTTGTCCTTCACCAGCTTCTTGACCGCTTCGTTGGCGTCGCGGCGCAGGTTGCGGATGGCGATCTTGGCGTTTTCGCCCTCGGCGCGCACGATCTTGGTCATCTCCTTGCGGCGCTCTTCGCTCATGGGCGGCATCGGCACGCGGATCAGATCGCCCATGCTGGCGGGGTTCAGGCCCAGGTCGCTTTCGCGAATGGCCTTCTCGATCTTGGCGCCCATGCCCTTTTCCCACGGCTGCACGCTGATGGTGCGGGCGTCCAGCAGCGACACGTTGGCCACCTGCGACAGCGGCACATGGTTGCCGTAGTACTCGACGTGGATGGTGTCCAGCAACGCCGGGCTGGCGCGGCCGGTGCGAATCTTGGTCAGGTTGTGTTTGAACGCAGCGATGGACTGGTCCATCTTGGCCTGGGCGTTCTTCTTGATGTCGGCAATCGTCATGGCATCACTCCTTGGTCAGACATGCACCAGCGTGCCCTCGTCGCCGCCCTGCACCACGCTCTTGAGCGCGCCGGGCTTGAAGATCGAGAACACCTTGATCGGCAGCTTCTGGTCGCGGCACAGGGCGAAGGCGGTGGCGTCCATGATGCCCAGGTTGCGCGTCATGGCTTCGTCGAAGGTCAGACGGGTGTAGCGCGTGGCCTTGGGGTCTTTCTTGGGGTCGGCGGTGTACACGCCGTCCACCTTGGTGGCCTTCAGCACCAGTTCGGCGCCAATTTCAGCCCCGCGCAAGGCGGCCGCGGTGTCGGTGGTGAAGAACGGGTTGCCGGTGCCGGCGGCAAACACGACGACCTTGCCTTCTTCGAGGTACTGCAGCGCCTTGGGGCGCACGTAGGGCTCGACCACCTGCTCGATGGCAATGGCGCTCATCACGCGCGCCGTCAGGCCCTGGTGGTTCATGGCATCGGCCAGCGCCAGCGCGTTCATCACCGTGGCCAGCATGCCCATGTAGTCGGCGGTGGCGCGGTCCATGCCGGCCGATCCGCCCGCCACGCCGCGAAAGATGTTGCCGCCGCCAATCACCACCGCCACCTGCACGCCCATGCGTGTCACTTCAGCGATCTCGCCCACCATGCGTTCGATGGTGGCGCGGTTGATACCGAAGGCGTCGTCGCCCATCAAGGCTTCGCCGGACAGCTTGAGCAGGATGCGCTTGTAGGCAGGTTTGGCTTTGGTCATCGGCAGTGATTCCGAAAGGGGGCGGGCAAGAGTCTACAGGGTGCGTGGCGCCAATGACCGCGTGATCGGTCAGGCCAGCGAACGCCGTGCACGGGCTTGCACCAGGCACCGGCGTTATCCCCCTTCCCGAAGAGAGAAGGGGGAAGCGGCGTCAGCCGCTCAGGGGGATGTCAGGCCTTGCTCGCTGCAGCAACCTGCGCAGCCACCTCGGCGGCGAAGTCATCCTGCTTCTTCTCGATGCCCTCGCCCACCACGTACAAGGTAAAGCCGCTGACCTGCGTGCCTTTTTCCTTCAGCATCTGCTCGACGGTCTGCTTGTCGTTCTTCACGAAGGGCTGGTTGAACAGCGACACTTCCTTCAGGTACTTCTGCACCGAGCCTTCGACCATCTTGGCGGCGATGTCGGCCGGCTTGCCGGATTCCTGCGCCTTGGCGGCGGCGACGCTGCGCTCGCGCTCGATCAGTTCGGCCGGCACGTCGCTGCTCGCCAGGGCCACGGGCTTCATGGCGGCCACGTGCATGGCCACGTCCTTGGCGGCCACTTCGTCACCCGAATACTCGACCAGCACGCCAATGCGCGTGCCGTGCACGTAGCTGGCCACCTTGCCGGCCTTGCGCACGAAGCGGCGGAAGCTCATGTTCTCGCCAATCTTGCCGATCAGGCCGACGCGCACGTCTTCCAGCGTGGGGCCGTAGCCGTCCTGGCTGTACGCCAGCGCGCCCAGGGCGGCGACGTCGGCCGGGTTCTGCTCGGCCACCAGCTTGGCGGCAGCGGCGGCCATGTTCAGGAACATGTCGTTCTTGGTCACGAAGTCGGTTTCGCAGTTGACTTCGATCATGGCGCCCACGTCGCCGGCCACATGGGCGGCGATCACGCCTTCGGCCGTCACGCGGCTGGCGGCCTTGCCGGCCTTGGTGCCCAGCTTGACGCGCAGGATTTCTTCGGCCTTGGCCATGTCGCCGTCGGCCTCGGTCAGTGCCTTCTTGCACTCCATCATGGGTGCGTCGGTCTTGGCGCGCAGTTCGGCGACCATGCTTGCGGTGATTGCTGCCATGTGTTTACTCCGGTGATGTGGGTGAAAGCGGAGCGGATCGCACGAGCCGCTCCAGCAAAAAAACAGGACATTAAAAAGGGGCCATGACGCCCCCTTTGCCGTCAGCCGCGGTCAGGCGGCTGTGAGCCGGGTCAGGCGGCGCTGGCGTCCTCGACTTCGACGAACTCGTCGGTGCCTTCGGCCTGCACGGCCTTGATCACGTCGTTGACGGCGTTGGCCTTGCCTTCCAGCACGGCGTCGGCCATGCCGCGGGCGTACAGCGTCACGGCCTTGGCCGAGTCGTCGTTGCCGGGGATGACGTAGTCGATGCCGTCGGGGTTGTGGTTGGAATCGACCACGCCGATCAGCGGAATGCCCAGCTTCTTGGCTTCGGACACGGCGATCTTGTGGTAGCCGACGTCAATGATGAAGATGGCATCCGGCAGCGCACCCATGTCCTGGATGCCGCCGATGTCCTTTTCGAGCTTTTCCATCTCGCGCGAGAACATGAGCTGCTCTTTCTTGCTCATGCTGTCCAGGCCGGCTTCCTGCTGGGCCTTCATGTCCTTCAGGCGCTTGAGCGAGGTCTTGACGGTCTTGAAGTTGGTCAGCATGCCACCGAGCCAGCGCGTCTCGACGTAGGGCATGCCGGCGCGGCGGGCCTCTTCGGCCACGATCTCGCGCGCCTGACGCTTGGTGCCCACGAACAGGATGGTGCCGCGGTTGCTCGCCAGTTGCTTGGCGAACTTCTGCGCGTCCTGGAACATCGGCAGCGATTTTTCCAGGTTGATGATGTGGATCTTGTTGCGATGGCCGAAGATATAGGGGGCCATCTTGGGGTTCCAGAAGCGCGTTTGGTGGCCGAAGTGGACACCGGCTTCCAGCATTTGACGCATGGTCACGGACATGGGAATTACCTTCTCAAGGTTGGGTCTGAAAGCCAGCCCGCTCAATCGACACACAAAACGCCTGTTGCCAGGGCCTGCGGCGACACCTCGTGGGGGCTGGTTTGCGATTTGCCCTGCGGCGCACTGCCCACAGCAGGCAGGCAGGCAAGCAACGCAGAACCATGGGATTATAGCAGTCCGCCCCGCGCCGACGGCCTTCCGGCAACCGCGGCAGGCTGGCCACCCACGTAGAATCCGCCGCGCTCCTTCCTCCCCCCGCAGTCCATGAACATCGCCATCCTCGGCGCCGGCATCATCGGCGTGACCACGGCCTACGAACTGGCGGCCGACGGCCATCAGGTCACCGTGTTCGAGCGCCACGCCAGCGTGGCCGAGGGCGCCAGCTTTGCCAACGCCGGCGTGGTGGCACCGGGCTACGTCACCCCTTGGGCAGCCCCCGGCATGCCGGCCAAGGTGCTGCGCCACCTGCTGGCCCGGCATGCGCCAATGCGCGTGCAGCGCCCGCTGGCGCTGGCCGACGTCGCCTGGATGCGCCAGTGGCTGCGCGCCTGCAACGCCGACAGCTACGCCAGCAACCGCGCCCGCATGCAGCGCCTGGCGTTCTACAGCCGCCAGCGGCTGCACGAAGTGGCCGCGCGCATGGCCTACGACTACGACCGCGCCAGCGGCTACCTGGTGCTGCTGCGCGGCGAGCGCGACCAGCGCATGGTGCAGCCGGGTCTGGCGCTGCTGCGCGAGCTGGGCGTGCCGTTTCACGAGATCAACGCCGACGAGGCGCGCCAGATCGAGCCGGCGCTGCACCCCCACACGCCGCTGGCCGGCGCCATCCACCTGCCGCAGGACGAAGTCGGCAACTGCCGCCAGTTCGCCGTCATCCTGCGCGACGCGGCCGAGCAGCTGGGCGCGCGCTTCGTATTCAACACAGCCGTGACGCGCATAGACCAAGGGCAGTCAGCTACGCTTTATATAGCAAACGATGCCGCGCCGCGCGCCTTCGACGCCATCGTGCTGTGCGCCGGCGTGCAGTCTGCCGCGCTGCTGCGTCCGCTGGGCGTGCGCCTGCCGCTGCGGCCGGTGTATGGCTATTCGATCAGCGCCCACATCCCCGAGCCGCTGTACGCCCCGCGCAGCGGCGTGATGGACGAGCGCTACAAGGTCGCCATCACCCGCATGGGCCAGCGTGTGCGCGTGGCAGGCTCGGCCGAAATCGGCGGGCGCGCCGACGAGCTGAACGACGACGCCATCCAGACGCTGTACAAGGTGCTGGCCGACTGGTTTCCGGGCGCGGCGCGGCTGTCCAGCGGCGTGCAGGTGTGGAAAGGCGCCCGCCCCATGCTGCCCGACGGCCCGCCGGTCATCGGCGCCAGCGGCATCCCTGGCCTGTGGCTCAACCTGGGCCACGGCTCCAGCGGCTGGGCGCTGGCCTGCGGCAGCGCGCGCGTGCTGGCCGACCAGATGGCCGGCCGGTCGCCCGAGATCGACGTCGAGGGGCTGGGCGCCCAGCGCTGGGCCGCCCGACGCTGACGCCAGCGCGCCCGGCGCACCTAGCGCGCGGCGCCGGCCCGCATAATGACTCGGATGCCCCGCCTGCTGCGCCTCGACCACCCGGCCCCGCTGTTCGACGTGGCCGCCACACGTCGCCTGGAGCAGGCCGCCGCAGCCACCTTGCCGCCGCACACGCTGATGCAGCGCGCTGGGCTGGCCGTGGCGCGGCTGGCGCTGGCGATCCGGCCCCACGCGCGCACCGTGTGGGTGGCCTGCGGGCCCGGCAACAACGGCGGCGACGGCTTCGAGGCCGCCATGCACCTGAAGCGCTGGGGCGGCCACCCCATCGTGACCTGGCTGGGCAACGAAGCCCCCCTGCCGGATGACGCGCGCGCCTCGCTCGAACGGGCGCGCGCTGCAGGCGTGCCCTTTGCCCACGAGCCGCCGCGCGACCTGGGGCCGCAAGACCTGTGCATCGACGCCCTGCTGGGCATTGGCGCTACCCGCGCGCCCGAAGGCCGCATGGCCCAATGGCTGCTGCGCATGGATCAGGGTCCAGCGGCCCTGCTGGCGGTCGACGTGCCAACCGGACTGGACGCCGACACGGGCGCATGGCAGCGCCCGGCAGATACACTTTTGATAGCAAACAACGCTGATCCAGACAGCGCAGAAGCCATATTTAACGCTCACTCGCCAGCCCCCGAACGCCACACGTTGACCCTGCTCACCGTCAAGCCGGGCCTGTTCACCGGCCAGGGGCGCGATGCCTGCGGCACGCTCTGGTTCGACGACCTCGGCGTGCACAGCGACGACGGCGTGCCGCCCACCGCCATGCTGTGCGGCGCGCCCGCCGCGTCACCGCGCCCGCACGCCAGCCACAAGGGCAGCTTTGGCGACGTGGCCGTGATCGGCGGCGTCAGCGACGCATCGCGTGGCGCCTCCATGGCCGGCGCCGCCCTGCTGGCCGCCAGCGCCGCGTTGCACGGCGGCGCGGGGCGGGTGTACGTCGGGCTGCTGGGCGACGGCGGCCCGACGCTCGACGTTTCGCAAGCTGAGCTGATGTTCCGCCGCCCCGATGAATTGCCATTGAACGCGATGACCGTGGTGTGCGGCTGCGGCGGCGGCGATGCCGTGCGCGATGCGCTGCCCGCCGTGCTGCAGGCGGCCGCGCGCCTGGTGCTGGACGCCGACGCGCTCAACGCCATCGCGCAGGACACGGCGCTGCAAGCCGCGCTCACCGCGCGAGCGGCGCGCGGCCAGGCCACCGTGCTGACCCCGCACCCGCTGGAAGCCGCGCGCCTGCTGGCCACCGACACACGCCACGTGCAGGCCGACCGCCTGCGCGCCGCCCAGTCGCTTGCCACGCGCTTTGCCTGCGTCACGGTTCTCAAAGGCTCCGGCAGCGTCATTGCCGCGCCCGACGAGTTGCCGCGCATCAACGCCACCGGCAACGCCCGCCTGGCCACGCCCGGCTCGGGCGACGTGCTGGCAGGCCTGATCGGCGCGCGCATGGCGGGCGGAATGTCGCCGTTCGACGCCGCCTGCGCGGCCGTCTACCACCACGGACTAATCGCCGACGGCTGGCCTGCGGGCCGTGCGCTCACCGCCAGCGCGCTGGCGCGGCGGTTGACGGCCTGACTGCACTCAATAAGACCAACCGGCCCGTCGTGCGGGCCAGTTTCAATGTCACAAGCCAGCGCGGACCGCGCGGCCGCTCCCCACCCTCAGCCGCGCCCGACGAACGGCATCTTGGTGGCCATCACCGTGTGGAACAGCACGTTGGCCGACAGCGGCAGGTTGGCCATGTACAGCACGGACTGGCCGACCACGGCGACGTCCATGCGGGGTTCTTCCATCAACTGGCCGTTGGGCTGCAGGATGCCGGCGGCCATGCGCGTGGTCATGTCGGTGGCGGCATTGCCAATGTCGATCTGGCCGACGGCGATGTCGTGCGCGCGTCCGTCCAGCGCCGCGGTCTTGGTCAGCCCGGTGACGGCGTGCTTGGTGGCCGTGTAGGCGATGCTGAGGGGCCGCGGCGCATGCGCCGAGATGCTGCCGTTGTTGATGATGCGGCCGCCCTGCGGCGACTGCGCCTTCATGGCGCGGAAGGCCGACTGCATGCACCAGAACATGCCGGTCAGGTTGACGTCGACCACGTTGCGCCATTGCTCGGGCGTCAGTTCGTCCAGCGGCACGGCGGGCGCGCCCATGCCGGCGTTGTTGAACAGCAGGTCGACGCGGCCGAAGGTGGCCACGGTACGGTCGAAAAGCGCCTGCACGGCCAGCGGCTCGCACACGTCGGTGGGCACGCACAGCGCGCGCGCGCCGGCGCCCGATTCGGCGGCCACCTGCTGCAGCGGCTCGGCGCGGCGCCCGGCCAGCGCCACCTGCCAGCCGTCGGCCAACAGGGCCAGTGCCGCAGCGCGGCCGATGCCGGTGCCAGCGCCGGTGACGATGGCGGTGCGGGGGGTGCGGTTCACGGCTTTCTCCAATCAAAACATGCGTTGACGCCGGCGAATAAAGGATCAAATGCTATTTTATTGATAGCAACTAGCGCCGACTCTTGCGCGGCTTGCCGTTTTTCCCGGCCTTGGCCGTAGCCTTCTTGACCGCGGATTTCAGCGCCTGCATGGGCGACGCCCGCGCGCTGCCGCGGTCGGTGTCGCGCTGCTGGCGCGCGCTGCGCTTGGCGGACTTGCGGGCCGGCTGGCCGCGTTCGCCGGCGGGCACGCCCTTGTCACGCAGGGCGCGGGACACCAGCTCGTCGCCTTCGCGCACCAGGCGAAAGTCGATGCGCCGGCCGTCCAGATCGACGCGGCTGACCTGCACGCGCACCTTGGTGCCCAGCACATAGCGGATGCCGGTGCGTTCGCCGCGCAGTTCCTGCCGCACCTCGTCGAAGCGGAAGTATTCGCCGCCCAGTTCGGTGATGTGCACCAGGCCTTCGACGTACAGGTCGTTCAGTGTCACGAACAGGCCGAAGCTGGTGGCCGCGCTGACGGTGCCGCCGAACTCCTCGCCCAGGTGCTCCTTCATGTACTTGCACTTGAGCCACGCCTCGACGTCGCGGCTGGCTTCGTCGGCGCGGCGCTCGTTGGCGCTGCAGTGCAGGCCGGCGGCTTCCCAGGCCAGCATCTCGGGCGACTGCCTTTTGACCTGCGGCGGCGCATCGGTCTTGCGCGCGGCGCTATTTTTTTGCAAGCGCGCACGCAGCTTTTCGTGCGCCTCGCCGGGTGTGGGCAGCGCCGGCAACTGGTACTTGCGCTCGGCCAGGATGGCCTTGATGACGCGGTGCACCAGCAGGTCGGGGTAGCGGCGAATCGGGCTGGTGAAGTGCGTGTAGGCCTCGTACGCCAGGCCGAAGTGCCCGCTATTGACGGGCGTGTAGATGGCCTGGCTCATCGAGCGCAGCAGCATCATGTGGATTTGCGCGGCGTCGGGGCGGTCCTTGGTGGCTTCGGCGATGCGCTGGAACTCCGACGGGTGCGGCGTGTCGCTGATCGACAGGCCCAGCCCCAGCGCCTTCAGGTAGGCACGCAGGGTGTCCTGCTTCTCGGGCGTGGGGCCTTCGTGCACGCGAAACAGCCCCGCGTGCTTGCTACCGCCGATGAAGTCGGCGCTGCAGACGTTGGCGGCCAGCATGCATTCCTCGATGAGCCGGTGCGCGTCGTTGCGCACGCGTGGCACGATCTTCTCGATGCGGCCCGATTCATCGCACACGATCTGCGTCTCGACGGTGTCGAAGTCGACCGCCCCGCGCGCCTGCCGAGCCTTCAGCAGTGCGCGAAACACGTCGTGCAGGTTGAGCAGGTCGGTGACTTGGTCGCGCCGCCGCGCCGCCTCGGGGCCGCGCGTGTTGGCCAGGATGGCCGCCACCTCGGTGTACGTAAAGCGCGCGTGGCTGAACATCACCGCCGGGTAAAACTGGTAGGCCACCACCTCGCCCTTGGCCGACACCATCATGTCGCACACCATGCACAGGCGTTCGACGTCGGGGTTGAGCGAGCACAGGCCGTTGCTGATCTTTTCGGGCAGCATGGGGATCACGCGGCGCGGAAAGTACACGCTGGTGGCGCGGTCGTAGGCGTCCACGTCCAGCGGGTGCCCGGTCTTGACGTAATGGCTGACGTCGGCAATGGCCACCAGCAGGCGCCAGCCGTTGGGCTTCTTGCCGCGCCCGCTGACCACGGCAGGCTCGCAGTACACGGCGTCGTCGAAGTCGCGCGCGTCCTCGCCGTCAATGGTGCACAGCGGCACGTCGGTCAGATCGACGCGGTCGCGCTGGTCGGCCGGCTGAACGGTGTCGGGCAGCGCGCGCGCCTCGCCAATGGCGGCGTCGGAGAACTGGTGCGGCACGCCGTATTTGCGCACGGCGATCTCGATCTCCATGCCGGGGTCGTCGATCTCGCCCAGCACCTCTTTCACGCGGCCCACGGGTTGGCCGTACAGCGCGGGCGGCTCGGTCAGTTCGACCACCACCACCTGCCCCGTGCGCGCGTCGCCGATGGCCGGCTTGGGAATCAGCACATCCTGGCCGTAGCGCTTGTCCTCGGGCGCCACCAGCCAGATGCCGCCTTCGTTGAGCAGCCGCCCGATGATGGGATGCGGCGGGCGTTCCACGATTTCCAGCACGCGGCCCTCGGGCCGGCCGCGCCGGTCCTGCCGCACCACACGCACCTTGACGCGGTCGCGGTGCAACACCGCGCGCATCTCGTTGGGCGGCAGATAGATGTCCGGCTCGCCGTCGTCGCGCAGCACGAAACCGTGGCCGTCGCGGTGGCCTTGCACCGTGCCTTCAATTTCATCCAGCAGGCCGCTGGAAATGTCTGAATTTTTGATATAGAATCCTTGTTTCCTGATGCCCAGGTGGCGGAATTGGTAGACGCACTAGTTTCAGGTACTAGCGCCGAGAGGCGTGGAGGTTCGAGTCCTCTCTTGGGCACCATCATATTGATACGCCATGGCTGATTCAGCCAAGGCACTTGCAAAAAGCCGCCATTGAGCGGCTTTCTTTTTGGCTGCGTGGCGGGCTTGCGCGTCGCCACGCAGCAACACCCGCGGCGCCAACACTTGGGGCCCCCGCCAGCCGCACACGCAGCGCCCCGTGGCTGGCGCACCACAAAATGGGCTCCGCCCCATCACACTGGCATGCCGATCAGGTCGTGCCCTTGCGTGCCCACGATGCGCGCGCGGGTGAAGTCGCCCACCTTCAGCGTCTTGCTGATCTTCTCGGGCGGCAGCAGGTGCACCACGCCGTCGATTTCGGGCGCATCGGCATAGCTGCGGCCCACGCCGCCCTTGCGGCCCATGGCGGGTGCCGAATCCACCAGCACCTGCATGGTCGCGCCGAAGCGCTGGCGCAGCTTGGCGGTCGATACCGATTCGGCCACCGCCATGAAGCGAGCCCGGCGCTCCTCGCGCAATTCAGGGGGCAGCATGCCAGGCAACTGGTTGGCGGTGGCGCCTTCGACCGGGGAGTAGGCAAAACAGCCCGCGCGGTCGATGCGGGCTTCGCGCAGAAAGTCCAGCAGGTGCTCGAACTCGGCCTCGGTCTCGCCAGGGAATCCGGCGATGAAGGTGGAACGGATCACCAGCTCCGGACACATCTCGCGCCAGCGCGCGATGCGCTCCAGGTTCTTCTCGCCGCTGGCGGGCCGCTTCATGCGCCGCAGCACGTCCGGGTGGCTGTGCTGAAAGGGCACGTCCAGATAGGGCAGCACCTTGCCTTCGGCCATCAGCGGAATGATCTCGTCGACAGATGGGTACGGGTAGACGTAATGCAAGCGCACCCAGGCGCCGTGCGGCTCGGCCAGCTCGGCCAGCGCCTGCACCAGCTCCAGCATGCGCGTCCTGACGGGGCGGCCGTCCCAGAAACCGGTGCGGTACTTCACATCGACGCCGTAGGCCGACGTGTCCTGGCTGATCACCAGCAGCTCTTTCACGCCGCCTTCGAACAATGCGCGCGCCTCCTTCAGCACGTCGCCAATCGGGCGGCTGACCAGGTCGCCGCGCATCGACGGGATGATGCAGAAGGTGCAGCGGTGGTTGCAGCCCTCGCTGATCTTCAGGTAGGCGTAGTGCCGCGGCGTCAGCTTCAGGCCCGCTTCGCCGAACGCGCCAGGCACCAGGTCGATGAACGGGTCGTGCGGCTTGGGGCAATGCTGGTGCACCGCGTCCATCACTTCCTGCGTGGCGTGCGGCCCGGTCACGGCCAGCACCGAAGGGTGCAGGTGCTTGACCAGATTTTCAGCGCCTTGCGTGCCGCCAGCGCTTACCCCATCAGAGGATATTGCTATCGTTTTTGCACCCAAACAACCGGTGACGATGACCTTGCCGTTCTGGTTCAGGGCCTCGCCGATGGTGTCCAGGCTTTCCTTCACCGCCTCGTCGATGAAGCCGCAGGTGTTGACAATGACGAGGTCGGCGCCTTCGAAGGTCTTGCTGGTCGCGTAGCCCTCGGCCGAAAGCTGCGTGAGGATCAGTTCCGAATCCGTCAGGGCCTTCGGGCAGCCCAGGCTCACAAAGCCGATGCGCGGCGCGGGCGCGTTGATTTCAGTCATGGCGCGATTGTCGCAGCCTTACCCCGTTTTCGTGGGCCGCGCACCCTGCCATTTCAGCCGCTCAAGGCGTGGTTCTTTTGATCCCGAACGCGCCCAGCATCTGCTCGGTCTGGCGCGTCATCTGCTCCTGCATCTGCAAAAACAGCGTCTTGCTCTGCTCCAGGTAGCTGCCCATCATGCCCTGCATCAGCGGCGACTGCATGCCCATGAACTGGGTCCACATCTCCGGCGTCAGCCCCTGCGACTGCTCTGCCAGCTTGGCCTGGATTTCGATGAACGCCTGGATGTTCTTTTCGAGATAGCTGCCCATGAAGCCCTGCATGGCATGACCGTAAAAACGGATGATGTGCGCCAGCATCGCCTCGGTGAACATGGGCGCGCCGCTGGCCTCTTCTTCCAGGATGATCTGCAGCAGGATGCTGCGCGTCAGGTCCTCGCCGGTCTTGGCGTCGCGCACGACAAAAACTTCGTGCGCCATCACCAGTTCGCGCACCTGCGCCAGCGTGATGTAGGTGGACGTGTCGGTGTCGTACAGGCGCCGGTTGGGGTACTTCTTGATCACCCTCAACGGCGCGGGCTTGCTGCCCGAGGAAGCCGTGCTGGCCGCTTCGCTTGCTTTGGGACGACTCATGGACGGAGCTGCCTGTACGGGCTGTTGCACTGCAACAGATTTTAGGCGCCGCCCTGCCCCGCGCCGGGCCTGACTTACCCTGATGCAGCACCGCCCCGCAACCTTCGCGGATCTGCCGCACGCCGTCGCGTCCGCGCGTGGCGGGTGAACCGGGCGCACCCAACATGACAACAAAAAAAAGCCCGCCACGATGAACGTGGCAGGCTTTTCACGTGTTTTTTGGTGGGTCGTGCAGGATTCGAACCTGCGACCAACGGATTAAAAGTCCGCTGCTCTACCAACTGAGCTAACGACCCCCACACCGCGTCGCCAGCATATACCGGCGATCAGGTGAGCCTCAAATTATAGCGCTATTTTTGGCCGCGTTCTTGGCCAGTTGATCGAGCACCCAGCCGGCGGCGCACAGGCCGAAGGTGGCGGTGACGGTGACCAGCGATCCATAACCGTGGCAGTTCAGCGAGCCGTCGTGGTCTTGCGGCGTGTCGCACGCCTCGGGCAGAGCCACGTTTTCGCGGCTGAACACCGCCGCCACGCCGATGCGCTTGCCGCCCGCGGGCGCGCCGTGCTGGCGGCGCAGGCGGTAGCGCAATTGGGCGATCAGCGGGTCGTGCGTGACTTCGGCGATGTCGGCGATCTCGACGCGTTCGGCATGGCGTTTTCCCCCGGCGGCGCCAACGGTGATGAATAGCTGCCCGCCCCGCAGCGCCCACGCGGCCATGGCCAGCTTGGCCGCCATCTGGTCGCACGCGTCGATCACCGCATCGACCGGCGTGGGCAGCACGCTGGGCCAATTGGCGGGTTCGACGAAATCCTCGACCCCATGCACCGCGCACGCGGGGTTGATGAGCGCGATGCGGTCGCGCATGGCCTGCACCTTGGCCTGGCCGATGGTACCGGTGAGCGCATGGATCTGCCGATTGACGTTGGATTCGGCCACGTGGTCCAGGTCGATCAGCGTGATCTGCGCGACGCCGCTGCGCGCCAGGGCTTCGGCGGCCCATGAACCGACGCCACCGATGCCCACCACCGCCACGTGGGCGGCGCGGATGCGCGCAGCCCCTTGGCCTGCGTAAAGGCGTGCCAGCGCGCCAAAGCGGCGCTCGCCGTCGACTCCATCGACTTCGCGGACGGTCGGCGACGACGTCACGACGACCGATCCAGCCGCCATGACTGGTACTTCAACGCCAGCACCGCGCCGGCCGCGATGGCGGCCACGGCGGTAAAGCTGGTCAGGCTCAGGTTGGACAGCCCGCTCAAGCCCTGCCCGAAGGTGCAGCCCAGCGCCGTCACACCGCCCACGCCCATCAGCACGGCACCGACCAGGTGATTGGCCAGGTCTTCCGTGGTACGAAAGCCCTCCCAGCGAAACTGGCGCGTGGCCAGCGCATGCAGCGTCGCGCCCACCACCACGCCGGCGACCGATGCCACGCCCAGGCTCAGGCGCTGGCCGCGATCGCTGAAAAAGATGAGCCAGTCGATGCTGTGCGCCAGCGGGCCGGTGAAGGTGACGGCCTCCATGCGGCCGCTGCGCGTGGCCAGGTAGGCGGCTTCCAGCGTCTCGGGGTGTTCAGCGACGTAGCCAACATGGCCGCTCAGCCACCACATGGCGACGATCACGCCACCCACGCCCAGGCCCGCCAGCAAATTGGTGCCCGTGATGAAGCCGCGCCCCGCCAGCGCCCAGGCCACCAGCGGAACGCCCACCAGCAGCGCGGCGCCCAGCATGCTGGCGCCCAGCGGCCAGCCGCCCGCCGACGCGACCAGATAACCCAGCGTGGCCGGGCCGTCGAAGGTGATCGCCGCCTTGTCCACCGTGGCGTTGCGCGCGACCGCCGTGATGCCGCGCAGCGTGGCATAGGCGGCCAGCCCCATCACCAGAAAGACGACCAGCGACTTGAGGCTGCCCGCGCCCATGCGTACCAGCGTCCGTGCGCCGCAGCCCGACGACAGCACCATGCCAACGCCGAACAGCAACCCGCCCACCAGCGCCGACAGCCAGGCCCACGCCGCCGTCGCGTACAGCGAATCCGCGGGCCGCACCCAGCCGCCCCACGCCAGCACGCCAAAGCCGACGATCGCCACGCCCGCGGCCAGCACCCACTGGCGCAGGCGGGTGGCGTCGCCCGCGGCCAGCACGTCGGCGATGGCGCCCATGGTGCAGTAGCGCGTGCGGTGCATGACGGCGCCCAGCAGCACCGAAAGCGCAAACGCGCCCCACAGCACGCCGCGCGCCAGCCCGTCGATCTCTTGCGTTGTCGGCATGGGGCGCGATTCTAGTCAAGGCAAGCCCGTTGGCGCGGCGGCGCTGCCACGCCGCGCAGCTGCCTTAAGCTATATTTTTAATAGCTTTAAACGCTT
The DNA here is from genome assembly GCA_029780695.1 of Pseudomonadota bacterium. Classification (GTDB taxonomy): domain Bacteria; phylum Pseudomonadota; class Gammaproteobacteria; order Burkholderiales; family Burkholderiaceae_C; genus Ottowia. The sequence continues at coordinate 42,438 of JAKOYD010000067.1, forward strand.
TTTTTGCCTGCGCCAGCGCCTGGTTTTGCCCCAGAGACAGCAGCGGCCGGCGTGCCCGCCCGGCGGTCGTCGGCTGGCTAAAATCGCAGGTTTAGCGCCTGCCCCACGGGTGCCGACGAAACCCGCCTTTTTCCCGCGTCCGCGCGGTTCATGCCATCTTCCGCCATGTCTGATCAGCTGCAGCAACCGGGGCTTGCGTCCCTGTCCAAATCCTTCGAGCCTTCCGCCGTCGAATCGCGCTGGGGCCCGGCGTGGGAACAGGCGGGCCTGGGCCGCGCCGGTTATCGCGGCACCGGCACGCCCAACGCCGAGGCGGCTACCCAGGGCGAGAACTTCGCCATCCAGCTGCCGCCGCCCAACGTGACGGGCACGCTGCACATGGGCCATGCGTTCAACCAGACGATCATGGACAGCCTGACGCGCTACCACCGCATGCGGGGCTACAACACGCTGTGGGTGCCGGGCACCGACCATGCCGGCATCGCCACGCAGATCGTGGTGGAACGGCAACTGCAGGAAAAAGGCCAGAACCGCCACGACCTGGGCCGCAAGAACTTCGTCGCCCGCGTGTGGGAATGGAAGAAGCAGTCCGGCGACACCATTACGCGCCAGATGCGCCGCATGGGCGCCAGCGTGGACTGGGGGCACGAATACTTCACCATGGACGACAAGCTGTCCAAGGTGGTGACCGAAACCTTCGTGCGCCTGTACGAACAGGGCCTGATCTACCGCGGCAAACGCCTCGTCAACTGGGACCCGGAGCTGAAGACCGCCGTGTCCGACCTCGAAGTCGAGAGCGAGGAAGAGGACGGCTTCCTGTGGCACATCGCCTATCCGCTGGCCGATGGCAGTGGCGAAAAACTGGTCGTGGCCACCACGCGCCCCGAAACCATGCTGGGCGACGTGGCGGTGATGGTGCACCCGGAGGATGAGCGCTATCAGCACCTGATCGGCAAGATGGTCACGCTGCCGCTGGTCGGGCGCGAGATCCCCGTCATTGCCGACGACTATGTGGACAAAGACTTCGGCACCGGCGTGGTCAAGGTCACGCCCGCGCACGATGCGAACGACTATGCGGTGGGCCAGCGCCACGGCCTGCCAATGATCGGCGTGCTGAACCTCGACGCCACGATCAACGACAACGCGCCCGACATCTTCCGCGGGCTGAACCGCTTTGCCGCCCGCAAGGCCATCGTGGCCGACCTCGATTCGCAGGGCCTGCTGGTCGAAACCAAGAAGCACAAGCTGATGGTGCCGCGCTGCGCCCGCACCGGGCAGATCATCGAGCCGATGCTGACCGACCAGTGGTTCGTCGCCATGACCAAGGCGGACGAAACGGGCAAGTCCATCGCCCAAAAAGCCATCGACGCCGTGCAGTCCGGCCAGGTGCGCTTCGTGCCGGAGAACTGGGTCAACACCTACAACCAGTGGATGAACAACATCCAGGACTGGTGCATCAGCCGCCAGCTGTGGTGGGGGCACCAGATTCCGGCCTGGTATGGCGACGATGGTTCAGTTTTTGTAGCACGCGACGAAGCAGAGGCACGCGCCAAGGCCCAGAAGCAGGGCTATACCGGTGCATTGACCCGCGACGAAGACGTGCTGGACACCTGGTATTCGTCGGCGCTGGTGCCGTTCTCGTCGCTCGGCTGGCCCGACAAGACCGAAGACCTGTCGCTGTACCTGCCGTCCTCCGTGCTCGTCACCGGCCACGACATCATCTTCTTCTGGGTCGCCCGGATGATCATGATGACGACGCACTTCACCGGCCAGGTGCCGTTCCGCGACGTCTACATCCACGGCCTGGTGCTGGACGCGCACGGCAAGAAGATGAGCAAGTCGGAAGGCAACGTGCTTGACCCGGTGGATCTGATCGACGGCATCGCGCTGGAACCCCTGCTGGAAAAGCGCACCACCGGCCTGCGCAAGCCCGAGACCGCGCCCAAGGTGCGCGAAAACACCAAGAAAGAGTTTCCAGACGGCATCCCCGGCTACGGCGCCGATGCGCTGCGCTTCACCTTTGCGGCCATGGCCACGCTGGGGCGCACCGTCAACTTTGACTCGAAGCGCTGCGAGGGCTACCGCAACTTCTGCAACAAGCTGTGGAACGCATCGCGCTTCGTGCTGATGAACTGCGAGGGCTACGATTGCGATAGCAGCGGAGACAGCTCTGGCGAGCGCAGCGCCGCCGACCGCTGGATCGTCAGCCGCCTGCAGAAGACCGAGGCCGCGGTGGCCAAGGGCTTTGAAGACTACCGCCTCGACGTGGTGGCCAACACGCTGTACGACTTCGTCTGGAACGAGTACTGCGACTGGTACCTCGAAATCGCCAAGGTGCAGATCCAGACCGGCACGCCCGAGCAGCAGCGCGCCACGCGCCGTACGCTGATCCGCGTGCTGGAGGCCATCCTGCGGCTGGCCCACCCGATCATCCCGTTCGTGACCGAGGCCTTGTGGCAGGTGGTGGCGCCCATCGCCGGCAAGACCGGCGATTCGATTGCGGTGGCGCCCTACCCGCAGGCGCAGGCGGTCAACATCGACGAAGCGGCCGAAGCGCAGGTCGCGCGGCTGAAGCAGTTTGTCGACGCCTGCCGCAACCTGCGCGGTGAAATGGGCGTATCGCCCGCGCAGCGCCTGCCGCTGTACGCGCTGGGCGATGCCGACTTCGTGCGCGACCATGCCGCCGTGCTGCAGGCGCTGGCCAAGCTGAGCGAAGTGCAGGTGTTTGACCGCGAAGCCGACTGGCAGGCCGCCGCCCAGGCCGCGCCGGTGGCCGTGGTGGGCGATGCGCGGCTGGCGCTGTTCATGCAGATCGACGTGGCGGCCGAGCGTGCGCGCCTGGGCAAGGAAGCGGCGCGGCTGGAAGGCGAAATGACCAAGGCATCGGCCAAGCTGGGCAACGAAGCCTTCGTCGCCAAGGCACCGCCGGCGGTGATCGAGCAGGAGAAAAAGCGCGTGGCCGATTTCGGTGCGGCGCTGGAGAAGATTCGCGCCCAACTGGCCCGGCTGGGCTGAACGGGCGTGTCGCCCCGGCCGATCAGCCCGCCGACGCCGCCGCCGCGCCTGAACGCACGGCATGCGCGCGGATCGCTCGCAGCGTCAGCGCGTCGTGCAGGCGGTCGGCCAAATACCAACTGCCGCGCAGGTGCGATTCGTGCGTGTGCGCGGCCAGGTCGGGCGTGATGGTGACGCGCGCCGCCGTGCGCAACGGCGAATCGGGCGCGATCAGCCGCGGGTCGTCGCTGTCGATGGTGAACGCGCCGACGCGCCCCGCGCGCAGCGCTTCGGCCAGCGCATCCAGATCGAACAGCGAGGCGCGGCTGATGCTGGTCCACAGCTGGCCGGGCTTGCAGGCAGACAGCACGCGCGCGCCCACCAGACCATGGTAGCGCGACGCATGCACCATCTGCATTGACACCGCGTCGGCCATCTTCAGCATGCCGGCCAGCGTCATGGGCTGCACGCCCAGGCGCTGCCACAGTTCGGCCTTGCGGTGCAGGGCCGGGTCGTAGCCGACCACGCGCGCGCCCATCGGCACCAGCATGGTGGCCAGCGCCTGGGCCGGCGGCGTCATGCCGAACAGGCCGATCACGCTGTCGTTGATTTCGCGCCCCGCCGCGCCGCGCATGCCGTGCGCTGGCGGCAGCGCGCCGCCACCGGCGCGAAACAGCTGCAGCAGCGTCAGCAACAGGTATTCGGCGCGCGCCCGCACCATGGTGCTGGCAGCCAGCACCACGCGCACGCCGCGGCGCCGGCAGGCCGCCACGTCAATGGTTTCGCTGTCATCGTGCATGCGGCCCACCGCCATCAACTGCGGTGCGTGGTCCAGCAAAGACCGGTTGATCATGACGCTGGAAGGCGCCACCAGGGCGTGCACGCTGGCCAGTGCGGCTTGCAGCTGGACGCCGTCGTTCAACAGATCCGGTCGATAATGCACGCTGTGGCGCGCGGCCAGCCAGGCGTGGGCGTCTTCCGCCAGATCCTGCAGCAGGAGTATTTCCAAGCGCGTTCTCCCTGATCCGTCCAGATGCGTGGTGCCTTGCCGCGCGGGCACCGCCCCGTCAGTGAGCACTTTGCGTGGGACTTTACCATTCGCCCCCCGACCACCATGCCGCCACTGCGCCCCGTACACACCGCCGTATTTCCCGTCGCCGGCCTGGGCACGCGCTTTTTGCCCGCCACCAAGGCCAGCCCCAAGGAAATGCTGCCCATCGTCGACAAGCCGCTCATTCAGTACGCGGTGGAAGAAGCCTACGCCGCCGGCGTGCGCCACATGGTGTTCGTCACCGGGCGCAGCAAGCGTGCCATCGAAGACCACTTCGACACCGCCTACGAGCTGGAAAGCGAGCTGGAGGCCGCCGGCAAGCACGAACTGCTGCGCCTGGTGCAGGCCGTGGCGCCCGACGACATGGACTGCACCTACGTGCGGCAGCCCCGCTCACTGGGCCTGGGCCACGCCGTGCTGTGCGCCGCGCACATCGTGGGAGATCGCCCGTTCGCCGTGCTGCTGGCCGACGACCTGATGGTGGGCCCGCCGGGCGGCCAGCCCGTGCTGGCGCAGATGGCCGATGCGTTCGAAGCGCTGGGCCGTTCGGTGCTGGCGGTGCAGGAAGTGCCGCTCGACCAGGTGCGCCGCTACGGCATCGTGGCTGGCCCCGCGGCGGGCGAACGGCTGATCAGCATCGAGCACATCGTCGAAAAACCGGCGCCCGACGCGGCCCCGTCGCGCATGGGCGTGGCCGGCCGCTACATCCTCACGCCGCGCATCTTCGACGAAATCCGCAGCCAGACGCCCGGCGCCGGCGGCGAAATCCAGCTCACCGACGCCATCGCCCGACTGATGACCAAAGAGCGCGTCTACGCTTACCAATATAGCGGCAAGCGCTACGATTGTGGTAGCAAAGAAGGGTTTCTGGAAGCCACGGTGGAACTGGCCTTGCAGCACCCGCAGATGGGCGCGCCGTTCCGCAGCTATCTGAAGTCGCTGGCGCTGTAGCGCGCGGCCGAGGGTTTACCGCCGGCGCAGCACGTGCGCCGTGGTGTCGCCCTCGGTGGTCTGCTCGACCAGTTCGTTGCCGGTCTGCCTGGCGAAGGCCTGAAAGTCGCGCAGCGCGCCGCCGTCGGTCGACAGCACTTTCAGTAACTGCCCGCTCTGCAATTCGGCCAGCGCCTTCTTGGCCTTCAGGATGGGCAAAGGGCAGTTCAGCCCGCGCGCGTCAACTTCTTTGGCGATGTCCATGGGCCTGATTGTGCGTCAGTCCAGGCCGCGGCGGCGCTCGGCGTTTTCTTCGGCGGTGAAGAACACCGGCTCGTGCCCGCGCGAGCGCAGCCAGTCGGCCAGCGCGTAGCCGGTGCCGGCGGGCCAGCACTTCAGGTCGGGCAGGTCGTACAGGCGCCAGTCGACCAGTTCGGGCGACAGGCGCACCTCGCCCTCGCACACCGCGTGGTAGGCAATGATCACCTGGTTCATGCGCTGGAAGTCGTACACGCCGACCAGATCGAGCGATTGCACGTCCAGGTGGGTCTCCTCTTTCACCTCGCGCGCAATACCCTCCTGCGGCGTCTCGCCCGCTTCCATGAAGCCGGTGATCAACGCGAACATCTTGGCCGGCCACGCCGCGTTGCGCGCCAGCAGCACCTGGCCGCGGTATTCGACGATGGCGGCCAGCACCGGCGTCGGGTTGTTCCAGTGGGTGAAGCCGCAGCCGGCGCAGCGCAGGCGCTCCACGATGCCGCTGTCTTCCTGCTGGGGCAGCATTTCCAGCGGCGTGGCGCATTGGGGGCAATAGTTCCAGCGGGTCATTTGCTTTTGTTTTTATAGCTGCGTGCGCTTGTCTGGCAAGCGCCAGCGCCGGTTTTCATCAAAATATCAGGCCGGAAAGACACCGGTCGACAGGTAGCGGTCGCCGCGGTCGCACACCACGAATGCAATGGTCGCGCCCTGCGTCTGCGCGGCCACCTGTTGCGCCACCCACGCCGCGCCGCCGGACGAAATGCCGCCAAAGATGCCTTCTTCGCTGGCCAGCTGGCGCGCCATGTCCTCGGCGTCCAGCTGGTCGACCAGCACCAGTTCATCCACCGCGTTCGGGTCGTAGATGCGCGGCAGGTATTCCTCGGGCCACTTGCGGATGCCCGGAATGCGCGAGCCTTCGGACGGCTGTGCGCCGATGATCTTCACGTCCGGGTTCTTCTCTTTCAGATAGCGCGATACGCCGGTGATGGTGCCGGTGGTGCCCATGGCGCTGACGAAGTGCGTGATGCGCCCGCCGGTCTGCTCCCACAGTTCGGGGCCGGTGGTTTCGTAATGGATGCGCGGGTTGTCGGGGTTGGCAAACTGGTCCAGCACCCGGCCCTTGCCCTGCGACACCATCTTGTCGGCCAGGTCGCGCGCGTATTCCATGCCGCCCGAGCGCGGCGTCAGGATCAGCTCGGCGCCAAACGCCTTCATGGTCTGCGCGCGCTCGATCGACAGATCCTCCGGCATGATCAGCACCATGTGGTAGCCCTTGATGGCGGCCGCCATGGCCAGCGCGATGCCGGTATTGCCGCTGGTGGCCTCGATCAGCGTGTCGCCGGGCTTGATCTCGCCGCGCTCTTCGGCGCGGGCGATCATCGACAGCGCCGGCCGGTCTTTCACCGATCCGGCCGGGTTGTTGCCTTCGAGCTTGGCCAGCACCACGTTGCCGCGCGCCGCGTTGTCGCGCACGCCCACGCGCTGCAGCCGCACCAGGGGCGTGCGGCCGATGGTGTCTTCGATCGTCGGGTAGTTCATGACGTCCACTGTGCCATAATTTCGCGCTTGTCTTCGGCCGCCCGGGTGGCGAAATCGGTAGACGCAGGGGATTCAAAATCCCCCGCCGCAAGGTGTGCCGGTTCGAGTCCGGCCCCGGGCACCACGGCCAGTCAAGCACATGCACAGAGCCTGTCCCACCGACAGGCTTTTTTGTGTCTGCTCAGGCGCCTTCGGTGTCGGGCGGCAGCCAGCGCTGCAGGTGCAGCACGTTGTCGCCGCAGTGGGCGCGGCTGGCGGACAGTTCTTGCCGGGCCACGGCGCGCAGGTGCACTTCGTCCGGCCCGTCCAGAAAGCGCAGCGCGCGGCCCCAGCTCCACAGCGCGGCCAGCGGGGTGTCGGGCGTCAGGCCGACGGCGCCGAACACCTGCATGGCGCGGTCGAGCACGCGCGTCTGCAGCTGCGCCGCCACCACCTTGATGGCCGACACGTCGGTGCGCGCGGCAGCGTTGCCTTGCACGTCCATGCGCCAGGCGGCGCGCAGCACCAGCAGGCGCGCCTGGTCGATCTCCAGCCGGCTCCAGGCGATCCAGTCCTGCACGTTGGCGAAGTCGGACAGGTGCTTGCCGAAGGCCATGCGCTCCAGCGCGCGCTCGGCCATCAGTTCCAGCGCCAGCTCGCACTGGCCGATGGTGCGCATGCAGTGGTGGACGCGCCCCGGCCCCAGGCGCGCCTGTGCCATGGCAAAGCCCTCGCCCTCGGCGCCCAGCACGTGGTCGGCCGGCACGCGCACGTTCTTGAACACCATCTCGCAATGCCCTTCGATGGCCTGGTGCGCCATGACCGGGATGTTGCGCACGATCTCGACACCGGGCGCGTCCATGGGCACCAGCAGCAGGCTGTGGCGGCGGTGCGCGGGCGCGTCCGTTGAAGCATCAGACACGCCCATGACGATGGCCAGCCGGCAATTTGGGTGCGCGGCGCCGGTGATGAACCACTTGCGGCCATGGACGACGTAGGCATCGCCGTCGCGTGCGATGCGCGTGCCCAGGTTGGTGGGGTCGGACGAGGCGACGTCCGGCTCGCTCATGGCAAAGCACGAGCGGATCGTGCCTTGCATCAGCGGCTGCAGCCATTGGGCGCGTTGCGCCGGCGTGGCAAACAGGTGCAGCAGCTCGATGTTGCCGGTGTCGGGCGCGCTGCAGTTGAAGACCTCGCTGGCCCAAGGCACGCGGCCCATGATCTCGGCCAGCGGCGCATATTCAAGGTTCGTCAGGCGCGTGCCCGGCTCGTCGCCACGCAGGCCGGGCAGAAACAGGTTCCACAGGCCGGCGCCACGGGCGCTGTCCTTGAGCGGCTCGATGACGTCGAGCGGGTACACACCGGCATCGGCCCAGCGGTGCCAGTCGCGGTGCGAGGGCAGGACCAGGTCCTGCATGAAGCGCTGCACGCGCTGTTTCAGCGCCTGCACGCGCGGCGATTCACCAAAGTCCATGCCGTGCCTTGCTGGCGCGGACAAGTGGCCGCGCTCAGGGACGCATGGTGGCCTGCCGCGATGCGCGGCGCAGTCGCCGGGCGGACATGGGCGGACATGGGCGGGCGGCAAGTTTCAATCAAAAACGGCCGCCAGCGCTTGCCAGTCAGGCGCCTTAAGCTATTGTTTTTGCAGCATTGCAGCATGGGTTTTTCGGGCGTTGGGATGATCTGCATCAACTTCGGTCGCCCCCAGGCACCCCTATCCGCACGCCCAACGTGCGGTGGCCGCCCACCCCCATTGCCTGGGAAGCTATTTTTTTGGAAGCAGCCCGCTGGCTGGCGTGGCATGGCGCAGTGTCAGGCGCAGCTCGCGCTTCAGGCGCGCGTTACGCAGCCGGCGTGATTCGCCCATGAAGGACAGCAGCGTGGCCGGCAACTGCTGCGCTGCCTCGGCGCGGCTTACGCGCGGCGGGCGTGGCAGGCCGTACAGGTCGGCGGCCAGATCGAAATAGTCGCCCATCTTCAGCTGGCTGTCGTCGCTGACGTGGTAGACGCGCTGGGGCGCGCCGCGCCACAGCGCCAGCAGGCAGGCGCGCGCCAGGTCGTCGGCGTGGATGTGGTTGGTGAACACGTCCTGCTCGGGCTGCAGCACCGGCGTGCCGCGCAGCAGCCGCTCGCGCGGGGTGCCGCCAGCGCGGTCGGCCGCGTAGATGCCAGGGATGCGCAGCACGGCCGCCCGCGCGCCAGCAGCACGGCCGAAGGCGCGCACCCGCGCTTCGGCGGCAACGCGCCGCTGGGCACGCGGCGTGTGTGGATGGGGCGCGCGCGTCTCGTCAACCCACGCACCGCCGCAGTCGCCGTAGACGCCGGTGGTGGAGCCGTAGACCAGCGCCGCGGGGGGCGTGCGCCGCGCCAACGCGGCCAGCAGCGCGCCGGTGCGCGGATCAGCCGTGCCGTGGGTCGGCGGCGGCGCCAGGTGCAGCACCCGCGTGGCGATGCCCGCCAGCCGGCGCAGGCTGGCTGCGTCGTCGAGGTCGCCCGCCAGCGGCACGATGCCCAGCGCGCGCAGCGCGGGCGCTTGTTGCGCATCGCGCACCAGCGCCAGCACGCGCACGCGTGGCACCAGCAGGCGCGCGGCGCGCTGCCCCACGTCGCCGCAGCCGACGATGAGCACGCGCGGGCGCCGGAAGCGCGCGGGCAGCGCACCCAGGGGCGACAGGTTTGAGGGCAAAATCGATCGGTTCAGCGGGGTTTCAGAACCCGCCAGCATACTCAAGCCATGACCTACACCATCACCGTACAACCCAGCGGCCGCAGCTTCGAGGCCGAATCCGGCGAAACCATGCTCGCAGCGGGCATCCGGCAAGGCATCGGCCTGCCCTATGGCTGCAAGGACGGCGCCTGCGGCTCGTGCAAGTGCAAGAAGCTGAGCGGCAGCGTCACCCACGGCCCGCACCAGGACAAGGCGCTGAGCGCGCAGGAAGAAGCCGACGGCTACGTGCTGACCTGCTGCGGCACCGCCACCAGCGACGTGGTGCTGGAGTCGCGCCAGGTCACGCACGCCGGCGCCTTCCCCATCAAGAAGATGCCGGCGCGTGTGGCGGTGCTTGAAAAGCTGTCGCCCGACGTGATGCGCGTGAAGCTGCAACTGCCGGCCAACGACATCATCCAGTACCACGCCGGGCAGTACGTCGAGTTCATCCTGCAGGGCGGCGCGCGGCGCAGCTACAGCATGGCCAACGCGCCGCACACGCTGATCGAAAACGGCGCGCCCATGGTCGACCTGCACATCCGCCACATGCCGGGCGGCAAGTTCACCGACCACGTGTTCGGCGCCATGAAGGAAAAGGAAATCCTGCGCATCGAAGGCCCGTACGGCAGCTTTCATCTGCGCGACGATTCGCCCAAGCCGATGGTGCTGCTGGCTTCGGGCACCGGCTTTGCGCCGATCAAGGCGATCATCGAGCACCTGCAGTTCATGGGCATCACGCGCGAGGCGGTGCTGTACTGGGGCGGCCGCCGCCCGCACGACCTGTACCTGGACGCCTGGGTCAAGGCCCGCTGCGCCGAGCTGCCCAATCTCACTTACGTGCCGGTCGTTTCCGACGCCCTGCCCGAAGACGGCTGGAGCGGCCGCACCGGCTTCGTGCACCGCGCCGTGCTGCAGGACTTTGCCGACCTGTCGGGCCACCAGGTGTATGCCTGCGGCGCGCCCATCGTGGTCGATTCGGCGCGGCGCGACTACGTCGAGCAGGCCGGCCTGCCCGAACATGAGTTCTACGCCGACGCCTTCACCAGCGAAGCCGACAAGCGGGCCGGCTGATTCGCCGTTTGCTTTTATTTTTATAGCAATCAGCGCCTGTCTGGCTTGCGCGGAAGGCCTATTTCTTTTCAGGACACACCATGCAACGACGTTCCCTCATGCTCGCCAGCGTGGCGCTCGCCGCCAGCGCTGCCGCTTTCGCGCAGCCAGCCAGGCCCATCCGCCTGGTCGTGCCCTACGCGCCTGGCGGACCGCTGGACGTGACGGCGCGCGCGCTGGCCGAACGGGCCGAAGGCAAGCTGGGCACCGTCATTGTCGAGAACAAGCCCGGCGCTGGCGGCAACATCGGCAGCGACTACGTGGCCAAGGCCGCGCCGGACGGCAGCGTGATCGGCATCGCCGCGGTGGCCACGCACGCCATCAACCCCTGGCTGTTCCGCAAGATGCCCTTCGACGCCGGCAAGGACTTCGCCCCCATCACGCAGATGGTGCGCGTGCCCAACGTGCTGGTGATGAACACCGACAGCGCCGCGCGGCTGCGCATCCAGACGCTGGCCGACCTGATCGCGTATGCCAAGAAGAATCCGGGCAAGCTCAACTACGGCTCGGGCGGCAACGGCTCGGCCGGGCACCTGGCGGGCGAAATGTTCAAGCAGGGCGCGGGCATCTTCGCCGTGCACATTCCGTACAACGGCGGCAACCCGGCGCAGCTGGCGCTGCTGTCGGGCCAGGTGGATTTCAACATCGACAACCTGGCCACGGCGTCGGCCAACATCAAGGCCGGCAAGCTGAAACCGCTGGCCGTCACCACCGCCCAGCGCTCGCCCCTGCTGCCCGGGGTGCCGGCCATGGCCGAGACGATCAAGGGCTTCGAGGTCGATACGTGGTGGGGCCTGGTGGCGCCGGCCGGCACGCCGCACGAGGTGATCGACAGACTGAACGCCGCCTTCACCGAAGCGCTGCGCGCGCCCGAAACGCAGCAGCGCTTTGCCCAGCTGATGGCCGAGCCCGTGCCCACCACGCCGGCGCAGTTCGGCCAGCTGATGGCGCGCGAGCGGGCGCGCTACGAGCCGGTCGTCAAGCGGTCGGGCGCCAAGGTGGATTGATCGTTCGGCGCCGGCGGCAATGCGTGCGCGTGTCGACGATTCGACGTAGTTATATTTTTGATAGCACCAAAGCAAAGAGCCCCGGGCGCCGGGGCTCTTTTTCATGGCGCGAACGCGCTGGGCGCGATCAGTTCAGCGGCGTGCGCACGTTGTTGCGGTAGGCGTTCAGCGTCACGGCCGGCTTGGTCAGTTCGCCCTTGTCGGTGAACTGGATCTGCGCCGTCACGCCCTTGTAGTTGGTCTTGCGCAATTCGGCCACGTAGACCTTCGGGTCGACCGAGTTGGCGCGCTTCATGGCGTCGACCAGCACCCTGGTGGCGTCGTAGGCGTAGGGGCTGTAGATCTGGAAAGCGCCGGGGAACTTGGCGTCGTAGCGTTTCTTCCAGTCCTGCCCGCCGGCCATCTTCTCGACCGAAATGCCGCCCGTGGCGCACGTCACGTTGGCCACCGAGGCCGACTTGCCGGCCAGCTCGGGCAGCTTTTCGGTGCACGAGCCGTCGCCGCTGAAGAACTTGACGTTGCCCAGGCCCAACTGCTCGAGCTGGCGCAGCATGGGGCCGGACTGAGCGTCCAGCCCGCCGTAGAAGATGGCGTCGGGCTTCTTGCCACGGATGTTGGTGAGGATGGCCATGAAGTCGGTGGCCTTGTCGGTGGTGAACTCTTCGGCCACCACGTTCATGCCTTTCTGGCGCGCGGTTTCCTTGAACACGTTGGCCAGGCCCTGACCGTAGGCGGTGCGGTCGTCGATGACGGCCACGTTCTTGAGCTTGAGCGCATCGGATGCGTAGATGGCCAGCGCCGCGCCCAGTGCGTTGTCGTTGGCGATCAGGCGATACGTGGTGTTGTAGGCCGGCTTGGTGACGTCGGGGTTGGTGGCCGCGGTGGTGATGTGCGGAATGCCGCACTTGTGGTAGATGCCCGAGGCCGGAATGGTGGTGCCGGACTGCAGGTGGCCGACCACGCCCGCCACCTTCTGGTCGCACAGCTTCTGCGCCACGGCGGTGGCCTGCTTGGGGTCGCCCGCGTCGTCTTCGGCGGCGATCTCGAACTTGATCTTCTTGCCGCCGATGGTCAGGTTCTGCGCGTTCAGCTCGTCGATGGCCATGCGCACGCCGTTTTCGGTGTCCTTGCCGATGTGCGCGATGCCGCCCGAGGTGGGGCCGGCGTGGGCGATCTTGACGGTCTGCGCATCTTGCGCATGGGCGGCGGTGGCCAGCAGGGCACCCGCGGCAATGGCGGACAGCGTGAAACCGTAACGATGGGTCATGTCGAAATTCTCCTGGAATGACAAGTGGCAACAGCGGGCACGGCCCGCGAGATAAACACTAGGAAGTGATCCTAACCTGTGTCGGCATGGGACGCCGGCCGGCGTTCATTCGCCCAGATACGCGGCGCGCACCTTGGGGTTGGCCAGCAGGTCCTTGCCGCTGCCCGTCATGGTGACGAGGCCGGACTCCATCACGTAGCCGCGGTCGGCCAGCGCCAGCGCGCGGCTGGCATTCTGCTCGACCAGCAGCACGGTGACGCCCTGGGCATACACGTCCTGCACGACCTCGAAGATCTTGTCGACCATGATGGGCGACAGGCCCATGGACGGTTCGTCGAGCAGCAGCAGCTTGGGCCGACTCATCAGCGCGCGGCCCATGGCCAGCATCTGCTGCTCGCCGCCCGACATGGTGCCGGCCAGCTGGTCCTTGCGCTCGCGCAGGCGTGGAAAGATCGTGAACATGCGCTCGACGTCGGACGCGATCTGCGCCTTGTCGTTGCGCACGTAGGCGCCCATGAGCAGGTTCTCGGTGATGGTCATGCGGGCGAACACGCCGCGGCCTTCCGGCACCATGGCCAGGCCCTGCTTGACCAGATCCCACGGACCCTGGCCCTTGAGGCTCTTGCCGAGGTATTCGATGTCGCCGGCGTTGATCGGCAGGATGCCGGTGATCGCCTTCATGGTGGTGGTCTTGCCGGCGCCGTTGGATCCGATGAGCGAGACCAGTTCGCCCTCATGGACCTCGAAGTCCACGCCCTTCACCGCCTGGATGCCGCCGTAGGCGACCTTCAGGCCTTTCACTTTCAACAAAGTCTGAGCCACGATCAATGCCCCCCCGTGCCCAGATAGGCTTCAATCACTTTGGGATCACGCTGCACGTCGCCCGGCGTGCCCTCGGCGATCTGCTTGCCATAGTCGAGCACGGTGACGCGGTCGCACAGGCCCATCACCAGCTTCACATCGTGCTCGATCAGCAGGATGGTGCGGTTGTCCTTGCGGATGCGGTCGATCAGTTCCCGCAACAGCACTTTTTCGGTCGCGTTCATGCCGGCCGCGGGTTCGTCCAGCGCGATCAGCTGCGGATCGGTCGCCAGTGCTCGGGCGATCTCCAGACGGCGCTGGTCGCCGTAGCTCAGCGTGCGCGACTTGTAGTCGGCGAACTTGGCAATGCCGACGTACTCCAGCAGTTCCATCGCCCGGCTGCGGATCTCGGCTTCTTCCTTCTTGAAGCCGGGCGTGCGCAGCACGGCGCCGATCAGGCCCGAATGCGTGCGCACGTGGCGGCCGACCATCACGTTTTCCACCGCCGTCATCTCGGGGAACAGTCGGATGTTCTGGAACGTGCGGGCGATGCCGGCCTTGGCCACTTCGTGCACTGCGGTGGGCGTGTAGGGCTTGCCAGCCAGTTCGAAACTGCCGCTGTCGGGGGTGTAGAGACCAGTCAGCACGTTGAAGAACGTGGTCTTGCCGGCGCCGTTGGGGCCGATCAGGCCATAGACCTGGCCGCGTTCGATGGTGATGCCCACATCGCTCAGGGCCTG
>JAKOYD010000163.1 GCA_029780695.1 Pseudomonadota bacterium
CACGGGGTCGGTGTCCTGGAACTCGTCCACCAGCGCCACCGGCCAGGCGGCGAACAGCGCATCGGCCAGCACCCGCTGCCCGTCGCGAGGTGCCAGCGCGTCGCGCACCGTGACCAGCAGCTGGTCGAAGCTGGACTGGTTGGCGGCATCCAGCCGCGCCTGCAGGGTGGCGCGGCACCAGTGCTGGGCGGCGGCGAGGAAGGTGCGCAGAGCGATGCTCTCGCTGCGATCAATCTCCACCGCTGTGACTTGCTCGAGGACCGCGGAAATCGCAGGAGACTGGGAAACCAGTTCGAGGACCTCCGGGTTCTTCTTTCCTGCTGCTGAGATCCCACTCATCTTGGCGGCATCCGCCAATGTCTTCGCGCGCCCCTTGGCCTGTTTAAGATTGCCTGGCGCGGATGCGATGGCTGACGCCACGTCGGGCCATGCCTTTCTCAGCGTGCAGGTCGCATTGAACAGGGTGTCGTCTTCGACAAGCCGGAGGACCTTGGCCACCCACGCATCTGGATCTCCGAGGAAATCAAGGCGATCGCGGAAAGCATCAGGATCCACGCCCTCCACCACCACATCCGCCTGCAACAACACCGGCACGTACTTCTTCAGCGAATTGAGGGTAATCCCGGCCGCGCGCGCCAGCGCCACCAGTTCTTCCGATCCATCGCCCTGCGCGATCACCCGCCACAGATCCGCGACCAGCGCGGCTTCCAGCGTCTTGCCGTCGATCATCTCGCGCCCGCGGAACAGGGCACCGGCGGCGAACGGATGGTCGGCGAGGATGCGCGAACACACCGCGTGGAGGGTGGAGATCGGCGCGGCGTCGAACTCGGCCAGCGCGGCCTGCAGACGCTGCACGTCCCTCTCGAGCGCGGCCGGCTGGTCGCGCCAGCGCTTGCGGATCCAGCCGCAATCCGAGTGCCTGTCCTCGTCGCTGGCGATGCCGCCGCGGTGCTTGGCGGCCTCGGCCAGCGCCCACAGCAGCTTGCCGCGCAGGCGCTCGCCCAGTTCGGCGGCGGCGGCATTGGTGAAGGTGCTGACCACGATCTGGCGCGGCGAGAGCTGCCGCTCCAGCAGCAGCCGCAGGTAGAGCACGGCAATCGTCCAGGTCTTGCCGGTGCCGGCACTGGCCTCCACCAAGCTGCGGCCGCCGTCCTGCAAG
>JAKOYD010000011.1 GCA_029780695.1 Pseudomonadota bacterium
ATGCCGCGTGAGTGAAGAAGGCCTTCGGGTTGTAAAGCTCTTTTGTTTGGGAAGAAATCCTAAAGGCTAATATCCTTTGGGGATGACGGTACCAAAAGAATAAGCACCGGCTAACTACGTGCCAGCAGCCGCGGTAATACGTAGGGTGCAAGCGTTAATCGGAATTACTGGGCGTAAAGCGTGCGCAGGCGGTTTTGTAAGACAGGTGTGAAATCCCCGAGCTCAACTTGGGAACTGCACTTGTGACTGCAAGACTAGAGTGTGTCAGAGGGAGGTAGAATTCCACGTGTAGCAGTGAAATGCGTAGAGATGTGGAGGAATACCGGTGGCGAAGGCGGCCTCCTGGGATAACACTGACGCTCATGTACGAAAGCGTGGGGAGCAAACAGGATTAGATACCCTGGTAGTCCACGCCCTAAACGATGTCAACTGGTTGTTGGGTCTTCATTGACTTAGTAACGAAGCTAACGCGTGAAGTTGACCGCCTGGGGAGTACGGTCGCAAGATTAAAACTCAAATGAATTGACGGGGACCCGCACAAGCGGTGGATGATGTGGATTAATTCGATGCAACGCGAAAAACCTTACCTACCCTTGACATGCCACTAACGAAGCAGAGATGCATTAGGTGCTCGAAAGAGAAAGTGGACACAGGTGCTGCATGGCTGTCGTCAGCTCGTGTCGTGAGATGTTGGGTTAAGTCCCGCAACGAGCGCAACCCTTGTCGTTAATTGCCATCATTAAGTTGGGCACTTTAGCGAGACTGCCGGTGACAAACCGGAGGAAGGTGGGGATGACGTCAAGTCCTCATGGCCCTTATGGGTAGGGCTTCACACGTCATACAATGGTCGGTACAAAGGGTTGCCAACCCGCGAGGGGGAGCTAATCCCAGAAAGCCGATCGTAGTCCGGATCGCAGGCTGCAACTCGCCTGCGTGAAGTCGGAATCGCTAGTAATCGTGGATCAGCATGTCACGGTGAATACGTTCCCGGGTCTTGTACACACCGCCCGTCACACCATGGGAGTGGAATCCGCCAGAAGTAGTTAGCCTAACCGCAAGGAGGGCGATTACCACGGTAGGTTTCATGACTGGGGTGAAGTCGTAACAAGGTAGCCGTATCGGAAGGTGCGGCTGGATCACCTCCTTTCTAGAGAACGCGCCTCGAAGACGTGTTTGATGGTCGAAAGACTCTCAGCATGATCTTCCGAAGTGCCTGCACTCGTTTCGGTTGTCTGAACATAAAGAGACACAACCTGTTGCGCTTTGCGCTGCTGGCTGGCTGACAAGCTGGTTTCGGCGGGCGTAAAGCGGCAAGCGGGGGATTAGCTCAGCTGGGAGAGCACCTGCTTTGCAAGCAGGGGGTCGTCGGTTCGATCCCGTCATCCTCCACCACTTTCGATGAGTTGCGCCAGATGGGTGCCGCTGATTAAAAGTTTCGGAGGGTCTTTAGCTCAGCTGGTTAGAGCACCGTCTTGATAAGGCGGGGGTCGATGGTTCGAGTCCATCAAGACCCACCATTCAAATATCGCGGGTTGTGGTCAGGTGCATAGGCATCAGCAATAAAAGTTGTTCAAGCGCTTATTGCTGATGGCTATCCAATCGGTAGTCTCTGTTCTTTAAAAATCTGGAAGAAGTTTGTTCACGCTCATTGATGAGATGAGATGTGGACATGGGTTTAGATTGTATTTTTGGTGTTCCGATACCGGCCGCTTCCGTTGGTCGGGTTGAAGGTTCGGGGCATCAAGTTCTCATACACACCTGTGACGCGGTGCTGTTGTTTGAGTTAACGCCGAAAGGAGTTGACTCAGGTGATGGTGTTTGAGCGTTATAGGATCAAGTGACCAAGCGCACATGGCGGATGCCTTGGCGGCAACAGGCGATGAAAGACGTGTAAGCCTGCGATAAGTCTCGGGGAGCTGGCAATAGAGCTTTGATCCGGGAATTTCTGAATGGGGAAACCCACCCGCAAGGGTACTCCCTGCTGAATACATAGGCAGGGTAGAGCGAACGCAGTGAATTGAAACATCTCAGTAGCTGCAGGAAAAGACATCAACCGAGATTCCCAAAGTAGTGGCGAGCGAAATGGGAAGAGCCTTCACGATTTAGCTGTTGACATAACCAAACGGTCTGGAAAGTCCGACGATACTGGGTGATAGTCCCGTAGGTGAAATGTTGGCGGTGGAACTAGGCGTGAGAGAAGTAGGGCGGGACACGTGAAATCCTGTCTGAAGATGGGGGGACCATCCTCCAAGGCTAAATACTCGTTGCCGACCGATAGCGAACTAGTACTGTGAAGGAAAGGTGAAAAGAACCCCGGGAGGGGAGTGAAATAGATCCTGAAACCGTGTGCGTACAAACAGTCGGAGCTCGAAAGAGTGACGGCGTACCTTTTGTATAATGGGTCAGCGACTTACGTTCAGTTGCGAGCTTAACCGAATAGGGTAGGCGTAGGGAAACCGAGTCTGATAAGGGCGTTTAGTAGCTGGGCGTAGACCCGAAACCGGATGATCTAGTCATGGCCAGGATGAAGGTGGGGTAACACCTACTGGAGGTCCGAACCGACTGTTGTTGCAAAAACAGCGGATGAGTTGTGACTAGGGGTGAAAGGCTAAACAAATCCGGAGATAGCTGGTTCTCCTCGAAAACTATTGAGGTAGTGCCTCGTGTATATCCACTGGGGGTAGAGCACTGTAATGGCTAGGGGGACATGTAGTCTTACCAAACCATAGCAAACTCCGAATACCAGTGAGAGTGAGCACGGGAGACAGTCCTCGGGTGCTAACGTCCGAGGGCAAGAGGGAAACAACCCAGACCGCCAGCTAAGGTCCCCAAGATATGGCTAAGTGGGAAACGAAGTGGGAAGGCATAGACAGTCAGGATGTTGGCTTAGAAGCAGCCATCATTTAAAGAAAGCGTAATAGCTCACTGATCGAGTCGTCCTGCGCGGAAGATGTAACGGGGCTCAAGCCATACACCGAAGCTGCGGATCGTAGCAATACGATGGTAGAGGAGCGTTCTGTAAGCCTGTGAAGGTGTCTCGTAAGGGATGCTGGAGGTATCAGAAGTGCGAATGCTGACATGAGTAGCGTTAAAACGGGTGAAAAGCCCGTTCGCCGAAAACCCAAGGTTTCCTGCGCAACGTTCATCGGCGCAGGGTGAGTCGGCCCCTAAGGCGAGGCAGAGATGCGTAGTCGATGGGAAGCTGGTTAATATTCCAGCACCGATTGTTGATGCGATGGGGGGACGGAGAAAGCTAACCGAGCTGAGTGTTGGATTACTCAGTGAAAGCCTGTAGACGTGCTGCTTAGGTAAATCCGGGCGGCTTAGTTGAGGGGTGAGACGAAACGCTCTTCGGAGTGCCAAGTCGGCGATGCTCTGCTTCCAAGAAAAGCCTCTAAGCTTCAGTCAACAATTGACCGTACCGCAAACCGACACTGGTGGGTAGGATGAAAATTCTAAGGCGCTTGAGAGAACTCTGGAGAAGGAACTCGGCAAATTGATACCGTAACTTCGGGAGAAGGTATGCCCTGGTAGATTGTAGGAGTACATCCGAAGGTCGAGAGGGTCGCAGAGAATCGGTGGCTGCAACTGTTTACCAAAAACACAGGACTCTGCTAACACGAAAGTGGATGTATAGGGTCTGACGCCTGCCCGGTGCTGGAAGATTAAATGATGGGGTGCAAGCTCTTGATTGAAGTCCCAGTAAACGGCGGCCGTAACTATAACGGTCCTAAGGTAGCGAAATTCCTTGTCGGGTAAGTTCCGACCCGCACGAATGGCGTAATGATGGCCACACTGTCTCCTCCAGAGACTCAGCGAAGTTGAAGTGTTTGTGATGATGCAATCTCCCCGCGGCAAGACGGAAAGACCCCATGAACCTTTACTGTAGCTTTGCATGGGACTGTGACGATGTTTGTGTAGGATAGCTGGGAGGCTTTGAAACCGGGACGCTAGTTTCGGTGGAGCCAACGTTGAAATACCAGCCTGATGGCGTTGCGGTTCTAACCTGGCCCCCTGAATCGGGGGTGGGGACAGTGCATGGTGGGCAGTTTGACTGGGGCGGTCTCCTCCTAAAAGGTAACGGAGGAGCTCGAAGGTGCGCTCAGCGCGGTCGGAAATCGCGCTACTGGAGTGTAATGGCACAAGCGCGCTTGACTGCGAGACTGACAAGTCGAGCAGGTACGAAAGTAGGACATAGTGATCCGGTGGTTCTGTATGGAAGGGCCATCGCTCAACGGACAAAAGGTACTCTGGGGATAACAGGCTGATACCGCCCAAGAGTTCATATCGACGGCGGTGTTTGGCACCTCGATGTCGGCTCATCTCATCCTGGGGCTGTAGCCGGTCCCAAGGGTATGGCTGTTCGCCATTTAAAGAGGTACGTGAGCTGGGTTCAAAACGTCGTGAGACAGTTTGGTCCCTATCTTCCGTGGGCGCTGCAGATTTGAGAAAGCCTGCTCCTAGTACGAGAGGACCGGAGTGGACGCACCTCTGGTGTACCTGTTGTCACGCCCGTGGCATCGCAGGGTAGCTAAGTGCGGAAGAGATAACCGCTGAAAGCATCTAAGCGGGAAACTCGTTTCAAGATGAGATCTGCCGGGGCCTTGAGCCCCCTAAAGAGTCGTTCAAGACCAGGACGTTGATAGGCTGGGTGTGGAAGTGCAGTAATGCATTAAGCTAACCAGTACTAATTGCTCGTGAGGCTTGACCCTATAACTTTGATGTCATATCAAGGTTGTTATGCCAAGTGACGCATTCAAAATAAGCTGATTTGCTCTATGAATTGGTTGTCTAGCCTAGGCTGGATGACAACAAGTTATGCCTGATGACCATAGCGAGGTGGTACCACTCCTTCCCATCCCGAACAGGACAGTGAAACGCCTTAGCGCCGATGATAGTGCGGATTCCCGTGTGAAAGTAGGACATTGTCAGGCTATTACAGCGAAAAACGCCCAGTCAGAAATGACTGGGCGTTTTTTTTTCGCACGTCTTTTCTGTGGTATGGCTCCTCGTTGAAACGGGTTCGCTGTAGGCGGCGAATCGTTGAGGGCCCTACAATGCTCTCCATGATTTCCAGAGACATGACCCTTGAGCGTCTGGCCGAGGCCAGTGATCTGCTTCTGACGCCGTTCGGTTTGACCGAGGCCGACTTGGGTAAAACACTTGGCGTGATTGCCGAACGGCGTGTCGACGATGCGGATATCTACTTTCAGTACACGCGCGCCGAGGGATGGAGCCTAGAAGAGGGAATTGTTAAAACGGGCAGTTTTTCCATCGATCAGGGCGTGGGGGTGCGCGCCGTGGCCGGTGAAAAGACTGCATTTGCTTACTCCGATGACATTTCACGCGACTCACTGATCGATGCTGCCCAGACGGTGCGGGCGATTTCCGGTGCTGCACGGAGCGGCCGCGTGAAAATTGCGCGTCGGCGCATCGCTCAGAGTCGGGCTCTCTATGGCCCGCTTGATCCGATCACCACGCTTGATTCGACGGCCAAGGTGAAGCTGCTCG
Organism: Pseudomonadota bacterium; assembly: GCA_029780695.1. GTDB lineage: Bacteria > Pseudomonadota > Gammaproteobacteria > Burkholderiales > Burkholderiaceae_C > Ottowia. The sequence goes on from JAKOYD010000011.1 coordinate 5,512, forward strand.
AAAAGATCGAGCGCTTGGCTCGCGCCAAGGATTCGCGGGTGGTACAGGTCATGGCCGGGCTCGCCAACGAATACGACGTCGTCCTGATCGCGCGGCTCGACGGCGCCTTGGCAGCCGACGTTCGTCCGCTGGTCCGCCTTTCGGTTACGGTGATCGCCGAGTACAACGGCCGGAGGGAGGTTGGCTCGTTCGGCGGCGGTGGGCGGTTCGGTTTGTCGTATTTCGATGACGCTCTGATCACGCAATACGTCGAAGCCGCCGTGCAGGCGGCGCTTACCAATCTGGAGTCTCGTCCGGCGCCGGCCGGTGAAATGACCGTGGTGCTGGGTCCGGGTTGGCCGGGCGTGCTGCTGCATGAAGCGGTGGGCCACGGGCTGGAAGGCGATTTCAATCGCAAAGGCTCCAGCGCCTTCAGTGGACGCATTGGTCAACGTGTGGCCGCCAAGGGGGTGACGGTGCTTGACGATGGCACACTTCCCGACCGACGCGGCAGCCTGAACATAGACGACGAAGGCCACGTGACGCAGCGCAATGTGCTGATCGAGGACGGGATACTGAAAGGCTACATCCAGGATGCCATGAATGCGCGCCTGATGAAGGTCAGGCCCACGGGCAATGGCCGACGCGAAAGCTACGCGCACATTCCCATGCCGCGCATGACCAACACCTACATGCTCGGCGGCGACAAGGATCCGCGTGAAATCGTTGCCAGCATCAAGAAGGGACTTTACGCCACCAATTTCGGCGGCGGTCAGGTGGACATTACCAGCGGCAAGTTTGTGTTTTCGGCCAATGAAGCGTTCTGGGTTGAAAACGGGCGTATCCAGTACCCGGTAAAGGGGGCCACCATCGTCGGCAGTGGCCCCGAATCGCTCAAGCGCATCACCATGATCGGAAACGACATGCAGCTCGATTCCGGCGTGGGCACGTGCGGCAAGGAAGGCCAGAGCGTGCCGGTCGGCGTGGGCCAGCCCACGTTGCGGCTCGATGGGCTTACGGTTGGCGGTACGGGTTGATGTGTAGGTTTTCTGTCAAATCACGAATCAGCGCCCACTGGCCGTCATTGTTTGCTCTTATATTGATATCAGAGTGCGCATCGCAACGGCGCCAAACCACGCTGTCAGCGTCGCGACACGCGCGCTGTGCTACATTCACCCAGTGATGAAAACGCGTGTCGCTTTCGGTTTTTACTTTTGGTTCTCTGTCCTCGGCGGACGAGAGGTGAACGTGTAAGCCAAAGCGCACTTCCCGACAAGACCGCCGACGCGATGAGCCCGGCGGTTTTTTTATGCCCATTCAACCCGCAAACATTTTCAAGGAATCGATCTCATGAACGCCAAAAGCACGCAGGCTTCCGCCGATGCCTGGGCCTCGTCGCCCGAAAGAACCAGCCAGACCGACGACCAGCGCATCAAGGACATTACCGTGTTGCCTCCGCCCGATCATCTGATCCGCTTTTTCCCGATCCGCGGCACGCCGGTCGAGTCGCTCATTACCGACACGCGCAAGGCCATTCGCCGAATCATTGCGGGCAAGGACGACCGCCTGCTGGTGGTGATTGGCCCGTGTTCGATCCACGACCCGGCCGCCGCCATCGACTACGCCAAGCGCCTGAAACCACTGCGCGACAAATATGCCGATTCGCTCGAAGTCGTGATGCGCGTGTATTTTGAAAAGCCGCGCACCACGGTCGGCTGGAAGGGTCTGATCAACGACCCTTACCTCGACGAAAGCTATCGCATCGATGAGGGCTTGCGCATCGCGCGCCAGTTGCTGATCGAGATCAACCGGCTGGGCCTGCCGGCGGGCAGCGAATTCCTCGACGTTATTTCGCCGCAATACATCGGCGACCTGATCAGCTGGGGCGCCATCGGCGCGCGCACCACTGAAAGCCAGGTGCACCGGGAGTTGGCCAGCGGCCTGTCGGCCCCGATCGGGTTCAAGAACGGTACCGACGGCAACATCCGCATCGCCACCGACGCCATTCAAGCCGCGGCGCGCGGGCACCACTTCCTGTCGGTGCACAAGAACGGCCAGGTCGCCATCGTCCACACCGACGGCAACAAGGACTGCCACGCCATCCTGCGCGGTGGCAAGGCGCCCAACTACGACGCCGCCAGCGTCACCGCCGCCTGCAAGGAGCTGGAAGCCGCCAAGCTGCCCGCGACGCTGATGGTCGACTGCAGCCACGCCAACAGCAGCAAGCAGCACGAACGGCAACTGGACGTTGCCCGCGACGTGGCGACGCAAATCGCCGGTGGTTCGCGCTGCGTGTTCGGCGTCATGGTCGAAAGCCACATCCATGGTGGCGCGCAGAAGTTCACGCCGGGCAAGGACGACGTGGGGTCGCTGGAATACGGCAAGAGCATCACCGATGCCTGCATCGGCTGGGACGGCACGCAGGCGATTCTGCAGACGCTGTCGGACGCGGTGCGCACTCGGCGCGCGGGCTGATGCGCGTCAAGGGCGGCGCGCCCGAATCGACTACAGTCAAGGGGCGCGCCGCAGTCGGCGCATTCCGATAACGACTTTCAAGAAGGAACCGCCCACCATGCAGAGCGAAGTTCGCGTCATCCAGGACGAGCGCACCGAATGGCGCTTCGATCTCGACTCGGTCGCCCCCATGAGCAATGCCGAAGCCCGCGAGTGGCTGGACGCGCAATTCACGCAACTGGGCAGCGAGCCGCTGCGGCCCACCGGCAAGCTGCTGCTGGCCGACAAGGTGCTGGTGATCGCACGCGACGCGGGCGCCACGCTGCTCAACGATGCGCAATGGGGCACCCAATTCGCGCGCGCCGCCAGCGGCGCACTGGCCAAGCCGGTGGTGCGTATCGACTTGGGCGCGATGACGATGTCGTACTGAGGCGCCGCGCCGCGCCGCGCCGGATCCGCTCATCGCATGTGGGCGCATCAAGGCCAAAAAATGCCGCAGCGCGTGCGGCTCAAGCGCCTGGCGCTATTGTTTTTGTAGTTTTTCCAGCAACCGGGCGTGCACGCCGCCAAAGCCGCCGTTGCTCATGCACAGCAGGTGATCGCCGGGGCGTGCGGCGGCGCTCACCTGGCGCACGATCTCGTCCACGCTGGCAGCCACGTGCGCGCGCGTGCCCAGGGGTAACAGTACCTCGGCGGCGTCCCAATCCAGCCCGCCGGTGTGGCAAAAGCTCAGTTCAGCGTGTTCCAGCGACCAGGGCAGTTGCGCTTTCATCGTGCCCAGCTTCATGGTGTTGCTGCGCGGCTCGAAGATGGCGAGGATGCGCTCGCCCTGGCGTCCGGCAGCGTCCAGCTGGCGGCGCAGGCCGTCCACCGTGGTGCGGATGGCCGTGGGGTGGTGTGCGAAGTCGTCGTATACCGTGATGTCGGCAAGGCCCGCGCGCGCCACGCGGCCGCGCACTTCCATGCGGCGGCGTACGTTTTGAAAGCGGCCGAGCGCCGCGCAAGCGTCGGCTGGCGCCACGCCCACGTGCTCGGCGGCCGCGATCGCCGCCAATGCGTTCAGCTGGTTGTGCGTGCCCGACAAATCCCAGCGCACCTGGCCCACCGCGCGGCCGGCCTGCTGCACTTCGAAGTCAGACGCCTCTCCGACTGCGGTGAAGTCGCTCACCGCCGCGCCAAATGTGCGCTGCTCGCTCCAGCAGCCTTGCGCCAGAACGCGCGTCAGGCTTTCCTCCAGCCCGTTCACCACGACGCGGCCCGACGCCGGCACGGTGCGCACCAGGTGATGAAATTGCCGCTCGATGGCCGCCAGATTGTCGAAGATGTCGGCGTGATCGAACTCCAGGTTGTTCAACACCGCGGTGCGCGGCCGGTAGTGCACGAACTTGCTGCGTTTGTCGAAGAAGGCGGTGTCGTATTCGTCCGCCTCGATGACGAACAGGGGTCGGGGCTGACCCGCCGCCTGCGCCCCCACGCGCGCAGAGATGCCGAAGTTGAGCGGCACGCCACCCACCAGAAAGCCCGGCGTCAGCCCCGCGCTTTCCAGGATCCAGGCCAGCATCGACGTGGTGGTGGTCTTGCCGTGCGTGCCCGCCACGGCCAGCACATGGCGGCCCTGCAGCACGTGTTCCAGCAGCCATTGGGGGCCACTGGCGTAGGGCGCGCCAGCGTCCAGAATGGCTTCCATCAGCGGGAATTTGGGCGTGCCGTCCGCCAGCCGCGCCCGGCTGACCACGTTGCCGATCACATACACGTCTGGCTTCAGGGTCATCTGGTCGGCGCCATAGCCCTCGATCAATTCGATGCCCAGCGCGCGCAGCTGGTCGCTCATCGGCGGATACACGCCCGCGTCGCAGCCCGTCACGCGGTGCCCACTTTCGCGCGCCAGCGCCGCCACGCCGCCCATGAAGGTGCCGCAGATACCCAGAATGTGAATGTGCATGGGATCGATTCTAAGGCTGAATGACAAGCCTTTTGGGCGCTCAGCGCGCATCCAGTCTGCGCGGTCAGCTATTTAAAATATAGTGACCGACGCCCTCCGAAGGCCGGGCATGGGGCGCGGCGCCAGCGGCCCGGCCGCGTTCTATCGGGGAAACTGCTCGCGCAGCTTCAGCTTCCAGAACTTGCCGGTCGACGTGCGCGGCACGGCGTCGATGAACTCGTAGCGCTCGGGCAGTTGCCACTTGGCCAGGCTCTTGTCCAGCAAAAACGCGTTGAGCTGTTCGGCGCTGGCCTGTTCGCCGGGCTTGAGCACCACGCAGGCCAGCGGGCGCTCGCTCCACTTCTCGTCGGGGATGGCGATGACGGCGGCTTCGGCCACGGCGGGGTGGGCCATCAGGGCGTTTTCCAGATCGACCGAGCTGACCCATTCGCCGCCGGACTTGATCAGGTCCTTGGTGCGGTCGCTGATGCGCATGTAGCCCTGTTCGTCCACGCTGGCGACGTCGCCGGTGCGCAACCAGCCGTCGGGGGTGAATTTGTCGGCGGGCGAGCCCGCCTCGTGGTAGCCGCCAGTGATGAAGGGGCCGCGCACCTGCAACTCGCCCACACTGCGGCCGTCCCAGGGCTGGTCTTGGCCGTCGTCGCCGCGCAGGCGCAGGTCCACCAGCGGCACCGGCAGACCGGCCATGGCGGCGCGGCGGTATTTTTCGTCGGCGCTGGCGTTTTTCAGCGCGGCGGTGGGGTAGCTCAGCGTGCCCACGGGACTGGTTTCGGTCATGCCCCAGCCCTGCATGATCCAGATGCCGTGCGCGTCGAAGGCCCGGATCAGCGACTCGGGCACGGCCGCGCCGCCGACCATCGAGCGCAGGCCCTTGGGCAAGGTCCAGCGGCCAGCGTTGGGCGAGGCGGCTTTGAGCGATGCGTCGTAGGTCTGGATCAGGCTCAGCCAGATGGTGGGCACGCCCAGCGCCAGCGTGGGCGGCTGCTGGGTCATCAGGTCGAGCAGATCGTCGGGGTGCAGGTGTGGACCCGGAAAGACCAGCTGCGCGCCCACCATCACCGCGATGTACGGCATGCCCCAGCTGTTGGCGTGGAACATTGGGGTAACGGGCAACACCACGTCGGTGTTGCGCACGCTGCAGTAGTCGGGCAGGCAGGCCACCAGCGTGTGCAGCACGGTGGAGCGGTGCGAATACACCACGCCCTTGGGCTTGCCCGTGGTGCCGCTGGTGTAGCACATGGAAACGGGGTCGTGCTCGTCGTGCGCGGCGTATTCGAAGCCGTCGGGGTCGGCGCCCGCCAGCAACTGCTCGTAGTCAAGCATGCCCGCCGGCAGCGGCGCGCCGGAGAAGGGGAACACGATCACTTTCTCAAAGGGGTGCAGGTGCTTGAACTTTTCATACAGCGGCAGCAGCACGTCGTCGATGACCAGAAAGCGATCCTGCGCGTCGCCCGCGATCCAGCCAATCTCGTCGGGCGACAGGCGCAGGTTCAGCGTGTGCATCACGCCGCCAGCGGCCGGTATGCCGAAATAGCATTCCAGGTGGGCGTGGTGGTTCCAGCACAGCGTGGCCACGCGCTCGCCTTTTTTCAGTCCCATCTGCTGCAGGGCGCTGGCCAGCGCGCGCGTGCGGCGGTAGAACTCGCCATAGGTATGGCGCCGCAGCGACTTGTCGGGCAGGCGCGACACGATGGTGTTGTCGCGGAAGATCCGGCCCGCGCGCTCCAGCAGGTGGTTGAGCGACAGGTGCGTGTCCATCATCGTGGCCTTCATGCTGATCTCCTCTGGTTGGGCTATCGCTGACTGTAAGGCAAGCTTTCCGGCATACAGGGCAGAATCGGCTGTATGCAAACCCTGACGCACACCATCGCCGCGCATGCCGCGCGCCTGGTGGTGGAAGATGGCATGGACTACGGCGCCGCCAAGCGCCGCGCGCAGACACTGGTCGGCGCATCGCCCCGCACCGCGCTGCCTGACAACGAGCTGGTCGAAGCCGAAGTGCGCGCTTACCTTGCGCTCTTCCATGCCGACACCCAGCCGCGCGAACTGGCCGCGCTGCGCCGTCTGGCGCTGGTGTGGATGGAGCGGCTGGCCGATTTTCGGCCCCACATCGGCGGCGCGGTGTGGAACGGCACCGCCACGCGCCTGTCCGACATTTACCTGCAGCTTTTCTGCGATGACCCCAAATCCGCCGAGCTGGCCTTGATCGACCACCGCGTGGCGTACCAGGCGCGCGCGGTGACGGGCTTTCATGGCAAGCTGGTCGATGCGCTCAGCTTTTCCAGTCTGTGCCCGGAACTGGGCGAACCCATTGGCGTGCACTTGATGATCCACGACCACGACGACCTGCGCGGCGCGCTCAAGCCCGGCGCCCAAGGGCGCCCCCCGCGCGGCGACCGCAAGGCGCTGGCGCAGCGACTGCAACAGGACGAGGCGCCATGAGCGCGCCCCAGGTCTCTCAGCGCCCCTCAGGCCTGTCGCGCCGCGGCGCCATCGCCGCCGTGGCCGCCGCCGCCGCTGGGGCCGGTGCGCTGATGGGGTGGCAACGCTTTCGCCTGAGTGACCCGCAGGACATGACCACGTTCTGGGCCAGTCGCTTTCCGACGCACGACGGCGGCGCGCTGACCCTGGCATCGCTCAAGGGCCGGCCGCTGCTGCTCAACTTCTGGGCCACGTGGTGCCCTCCCTGCGTCGATGAACTGCCGTTATTGAACAGTTTTTACGCTGAAAACAAGTCTAACGGCTGGCAATTGCTGGGGTTGGCGGTCGACAAGCCTGAGCCGGTGGCGCGCTTTTTGGCCCGGTCGCCGCTGGCCTTTCCGGTCGGTCTGGCGGGCCTCGAAGGCGTCGATCTGGCGCGCGAACTGGGCAATTCGGCCGGCGGACTGCCCTTCAGCGTACTGTTCGATGCCGCCGGCCAGTTGCGCGACCGCAAGCTGGGGCAGCTGCACCCCAGCGACTTGGCGCGGTGGCGGCAGTTGCTGGGCCCCGCATGATAATTCGCTGTAATTGAACTCACATTACCGGGCGTTGAGGCAGATTTAAGTTAAATTTGCCCATCCCCCTATTTGAATGGCCTAACCATGGATTTGCGCAAGCTCAAGACTCTGATCGACCTGGTGTCGGAGTCGAACGTGTCGGAACTGGAAATCACCGAGGCCGAAGGAAGGGTGCGCATCGTCAAGGGCACGCCGCCCACCGCGACGCAGGTGCTGGCCTATGCGCCCGTGCCGCAGCCGGTGGCGCCACCGCTGTCGGCGCCCGCCGGCGCGACCGCCCCGGACGCCACGCCCAGCGCGCCCGCGCCGGCCGCCGCGCCGGACGTGCCGGCCGGCTTCGTGGTCAAGTCGCCCATGGTGGGCACCTTCTACCGCTCCGCCAGCCCGGGTGCCAAGCCCTTCGTCGAAATCGGCCAGCCAGTGAAGGAGGGCGACACCCTCTGCATCATCGAGGCGATGAAGATCCTCAACGAGATCGACGCCGAGAAGAGCGGCACCGTCGTGAGCATCCTGGGTGAGAACGGGCAGGCGGTGGAATACGGCCAGCCCCTGTTCGTCATCGAATGATGAAACCCGCCCTGGCCTGTGGCCCGTGGCGCGCACCGGCCGCCACGGCGGCAGCAGGCCCGTTGTGGTTCAGGCGACGCGCCCCCCGCGCTCGCCCGATGGAAGAACGCTATGTTTAAGAAGATTCTGGTTGCCAACCGAGGCGAAATTGCCCTGCGGGTGCAGCGCGCCTGCCGCGAACTGGGCATCAAGGCCGTCATGGTCTATTCAGAAGCCGACCGCGACGCCAAGTACGTGCGCCTGGCCGACGAGGCGGTGTGCATCGGCCCGGCGCCGTCGGGCCAAAGTTACCTGAACATGCCGGCCATCATTTCGGCGGCCGAGGTGACCGATGCCGAGGCCATCCACCCCGGCTATGGCTTTTTGAGCGAAAACGCCGACTTCGCCGAGCGGGTGGAAAAAAGCGGCTTCCAGTTCATCGGCCCCACGCCCGAGTCGATCCGCATCATGGGCGACAAGGTGTCGGCCAAGCAGGCCATGATCAAGGCGGGCGTGCCCTGCGTGCCGGGTTCCGACGGCGAATTGCCGGACGACCCGGCCACCATCAAGCGCATCGCCAAGGCGATCGGTTACCCGGTCATCATCAAGGCCGCGGGCGGCGGTGGCGGGCGTGGCATGCGCGTGGTGCACACCGAGGCGGCGCTGATCGGCGCGGTGCAGATGACCAAGGGCGAGGCGGCGGCGGCGTTCAACAACCCCGCCGTGTACATGGAGAAATTTCTCCAGAACCCGCGACACATCGAAATCCAGATCCTGGCCGACAAGCACCGCAACGCCGTCTACCTGGGCGAGCGCGACTGCTCCATGCAGCGGCGCCACCAGAAGGTGATCGAGGAAGGCCCGGCGCCCGGCATTCCGCGCCGGCTGATCGAGCGCATCGGCGAGCGCTGCGTGGCGGCGTGCAAGAAGATCGGCTACCGCGGCGCCGGCACGTTCGAATTCCTGTACGAGAACGGCGAGTTCTATTTCATCGAGATGAACACCCGCGTGCAGGTCGAGCACCCGGTGACCGAGTGGATCACCGGCGTGGACATCGTGCGCACGCAGATCATGGTGGCGGCGGGTGAGAAGCTGCCGTTTACGCAGCGGCAGATCCACATCAAGGGGCACGCCATCGAGTGCCGCATCAACGCCGAAGACCCCTTCAAGTTCACGCCGTCGCCGGGTCGCGTCACCGCGTGGCACATGCCCGGTGGGCCGGGCGTGCGGGTCGATTCGCACGTCTACAACAACTACTTCGTGCCGCCCAACTACGACAGCATGATCGGCAAGCTGATCGTCTACGGTGACACGCGCGAGCAGGCCATCGCCCGCATGCAGACGGCGCTGGCCGAGTCGGTGGTCGAAGGCATCAGCACCAACATCCCGCTGCACCGCGAACTGATGGTGGACGCCAAGTTCATGGAAGGCGGCACCAACATCCACTACCTGGAGAAGTGGCTGAGCGAGCACCAGCGGTAGGCGAACGCTCGCCTCAAGTCGCTCGGTAGCCACGCCATGGCCACGGCGGGCGGGCGCGGCCTGCCACGCGGCCATCCTTGGGCGCTTGCCGCGCGGCCCCTGGTTTTGCGGTGTTTGGCAAAATCTGCCGCTCGCGCTTGTATGGCAAGCGCGAGCTGCTATGTTTTTGAAAGCAAAGAGGTGGCCATGTTCGAATTGCGCCTGATCTGCCCCGAGGACCGGGTCGAGCCGCTGGGCGACGCACTCGAGGCGCTGGAAGCACTCAGCGTGTCGGTCGAGGACGCCGACGCCGACACCGACGCCGAGCGCGCGCTGTTCGGCGAGCCCGGCCTGCCGTCGCCGGCGCACAGCTGGTCGCGTTCGCGCGTGGTGGCGCTGTTCGCCACCGAGGCCGACGCCCGCGAGGCGGCGCGCCTGCTGGCGCCGCAGGATTTTTTTGCCGGCTGTGAAGTGGCGTCCATCGCCGCCGTGCCCGAGCAGGACTGGGTGCGGCTGACGCAGTCGCAGTTCGAGCCCGTGCCCATCACGCCCACGTTCTGGATCGTGCCGACCTGGCACGACGTACCAGCGCAGGCGGCACATGCGATCCGGCTTGACCCGGGGCTGGCCTTTGGCACCGGCACCCACCCCACCACCCGCATGTGCCTGCGCTGGATCGCGGCGCACCCGCCCACGGCGCAGCGCGTGCTCGACTACGGGTGCGGCTCGGGCATTCTGGCCATCGGCGCGGCGCTGCACGGCGCGGCCCGCGTCGACGCGGTGGACATCGATCCCGCCGCCGTCCAGTCGACCCGGGACAACGCCGCCGCCAACGGCGTGCACCTGACGGCGGGCCTGCCCGACCGGGCGCACGGCGCGTACGACACGGTTCTGGCCAACATTCTGGCCACGCCGCTGAAGGTGCTGGCCCCCTTGCTGTCGGGCCACGTGGCAGCCGGCGGCGCGCTGGTGTTGGCCGGCGTGCTGGAGCGCCAGACGACCGAGCTGCAGCAAGCCTACGCACCGTGGCTGGCCCTCGAAGCGGCCGATGCCGAGGACGGCTGGGTGCTGCTGGTGGGGCGTCGCCCCGGCTGAGGCCGCGCGCGCCTGCCTACAATGGGCGCAAGATGAGTCTCGTCACGCGCTGCCCGGCATGCTCGACCATGTTCAGGGTCGTGCCCGACCAGTTGCGCATCTCCAGCGGCTGGGTGCGTTGCGGCCATTGCGGCGAAGTGTTCGACGGCGCCGCGCACATGCTGCCGCCGGAAGACCGCGCCGCCGTCCTGGCGGCATCTGCCTCTGCAACGGCCGCGCTGTCGTCGCCGGCGCCACAGCCCGCACCCGCACCCGCACCCGCGCCGACTCCGGCCGCGCCGGCGACAGGCGTTGCCGGGCGGGCGGCCGAGGTCACCACCCCGCCCGCGCACACCGCCGGACCGATCACGCAGTCGCTGGACGGCGAGCCAGCGCCCGCCGCCGCGCCGGCGGTGGGGGCGCGGCCGCGAGGCAGCGAGTGGGCGCCCGACTTCGTCCATCAACCCGCGGTCTGGTCACTGCGCGAGCCGGCCCCTTGGCGCGGCGCACTCGCTGCCGACGCGCCGCGCGAGCAGGCGGGCGTACTCGAGGCGCCGCGCGCCGAAGCGCCGTGGCAGCCCGAGCCACCGCGGCCGTGGCCGGATTCAGCGGCCCCGGCCGGCCCGACCTTTCTCGGTCCCGTGTCGTCCGCCGCCGCCGCGTGGCCGCAGGCGGGAGCCGCGTCCGCGGCCCCGACTCAGCCCGACGCGGATCACCGACGCGCCTGGACGAGCGACGACATGCCGGCGCCGGTCACGCCGTTGGATGCCGAGTCCGCCGAGTCCGCCGAGTCCGCCGCGCCCGCCACGGCACCAGTCGCGCCTTCGTTCGTCGCGGCGGCGCGGCGGCGCGCGTTCTGGTCGTCCACACCCGTGCGCGCGGTGCTGTGGTTGCTGTTGATGGCATTGGCGCTGGCGCTGGCGGTGCAAGTGACGTTGGGCCAGCGCGACTGGCTGGCGGCGCGCGAGCCGCGGCTCGCGCCCTTGCTGCAGCGCCTGTGCGAACCCCTGGGATGCACGCTGTCGCCCTACCGACTGCTGGACGCCATCGTCATCGACAGCTCGTCGTTCAACCGGGCCAGCGGCGACGACTTTCGCTTCAGCGTGGTCCTGCGCAACAGCGCCGACCTGCCAGTGGCCACGCCCTCTCTCGAACTGGTGCTGACCGACGCGCAGGACCAGCCGCTGATCCGCCGCGTGTTCACGGCCGGCGAGCTGGGCGCGCCGCAGACGCTGGCCGCGCGCGGCGAATTCAGCGGCGCGCGCGCGTTCACCGTGGCCGATCCGGCCGTTTCCCCGGACATCACCGGTTATCGACTGATAGCTTTTTATCCCTGATCGCGCGCCCGCGCGGGTCAGGTCTTCTTTCTGCAAAAGCACACCACACCATGGCGACTTTGATCTGCGGCTCGCTCGCGTTCGACACCATCATGACTTTCGAGGGGCGCTTTGCCGAGCAGATCCTGCCCGACCAGCTGCATATCCTGAACGTCTCGTTCCTGGTGCCGGGCCTGCGGCGCGACTTTGGCGGCTGCGCGGGCAACATCGCCTATGCCATGCGCCAGCTGGGCGGCGAGCCGTTGCCGGTGGCCGCGCTGGGCAACGACGGCGCGGACTACCTGCAGCGCCTGCGCACGCTCGGCATTGCGACCGATTTCGTGCATGAGGTCGACGACACCTACACCGCGCAGGCCATGATCATGACCGACCGCGACAACAACCAGATCACCGCCTTTCACCCCGGCGCCATGATGCAGGCGCATCGCGCGCGCATCGAGGCGCGGCCCGGCGTCAAGCTGGGCATCATCTCTCCCGACGGACGCGACGCCATGCTGCAGCACGCCGAGCAGTTTCACGCCGCCGGCATCCCCTTCGTGTTCGACCCCGGCCAGGGGTTGCCCATGTTCAGCGGGCCGGAGCTGGCGCACTTCGTTGAACTGGCCAGCTGGGTGACGGTGAACGATTACGAAGGGCGCATGCTTTGCGACCGCATGGACGTCGAACCGGACGAGCTGTCGCGTCGCGTGCAAGGCCTGGTGGTGACGCTGGGTGGCGAGGGCTGCGACATTTGGCAAGCCGGTGCCCGAACCCACGTGCCCGCCGTGCAGCCGGCCGCGGTGGTCGATCCGACCGGCTGCGGCGACGCCTGGCGCGGCGCGCTGCTGCATGGTCTGGAGCAAGGCTGGCCGCTGGCCCGCTGTGCCGCGCTGGGCAATCGCCTGGGCGCCATCAAGATCGCCAGCCGCGGCCCGCAGAACTATCAGCTGGACGCGGCGGTGCTGGCGCAGGCTTGATCGCGCGGCGGCCCAGCCCGATGCGGGCGCGCCGGCGTGGGGCCACGTCGTTGCCGGCATCGCGTGGCGCGCATCTGGCACGCGCCGGCGCCCCATGAAACGAGCCCGCGCACGATGGCTCGTGGCGGGCTCTTGCAAAAACCTCGGCCGGCGCCAGCGCGGCGGCGGCCACCTGGTTCACATCAGGGCTTGGATGCCGTCGGGAACGGCCATGCAGCCTGCGGGTTCAGCGTGGTTTGCGCTGCGGGCTTCTTGGGGGCGGCGGCCTTCTTGGCTGCAGGGGCCTTCTTGGCCGCGGGGGCTTTCTTGGCGGCCGGTGCCTTCTTGGCCGGCGCCGCCTTCTTGGCTACCGCTTTCTTGGCGGCCGGTGCCTTTTTGGCCGCCGGGGCCTTCTTGGCTACCGGCGCTTTCTTGGCGACGGCTTTCTTGGCGGTGGGGGCCTTCTTGGCGACAACCTTCTTGGCCGGAGCGGCCTTTTTCGCTACGGCGGCCTTGGCCGGTGCTTTCTTGGCGACGGCTTTCTTGGCGGCCGGTGCCTTCTTGGCGACGACTTTCTTGGCCGGTGCCTTGGCGGCGACTTTCTTCGCAGGCGCCTTGGCCGGGGCTTTCTTCGCGGCGGCCTTCTTGGCCGGAGCCTTTTTCGCGGCGGCTTTCTTGGCCGGGGCTTTCTTTGCAGTTGCCATTTTTTTCTCCTTGATCAAGTTGAACTATCCATCAACAGCAGGAAACGCTTTGCGTCTGTTGGACCACGCAAAGCGATTCATGGCACTGGAGCCAGGCATCCAGCGCCATGAACACGGGAGCAACCCCGCACGCCGCCGGAGCGACGAGGCTGGGTTGCGAATTCATCGTGGGCATGGCCAGGCAGGTCAGTCCCAAGAAAGCGCGCCACCGGACTGGTACTCGATGACGCGCGTTTCGAAGAAGTTGCGCTCCTTCTTCAGATCGATCATCTCGCTCATCCAGGGGAAGGGGTTTTCTTCGTGGGGGAACAGCGCCTCCAGCCCGATCTGCGTGGCGCGTCGGTTGGCGATGTAGCGCAGGTAGCCCTTGAACATCGAGGCGTTGAGGCCCAGCACCCCGCGCGGCATGGTGTCTTCGGCGTAGCGATATTCCAGCTCGACCGCTTTTTCGAACAGGGCCTTGATCTCGGCCTTGAACGCCGGCGTCCACAAATGCGGGTTCTCCAGCTTGATCTGGTTGATGAGGTCGATGCCGAAGTTGCAGTGCATCGACTCGTCGCGCAGGATGTACTGGTACTGCTCGGCCGCGCCGGTCATCTTGTTTTGCCGGCCCAGCGCCAGGATCTGAGTGAAGCCGACGTAGAAGAACAGGCCTTCCATCAGGCAGGCGAAGACGATCAGGCTTTTGAGCAGCGTCTGGTCGGTCTCGGGCGTGCCGGTGACAAACTGCGGATCCATGATCGCGTCGATGAACGGGATCAGGAACTCGTCCTTGTCGCGGATCGACTGCACCTCGTGGTAGGCGTTGAAGATCTCGGCCTCGTCCAGGCCCAGCGATTCGACGATGTACTGGTAGGCGTGCGTGTGGATGGCTTCTTCAAAAGCCTGGCGCAGCAGGAACTGGCGGCATTCGGGCGCCGTGATGTGCCGGTAGGTGCCCAGCACGATGTTGTTGGCGGCCAGCGAATCGGCGGTGACGAAAAAGCCCAGGTTGCGTTTGACGATGCGGCGCTCGTCTTCGGTCAGGCCACCCGGCGACTTCCACAGCGCGATGTCGCGGTTCATGTTCACTTCCTGCGGCATCCAGTGGTTGGCGCAGGTGGCCAGGTACTTTTCCCACGCCCACTTGTACTTGAACGGCACCAGCTGGTTGACATCGGTCTGGCCGTTGATGATGCGCTTGTCGGCGGCGTTGACGCGGCGCTGGGTAGCAGCGGCGGGCTTGGCTTGCGCCGCAGGCGTTGCCACGGGGTTCGTCTTCAAGACAGCCAGACCTTGCGTCGCGTTGCGCGGCAAGTCGGCCACCGGCTGCAGTCGCGGTTGCAGCGCGATGGGGGTGGCCTCGTCGTCCCAAGTCAACATGATTTTTCCAATGCTCCGATTATGGGAGCAACGTTATGAAATGCAAAGCATTCCGTGACGTTGCTCGCTGGTTGATGTGGGGATTGTGTTGCGGCAAGGCATCGCAGGGCGCGCGTGGCGCACGCCTTGCATTCACTGGCAGGCTTCGCAACCCGGGTCGTCGATGGCGCAGAACTTGACGTCGGTGGCCGGCTCTGCGTGCGCGGCGTGGACGGCGCTCATGGCCATGGGGCCCGTGTCGCTGCTCGGCACGGCGTTCAGGCGGCCCGACTGCACGGTGGATTTCTCGGCGTGCGTGGCACTGGTGGTGCGCAGGTAGTACGTGGTCTTCAGGCCACGCACCCACGCCAGCTTGTAGGTGTCGTCCAGCTTCTTGCCGCTGGCGCCAGCCATGTAGATGTTCAGGCTCTGCGCCTGGTCGATCCACTTCTGGCGGCGCGCGGCGGCGTCGACCAGCCACTTCGGCTCGACCTCGAACGCCGTGGCGTACAGCTGCTTGATGTCGGGCGGCACGCGGTCGATGGGACGCAGCGAGCCGTCGAAGTGCTTGAGGTCCATCACCATCACGTCGTCCCACAGGCCCAGACGCTTCAGGTCCTTCACAAGGTAGTGGTTGATGATGGTGAATTCGCCCGACAGGTTGCTCTTGACCGACAGGTTGCCGAAGCAGGGCTCGATCGACGCATCGACGCCGATGATGTTGCTGATGGTGGCCGTGGGCGCGATGGCGACGCAGTTGCTGTTGCGCATGCCGTCGCGCGCTATTTTTTTGCGCAGCGCGTCCCAGTCCAGCGTGGCGGAGCGGTCCACTTCCACATACCCGCCGCGCGCCTGCTCCAGCAGGTTCAGCGTGTCCAGCGGCAGCACGCCCTGGTCCCACAGCGAGCCCTTGTAGCTGGAATAGCGCCCCCGCTCGGCCGCCAGGTCGGTGCTGGCCCAATAGGCTTGGTAGCAGACGGCTTCCATCGATTCGTCGGCAAACTGCACCGCCTGCTCCGACGCGTAGGGAATGCGCAGCGCGTACAGCGCGTCTTGAAATCCCATGACGCCCAGTCCCACCGGCCTATGGCGCAGGTTCGAGTCGCGCGCCTTCTTGACCGCGTAGTAATTGATGTCGATCACGTTGTCGAGCATGCGCATGGCGGTCGACACCGTCTTCTTCAGCTTGTCATGGTCAATGCCGCCGTCCTTCAGGTGCTGCAGCAGGTTGACCGAGCCCAGGTTGCAGACGGCGGTTTCGGTGTCGCTGGTGTTGAGCGTGATCTCGGTGCACAGGTTGCTGGAATGCACCACGCCGGCGTGCTGCTGCGGGCTGCGCACGTTGCAGGCGTCCTTGAAAGTGATCCAGGGGTGGCCGGTCTCGAACAGCATCGACAGCATCTTGCGCCACAGGTCGATGGCGGGCAGCGTCTTGCTGGGCTGGATTTCGCCGCGCGCGGCCTTTTCTTCGTAGGCGACATAGGCGCGCTCGAAGTCGGCGCCAAACCGATCATGCAAATCGGGCACGTCGCTGGGCGAGAACAGCGTCCAGGCGCCCTTTTCCATCACGCGGCGCATGAACAAATCGGGAATCCAGTTGGCCGTGTTCATGTCGTGCGTGCGTCGGCGGTCGTCGCCGGTGTTCTTGCGCAACTCCAGAAACTCCTCGATGTCGAGGTGCCAGGTTTCCAGGTAGGTGCAGACCGCGCCCTTGCGCTTGCCGCCCTGGTTGACGGCGACGGCGGTGTCGTTGACCACCTTGAGGAAGGGCACCACGCCCTGCGATTCGCCGTTGGTGCCCTTGATGTGGCTGCCCAGGGCACGCACGCGCGTCCAGTCGTTGCCCAGGCCGCCGGCGTACTTGGACAGCAGCGCGTTTTCCTTGATCGACTCGTAGATGCCGTCCAGATCGTCGGGCACCGTGGTCAGGTAGCAGCTGGACAGCTGCGAGCGCAGCGTGCCGCTGTTGAACAGCGTGGGCGTGCTGCTCATGAAATCGAAACTGGAAAGCACCTCGTAGAACTCGATGGCGCGCGCCTCGCGGTCGATCTCGTTCAGCGCCAAACCCATGGCCACGCGCATGAAGAAGGCCTGCGGCAGCTCGATGCGCGTCTTGCGCACGTGCAAGAAGTAGCGGTCGTACAGCGTCTGCAGGCCCAGGTAGTCGAACTGCAGGTCGCGCTCAGGCTTCAGCGCGGCGCCCAGGCGCGCCAGGTCGAACTGCAGCAGGCGCTCGTCCAGCAGTTCGTGTTCAACACCCTTGTGGATGAACTGCGGGAAATAGTCCGCGTAGCGCTCGGCCAGTTGCGGCAGACTCACCGTCTCGCCCAACACCTCCTTGGCGATGGTGTGCAGCAGCAGCCGCGCCGTGACGTAGGTGTAGTCGGGTTCTTTTTCGATCAGCGTGCGCGCGGCCAGGATGGCGGCCTTGTACACCTCGTCCACCGGCACGCCGTCGTACAGGTTGCGCAGCGTCTCGGCCAGGATCGGCTCGGGGCGAATCTCGGCGTCCAGGTTGGCGCAGGCCTGGGAAAAAAGCGCTTCCAGCGCTTGCTGGTTCAGCGCAACGCGCTCTCCTTTTTCTAGCACGTGCAGCACGGGCGCGACCGGCGCCGCTTCGGTCTTCTGCTGCGCGCGCTCTTGCGCGCGGCGCTCGCGGTACAGCACGTAGGCGCGCGCCACCTCGTGGTGGCCGCTGCGCATGAGGCCCAGTTCGACCTGGTCCTGCACGTCTTCGATGTGAAAGGTGCCGCCGCCAGGGCGCGAGCGCATCAGCGCGCGCACCACGGCCTGCGTCAGGCCATCGACCACCTCGCGCACGCTGGCCGACGCGGCGCCCTGCGTGCCATGCACGGCCAGGAAGGCCTTCATCATGGCCACGGCGATCTTGCTCGGCTCGAACGCCACCACCGCGCCGTTGCGCCGCATGATCTGGTAGTGCGCCAAGGTGTGGCTGGCCGGCATCAGCGCGGCGCTGGCATCGGCGCGCAAGGGGTGGGTCGGTTGGTTGAATGCAGGCGTGATGGCATGCGGAGTCTGCATGAAGTCCTCTTGCTAAACAGTTGTCGGGGCGGGGGATACGGCGCGCTGGGGGTCGCGCTGGAGTGCTTTTTTGACGTGCGCGGCGCCGGGCTCGCAGCACTATATCTAGTGTTTCGACTTAGTTCAACCCACTAGGGGTAGTGTTTGTGCGGAAATCCCCGCGCGCGACGGCGTGGCGCGCGGTCGGCGCGGCGCGCGGTGTTTCAGGGTTCAGCCGAAGATGCCGGGGGCAAAGCAGTGCTTGGGCCAGCCCAGCGCGGCCTGCAGGCGCCGCCAGTCGAAGCCGGGGCCCGGGTCCTGCTTGCGCCCGGGCGCCACGTGTTCATGCCCCGCCACGCTCTGAATCGGATAGCGCGCGCGCAGGGCCTGGCACAGGCGGGCCAGCGTGGCGTACTGCGCTGGCTCGAACAGGCCACCCTCCAGCCCTTCCAGCTCGATGCCGACGGAGTAGTCGTTGCAGTTGTCGCGCCCGCAAAAGCTGGACGCGCCCGCGTGCCAGGCGCGGTCGTTGGCGCTGACGAACTGCCACGGCGTGCCGTCGCGCGCCACGTAGAAGTGCGCCGACACTTCCAGGCCGCGAATCTTCTGGAAGTACGGGTGCGCGTCCCAGTCCAGCGTGTTGGTGAACAGCGCTTGCACCTGGCCGCCGCCGAATTCGCCCGGCGGCAGGCTGATCGAATGCACCACGATCAGCTCGACCGTGGTGCCGGACGGGCGCGGGCCGAAATTGGGCGAGGGCAGCTGGCGCGCTGGCGCGTACCAGCCGTCGGTCCAGGCCGCGCGCGCCGCGTGCTCAGCAGGCATCGCCGGACGCGTCGTCGTTGCCGGGCGCGGTGATGCCCAGGCGCGACATGCGATAGCGCATCTGCCGCAGGTTCAGGCCCAGCCGGGCCGCGGCGGCGGTGCGGTTAAAGCCGGTTTCGTTCAGCGCGCGCACCAGCACCGTGCGTTCCTGGCCATCGAGCCAGGTTTCCAGGTTGTCGGGCAGAGGCGCCGCGTCGGCCTCGGGCGCGTGGGCGGGTTCGGGGTCTGGTGGAATCTGTGTCGCTATGAATTCGGTAGCTGTCTGCCCTGTCTGAATCAGCGCCACCGGCTCATCGAAGGCCGAATCGCCAGCGTCACCCAGCGCTACCGCGCGGTGCAGCAGGTTTTCCAGCTCGCGCACGTTGCCGTCCAGCGGCGCTTGGGCGATGTCGTCCATTTGCCGCGCCGACAGGCTGGGCGCGGGCAGGCCGGCGTCGGCGCCAATGCGCGCCAGCAGCGCTTGGCACAGCGCGGGCAAGTCTTCGCGCCGCTCGCGCAGCGGCGGCACCACGATCTCGATTACGTTCAGGCGGTAATACAAGTCCTGCCGAAAGCGCCCGGCCTGCACTTCGGCGGCCAGGTCCTTGTGCGTGGCGCTGACCACGCGCACGTCCACGGCCTCTTCCTGCGGCTCGCCCAGCGGTCGCACGCGCCGCTCCTGTATGGCGCGCAGCAGCTTGGCCTGCATGGCCAGCGGCAGGTCGCCGATCTCGTCCAGAAAGAGCGTGCCGCCGCGCGCCGCCTGAAAGAAGCCTTCGCGGTCGGCCACGGCGCCGGTGTAGGAGCCGCGCCGCGCGCCGAAGAACTCGGCCTCCAGCAAGTTTTCGGGGATGGCGCCGCAGTTCACCGGCACGAACGGCCCGTCGCCACGGTGGCTGCAGCCGTGAATGGCCTGCGCGACCAATTCCTTGCCGGTGCCCGATTCGCCATGCACCAGCACCGGCGCCATGCTGCGCGCCACCTTGACGATGCGGTGCTTGACCGCGCGCATGGCGGCCGAATCGCCCACCAGGCGTGCCAGTGCCGCGGGCGACGCGGGCAAGGTGGCCGCGGGCGCTGGGGTGGCGGGTTCGGCGTCGGCGGGCCTGGCCGCGGCCGGCGCGCGGGCCAGGCTGGGGGCGGCGTTCGGCGACTGCAGCGCCGACTGCACCACGGCGCGAAACTGCTTCAGATCGACGGGCTTGGTCAGGTAGTCGAAGGCGCCGCACTTCAGCGCCTCGACCGCGTTTTCGGCCGAGCCGTAGGCGGTGATCATGATGCAGCGCTCGGACCGCTGCGTGGCCGCCATGTCGCGCAGCAGTTGCAGCCCCAGCCCGTCGGGCAGCCGCATGTCGGTGATCACGACGTCGTAGGCGCGCGCCTGCAGCAGCGCGCGCGCCTCGCCCAGCGAGCCGGCGGCCTCGACCTGGTGGCCTTCGCGCAGCAGGGTCAACTCGTACAGCGTGCGCAGGTCGGGCTCGTCGTCCACCACCAGCACGCGGGCGACGTCGGGTAGGTTGGCAGAAGCGTTCATGTCAGCGCGGAGTGTCCGTCAGAAATTCTGGCATGCCCGCCGTGCGCGCGGCTCAGGCCGACGAAGAATTCGTTGCCTTCCACCCGCTGCCCGCCTTGCTCGCGCCAGGAGCGTTCGTGCGAGATGGTGGCGCCGTGGCGTTCGCACAGCTCGCGGCTGATGAACAGGCCCAGGCCGCTGGAGCGGCTCTCGGACGAGAAAAAGGGCTCGAACAGGTGGCGGCGCACGGCGGGCTCCATGGGCGGGCCGTCGCTCCACACCATCAGCAGCACCGGGCCGTGGCGCACGGCGTGGGTGGTGACCTGAATCGCGCCGGCGCGCGCCGACGCGTAGCGCGCCGCGTTGTCCAGCAGGTTGATCAGCACCCGCCGCAGGTGCGCGTGGGCAAACTGCACGTGCACGCCGGGCGCGTGCAATTCGACGGCCAGGCGCTCGCCCACGCCGTGCTGCTGGCGCCATTCGTCGCAGAAGGCGCCGGTTTCGTCGTCCAGCGCCAGCGCGTGCTCGCGTGCGGGGTGGTCGCTCTGACCCTGCGCGCGCGCCACGTCCAGCACGTCCTCCACGATGTGCTGCAGCCGTTCGGCGTTTTGCCGCACCATCGCCGTCAGGCGGCGCTGCGCCGGCTGGGTCAGGTCTTCGTCCAGCAGCGCGTTGGCTTGGCTGATGGCGGCCAGCGGGTTGCGGATTTCATGCGCCACGGCGGCCGACATGCGGCCCATCGAGGCCAGCTTTTCGGTGCGCAGGCGCGCTTCCATCTCGCGCAGATCCTGCAGAAACATCACGCACAGGCTGACGCCGCTGTCGTCGATCGACGGCGTGCGCTGCGTGCGCACCTGCAGCCGGCTGCTCTGGCGGCCCTCGTGGTGCAGCACCAGGGCGGTTGCGTCGACCGGGGCTTCGTCGAAGGTTCGCCGCACGATGGCGATCAATTGCTCCCAGGCCGGGTCGTCGTACAGGCTGAAAAAGTGCGGCGTCACCTCCTGGTCGGACCCCAGCATCACGCGCGCGGCCGGGTTGGCGTTGCGCACCAGAAAGGTCGAGTCCACCACCAGCACGCCGTCGGGCAGCGATTCGACCACCAGGTCGCTGACCAGCGCCTGCACCTGCGCTTCGACGCGGTTTCGGCGGGCGTTGACTTCCTCGCGCGCCAACCGCGTTGCCATCTGGTGCGTCAACAGCGCCAGCAGCATCAGGCCGGCGCCCGTCAGGCCGGCCTGCGGCAGGTCGGCGCTGCTCAACCAGGTGTCGGCCTGCACCGTCCACGCCGCGTGCCCCAGCAGCACCAGCGCCACCAGCGCCCCGGTGCCCAGCGCCAGCGCGCGCGAGCCCAGGGCGGCGGCCGTCAGCACTGGCAGCGCCAGCAGCGGCGTGTAGTTGATGGCCGCTGGCGCCGGCGTCAGCTGCAGCAGCGCGAAGAACAACAGGTCCA
The DNA here is from genome assembly GCA_029780695.1 of Pseudomonadota bacterium. GTDB lineage: Bacteria > Pseudomonadota > Gammaproteobacteria > Burkholderiales > Burkholderiaceae_C > Ottowia. The sequence goes on from JAKOYD010000011.1 coordinate 27,072, forward strand.
CGCCCACCGTGGGCAGCCACAAGGGGTCGAACGCGCTGCCGGGGCCGCGCGGCCGGGCCTTTGCCAGCACCGCCATCGTGGCCGCCAGGTAGGCCAGGCACAAGCCCAGCACCCAAGCCGACGTGCTGCGGCCCAGCAAGTACGGACCCAGGTGCAGCCCCAGCAGCGCCAGCGCGACGAGCACGCGCGCCCACATGAAGGTCGTCCACAAGCGGCCAAACCCGCCGGCCGTGTCGTGCTCGGCCGCTGGCATCGACGAGGCGGGCGGCAGCGGCGTGCTGGACGAGTGCATGGGCGGGGCAACGGCCACCGTGCAGCGGCGGCTAGGCGCCTTCGGCATCGCGGCGGTGCGCGGCCGAGCAGTACGTGCCCTGGCGCCCCGCCACCGCCTCGTTGCCCGGCACGTGCATGCCGCACTGGCGGCAGCTCACCATGGGCAGCGCCGCGCGCTCGCCGCCGCGCGACGCGCGCGATGCCTGCGACAGCCGCCGCCCGCGCTGCCACAGCCAGACGCCGGCCAGCACCGCCAGCAGCACCAGCAGCAGCTTCATGTCACGCGCCCCAGCAGCACTTCGAGCACGAAACGCGAGCCGGCATAACCCAGCAGCAGCAGCGCGGCGCCGGCATACAGCACGCGCACCGCGCGCCGGCCGCGCCAGCCGAACAGCGAACGGCCGGCCAGCAGCGTGGCAAAGGTCAGCCATGACAGCAGCGTGAAGATGCGCTTGTGGTCCCAGCGCCAGCCGGTGTAGTCGGCGCCGTAGAGATGTTCGCCGAAGAACGCGCCGGCCAGCATGGTCAGCGTCAGCAGCACGAAGCCGGCGCCGACGAAGCGGAACATCAGCCGTTCCAGCGTCAGCAGCGGCACGCCGCCTTCAGCCGCCGGGGCGACTTGCCGCATCTGCGCTTCGGCGCGCGTCATCAGCCAGCCATGCGCCACCGCGGCGGCAAACAAGCCATAGGCCGAGATACCCAACGCCCAGTGCAAGGGCAGCAGCGGCGACGACGTGGGCGGCAGGTGCCCGCCTGGAAACAGCAGTGCCAGCACGATGGCCAGCGTGCCGAAGCCGGCCAGCGTCCAGCGCGCGCGCAGGCGGGGGTACAGCTGGCTTTCCACCACGTAAGCGGTCAACACCAGCCAGACGGTGATGGACAGCGCTGGCGCAAAGCCGAAGCGCGGCTCGCCGCCGAACAGGCTCACGGCCAGCAGCAGCCCGTGCAGCGCCCACGCCAGCAGCAACACGCGCCGCGCCGCCAGGTCGCCGAGGGTGCGGGCCGCCATCGCCGGCACGGCGTAGGCCAGCGCCGCCGCCATGCCCAGCACCAGGCCGACGGGGGAGGGGCTGGCTAGAATCATGTGGAAAGTTTACCCCCGGGGCAACATTCCCCCCTGAGGTGCTCACGCACCTTCCCCCAGAGGGGGACGCCGCCAGCGGCCGGGCCAAGCCCGCTCCGCGGCGGCCGCGCGTGGCATGCTCCGCGGCCTTTTGATATTTGGTGCTTGGCGCGCACTTCCACTGGATTCCCTACATGGCCTCCACCCTTACCGACAAACTCTCCGGCCTGGTCAAGAAGATCAGTGGCCAGGCGCGCATCACCGAAAGCAACGTGCAGGACATGCTGCGCGAGGTGCGCATGGCGCTGCTCGAGGCCGACGTGGCGCTGCCCGTGGTGCGCGACTTCATCGCCCGCGTCAAGGACAAGGCGATGGGGCAGGAGGTGCTGGGCAGCCTGAAGCCGGGGCAGGCGCTGGTCGGCATCGTCAACCGCGAACTGGCCGCCACCATGGGCGAGGGCGTGGCCGACCTGGACCTGGCCGCGCAGCCGCCCGCCGTCATCCTGATGGCCGGCTTGCAGGGCTCGGGCAAGACGACGACCACCGCCAAGCTGTCGCGCCACCTGATCCAGAAGCGCAAGAAGAAGGTGCTGACGGTGTCGGGCGATGTGTACCGCCCGGCGGCCATCGAGCAGCTGAAGACCGTCACGGCGCAGGCGGGGGCGGACTGGTTTCCGTCCACGCCCGACCAGAAGCCGCTGGACATCGCCCGCGCCGCCCTTGACCACGCCAAGCGGCATTTCTACGACGTGCTGATCGTTGACACCGCCGGCCGGCTGGCGATTGACGAGGCGCTGATGCAGGAGATCAAGACCCTGCACGGCGCGCTGAACCCAGTCGAGACGCTGTTCGTCGTCGACGCCATGCAGGGTCAGGACGCCGCCAACACCGCCAAGGCGTTCAAGGACGCGCTGCCGCTCACCGGGATCGTGCTGACCAAGATGGACGGCGATTCGCGCGGCGGCGCGGCGCTGTCGGTGCGGCAGGTGACGGGCGCGCCGATCAAGTTTGCCGGCGTCAGCGAAAAGATCGACGGCCTCGAAGTGTTCGATGCCGAGCGCCATGCGGGCCGCATCCTGGGCATGGGCGACGTGGTGGCGCTGGTCGAGCAGGTCACGGCCAACGTCGATATCGAGGCCGCCAAGAAGCTGGCCGAAAAGGTCAAGAGCGGCAGCGGCTTCGACCTGCAGGACTTCCTGGGTCAATTGCAGCAGATGAAGCAAATGGGCGGCCTGGGCAGCCTGATGGACAAGCTGCCCGCGCAGATGACGGCCAAGGCCACCGACGCCGACCTGGCGCGCGCCGAAAAGGACATCAAGCGCAAGGAAGGCATCATCAACAGCATGACGCCGCTGGAGCGCCGCAAGCCCGAGCTGCTCAAGGCCACGCGCAAGCGCCGCATCGCCGCCGGCGCCGGCGTGCAGGTGCAGGAAGTCAACCGCCTGCTGAAGGAATTCGAGCAGATGCAGGGCATGATGAAGCAGTTCAAAGGCGGCGCCATGGCCAAGATGATGCGCAAGATGGGCGGCATGAAAGGGCTTGGCGGTCTGCTGGGTGGCGGTGGTGCCATGCCGCCGCTGCCACCGGGCTTCGGCGGGCCGGGCGGGCCGAAGCGGCCGTTCTGAAAACAGCCCAACAGCCGAGAACAGCCGAACATCCGGACGCAGAGGACGCAAAGGATTCGCAGAGGACGCAAAAGAACAGCCAAAAGCTTTTGTCTTGAATTTTTTGCGTCCTCTGCGGAATCTTTGCGTCCTCTGCATCCGGCGGTTATTTCTTGGTCATAACGGCCTGCAGCGCCTGACAGTCAAGCGCGAGCAGCTATGAAATCATGAGCAATCAGCGTCATCCGCCCAGCCTCGACTTGCCCGCCGCCACGCCCGAGCGGCCGCTGCGCGTGCTGATGGTCTGCATGGGCAACATCTGCCGCAGTCCGACGGCGCATGGCGTGCTGGAACACCAGGTGGCCGACGCCGGGCTGGCCGACCGCATCCAGGTCGATTCGGCCGGCACGCACGACTACCACGTCGGCCGCCCGCCCGACGAGCGCGCGCAGGCGCATGCGCTGCGGCGCGGCGTGGATCTGAGCGGGCAGCGCGCGCGCCAGCTCACGCGGCAGAACTTTGACGATTTCGACCTGGTGCTGGTGATGGACGACGCCAACGAGCAGGCCGCGCGCCGCCTGTGCGCGCCCGCACAGCGCCACCGCCTGCGGCGCCTGACCGACTTCTGCACCCGCCACAGCGCCCACGAAGTGCCCGACCCGTATTACGGCGGCCCTGACGGCTTCGAGCACGTGCTCGACCTGGTCGAGGACGCCTGCGACGGCTTGCTGCGGCAATTGGCGGCGGCCGGCCCACACTCCTAACAGCCGCGCACCGCTTCGGCGTGTGTGGCGCCGGGCGCGTCACCCCGTTGGCGCGCAACTTGCATTCCCCCAGTGCATCGCACCGCCCCGGCGCGAAACGCACCGAAATGGTGATTCACGTCGGGTCGGGCGGCCACTCAACGACGGGGATCGCACGATGGATGCACTGAATCAGGGCGCGAACGCGCTGTTTGTCTTGCTGGGCGGCATCATGGTGCTGGCCATGCACGCCGGCTTTGCCTTTCTGGAACTGGGCACGGTGCGCAAGAAGAACCAGGTCAATGCGCTGGTCAAGATCCTGGTGGATTTCTCGGTGTCCACGGTCGTGTATTTCGCCGTCGGCTACGGTGTGGCGTACGGCACGCACTTCTTCATCGGCGCCGAGCAATTGGCGGCCAAGAATGGCTACGAGTTGGTCAAGTTCTTCTTTCTGCTGACCTTTGCCGCCGCCATCCCGGCCATCATTTCGGGCGGCATCGCCGAGCGCGCCAAGTTCTGGCCGCAACTGATCGCCACCGCGGTCATCGTCGGCTTTGTCTACCCGTTTTTCGAGGGCATTGCCTGGAACCAGCACTTTGGCGTGCAGGGGTGGATCAAGTCGCTGACGGGCGTGGAATTCCACGACTTCGCCGGCTCGGTGGTGGTGCATGCCGTGGGCGGCTGGATCGCGCTGCCGGCGGTGCTGCTGCTGGGCGCGCGCTACAACCGCTACCGCAAGGACGGCGGCGTCAGCGCGCACCCGCCGTCCAACATTCCCTTTCTGGCGCTGGGCGCGTGGATTCTGGTGGTCGGCTGGTTCGGCTTCAACGTGATGAGCGCACAAACGCTGGACAAGATATCGGGCCTGGTCGCCGTCAACTCGCTCATGGCCATGGTCGGCGGCACGCTGGCCGCGCTGGCGCTGGGCAAGAACGACCCCGGCTTCGTGCACAACGGCCCGCTGGCCGGGCTGGTGGCGGTGTGCGCGGGGTCGGATTTGATGCACCCGATGGGTGCCTTCGTGGTCGGCGCAGTGGCCGGCGCCCTGTTCGTGGTCATGTTCACGCTGGTGCAAAACCGCTGGAAGATCGACGACGTGCTGGGCGTGTGGCCGCTGCACGGCCTGTGCGGCACCTGGGGCGGCTTGGCGGCGGGCATTTTCGGCACGCGGGCGCTGGGCGGGCTGGGTGGCGTGCACTTTGGTGCGCAGCTCATTGGCACGCTGATCGGCGTGGGCTGGGCGCTGCTGGGCGGCTTTGCGGTGTACGGTGTGTTGAAGAAACTGTTTGGCCTGCGCCTGTCGCAAGAGGAAGAGTTCAACGGCGCCGACCTGTCGATCCACCGCATCGGCGCCACGCCAGAGCGCGAAGTCAACTGGTGAACTCGGTTCTGGTTTGAAATGGCCGCTGGCGCTTGCTGGTCAAGCGCGAGCAGCTATGTTTATGGTAGCTATTGGTGAGGCTGCGCTGGCGCCTCGCCGGCCGGCGCCTGCAGGCAGCGCCCTTGGCGCACCAGTTGATCGAAGCCGGCCGCCAGCGCATCCAGCAACTGCCGCACCGCCGGCCGCACGCCTTGCCGGCTGGCAAAGGCGGCCTGCACCACGCCGGGCGGAGGCGCCCAGCCGAGCAGCACGGGCTGCAGTTCGCCGCGCTCGATCGGGCCGTGCGCCAGCAGCCGGGGCAGGGCGGCGCAGCCCACGCCGGCCCGCGCCGCGCACAGCAGCGCGCCCATGTCGTCGACCACCAGGCGGGGCGTGATCGGCACTTCGGCCACCTGGTCCGCCGGGCCGCTCAGGCGCCAGCGCGCGGCGTCGGGCGAGTTGCCCAGCGCCAATGTCGGCAGCCGCGCCAGATCGGCCGGCGTGGCCGGCGGCGCGGCGTTGGTCAGCAAGGCGGGCGCGGCCACCAGCAGGTGCGGGCTGAGCGCCAGCGGTTTGACGATTTCATCCTGCGGCAGCGCGGCGCCGGGGGCGCGCACGCGCAGCGCCAGGTCCACGCCGTCCTGCCAGACGTCGACGTTGCGGTTGGTGGCCTGCACCTGCACTTGAACCTGCGGCCAGGCGTTGAGAAAGCGCGCCAGCATGTCGCCCACGGCGTGCTGCAGCAGCGCCGGCGGGCAGGCCAGGCGCACCGTGCCGCGTGGCGCGGCCGTTTCCTCGCGCGCCAGTGCCTGCGCCGCGTCGGCTTCGGCCAGCATGGCGCGCGCGTGCTGCAGCGTGCGCTGGCCGATGTCGGTCAGCGCAAAGTGCCGCGTGGTGCGCTGGATCAGCCGCACGCCCAGGCGCTGCTCCAGGTCGGCCACGCGGCGGCTCAGCTTGCTCTTGGGGATGCCGGTGGCGCGCTCGGCGGCGGCAAAACCGCCATGGTCGGCCACGTGGGCGAAGTACGCGAGGGCGTTCAGGTCTTGCATGGGGCTTGAGGCTTTAAAACAGCCGGACGCAGAGGACGCAGAGATTCCGCAGAGGATGCAAAAAATCAAGAACCATTTCTTGGCTGTTCTTTTGCGTCCTTTGCGAATCCTTTGCGTCCTCTGCGTCCTCTGCGTCCTCTGCGTCCTCTGCGTCCTCTGCGTCCTCTGCGTCCGGCGGCTCTGTATTGTTCTGCAATTAGAACAATATGGTGCGATTGCACGCATTTAAACCCGATTGCTGCGCCCATACCATTCAATCATGCGCCGACGATCCGGTGGGCGCCCCACGCGGCGCGGCCCCGATCCGCGCACTGACGAAGAGCTTATCGACATGACCCCTATCCTCACCGCCAAGAAAGTCCTCGACACCCGCAGCGCCCCCGGCCGCCACTGGGTGGGCGACGGTTTTCCGGTACACGGCCTGTTTGGCTACAGCGGCGCCGGCGTGGCCGAGCGCAGCCCGTTCTTGATGCTGGACTACGCCGCGCCCACCACCTTCAGCCCCCATGCCGGCCACCGGCGCGGCGTCGGCCAGCACCCGCACCGCGGCTTTGAGACCGTGACCATCGTCTACGACGGCGAGGTGGAGCACCGCGACTCCACCGGCGCCGGCGGCGTCATCGGCAAGGGCGACGTGCAGTGGATGACGGCCGGCGGCGGCATCATCCACGAGGAGTTCCACTCCGAGGCGTTCAGCAAGACGGGCGGGCCGTTCGAGATGGTGCAACTGTGGGTCAACCTGCCCGCCAAGGACAAGATGACGCCGGCGCACTACCAGGGCATCACGGATGCGCAGATTCCGTCGGTGGCGCTGCGGGATTTGACCAGCAGCACCGAAAGCGCTGCGGATGCGGGCCGCGTGCGCGTGATCGCGGGCAGCTTCGGTGGCGCCAAAGGCCCCGCCGAAACCTATACGCCCCTGAACGTGTGGGACGTGCGCCTGGCCGCCGGCCGGACCGCCGAGCTGTCCCAGCCCGAAGGCTGGAGCACCATCGTCGTGGTGCTGGACGGCACGGTGCAGGTCAACGGCGATACGGTGCTGCGCGCCGCCGACCTGGCCACGCTGTCGGCCGCGGGTACTGGGCTCGTGATCAAGGCCAACGGCGACGCCAAGCTGCTGCTGCTGGCCGGCCAGCCGATTGATGAGCCGGTGGTTGGCTACGGGCCGTTCGTGATGAACAGCCCGCAGCAGATTGCCGAGGCGATCAACGACTTCAACAGCGGACGGTTTGGCCGCATGGGCTGATGCGGCGCCGGGCGCGCGGATGTTTGGCATCCTTGCGTCCGGCGTCTTGCTTTTTTCATCCTCATCCCACTTCACCATGAGCGACTTGAACATCATCCACCAGCCCCAAGCCCACCGTTTTGAGACCCACCTGGACGGGCACGTCGCCCACCTGGACTACGCGCTGCGGCCCGGCGGCGTCGTGGTGATGGAACACACCATCGTGCCCGATGCGCTGGGCGGGCGCGGCGTCGGCTCGGCGCTGGCGCGGCACGCGCTGGACTGGGCCGCCGCGCAGGGCCTGAAGGTCGACGCGCAGTGCAGCTTTATCCGCGGCTACATCGCCAAGCACCCCGAATACCAAGGCAACACGGTGGCGTGAAGGGTCGACGGATTTCAAGAAAAATTAGTCTGCACCGCTGATCAGATAAGCGTCATCAGCTATTGATTCGATAGTGGATTGATCGGGCAGGCCCGCAGCACATCTGCCCAGCGCAGCCCGCGCGCACGGGCCAGATGGGCGGCGGCGTGACGGTGGCGCGCACGCTGCCGTCCAGCTGCCAGCGCACCATCGGCGCCGCGCGTTTTCAGTACCACGCCGGCCCGGCCAGCTTTGCGCCCGGCGCCCGCAAGCGCCGCCGGTGCCGTAACGCTTTGGGTCGCGCCCGGCACGCTTGGCAGGCATGTTTGCTATATATACAATAGCTGATGACGCTTGTCTGACCAAGGTTGGAGGCCTGAAATGCGATCTTGCTTGCCCATGCCGTCGCCCCACGGCCTGCTGGCGCGCCGCCAGTGGCTGGTCGCGCTGGCCTCGGGTGCGTTGTTGGCCGGCTGCGGCAGCCGGCGTCCGGTGCCCGTGGCACGCGCGCCCGTCGCCGGTACGGTGGCGCGCGGCGCGCCGCCAGCCGTGCCGCCCACGCAGCCGCCGCTGATGCTCGACCCCGCGGGGCGCGAGGCCAGCGTGGCGCAGGCCATGCTGCTGGTCAACACGCCGTACCGCTATGGCGGCAACACGCCCGAAGGTGGCTTTGATTGCAGCGGACTGGTGCACTACGTGTTCGGTCAGGTGGCGGTCGGCGGTGCGCGGCTGCCGCGCAGCACGGCGCAGTGGGCCGCGGCAACGGTGCCGGTGGACGAGGCACGGTTGCAGCGCGGCGATCTGGTGTTCTTCAACACCAGCGGTGCGGCGTTTTCGCACATGGGGATTTACGTGGGGGGCGGGCAGTTTGTGCACGCGCCTTCGACGGGGGGAACGGTGCGCAAGGATGCGGTGAGTGGGCGGTATTTTGGGCCGCGGTACCTGGGGGCTCGCAGCGTGTTTGCGGCTTGAATCTGGTTTTGAGCTTGATCAGCGCCGCTGCTTCGCGCGGCTGGCTTTGCGCCCTCTGCTCTGGGATAGGGGTGGGGTGAGGGCAGCCAAGTTAAAAAATCATAGCTGCTCGCGCACGCCATCTCTTGGTTTCCGGATGCTTTCCTTTGAAACCCAAGCACATCCAGCGCGAGCGGCCATCAAAAAACAACCCGCCCTGCGTCGCCGCAAGGCGGGTGGCTGATGACCCGGGGTGGGGAAAGGCTTACAGCCCGGCTGCCGCCTTCAGCAGCGCCGCCTTGTCCGTGCGCTCCCAGGTGAATTCCGGCTCGTCGCGGCCGAAGTGGCCGTAGGCGGCGGTCTTGGCGTAGATCGGGCGCTGCAAATCCAGCATCTGGATGATGCCCTTGGGCCGCAGGTCGAAGTGCTCGCGCACCAGCTTGGCAATGGCTTCGTCGGCGATCTTGCCCGTGCCTTCGGTGTAGACCGTGATGTTCATCGGCTCGGCCACGCCGATGGCGTAGGCCACCTGGATTTGGCACTGGCGGGCGATGCCCGCGGCGACGATGTTCTTGGCCACGTAACGCGCGGCATAGGCGGCGCTGCGGTCCACCTTGGTGGGGTCCTTGCCGCTGAAGGCCCCGCCGCCGTGCGGGCAGGCGCCGCCGTAGGTGTCGACGATGATCTTGCGGCCCGTCAGGCCGCAGTCGCCCTGCGGGCCGCCAACGACGAAGCGGCCCGTGGGGTTGATCAGGTACTTGGTGTCCTGCAGCCACTCCTTGGGCAGCACGGGCTTGATGATTTCTTCCACCACGGCTTCGATGAAGCTGGGCTTCATCCTGGTGGCGGATTCGCTCTGGTCGGGGCTGTGCTGGGTGGACAGCACCACGGTGTCGATGCTATGCGGCTTGCCATCGACGTAGCGCATGGTCACCTGGCTCTTGGCGTCGGGGCGCAGGAAGGGCAGCTTGCCGCTTTTGCGCAGCTGCGCCTGGCGCTCGACCAAGCGGTGCGCGTAATAGATGGGGGCGGGCATCAGCGTGTCGGTCTCGTCGCAGGCGTAGCCAAACATCAGGCCCTGGTCGCCGGCGCCGGTGTTCAGGTGGTCGTCGCTCGCGTGGTCCACGCCCTGGGCGATGTCGTTGCTCTGCTTGTCATAGCAGACCATGACGGCGCAGCCCTTGTGGTCGATGCCGTATTCGGTGTTGTCGTAGCCGATGCGCTTGAGCGTGTCGCGCGCGACCTGGATGTAGTCGACCTGCGCATTGGCGCTGATTTCGCCCGCCAGCACCACCAGGCCGGTGTTGGTCAGCGTCTCGGCGGCCACGCGGGCGCGCGGATCCTGCGCCAGCAGGGCGTCGAGGATGGCGTCGGAGATCTGGTCCGCCACCTTGTCGGGATGGCCTTCGGACACGGATTCGGAGGTGAAGAGAAAGCTGTTCGCCAGTTCCATTGAATAAACTCCTGAAGTTTGAACACTGCGTTGCCAAACTTCGGGAGCACTGGCGAACGCTTTAGCAGAAATTGTTTAACGTCGCCCTGCAAGTAGTTCCATAACTCGGCGACAGGCCAATTTTAATCCACCTGACATGTTGTTGCTGTATCGCTTCGCGTCGCGCTGGCCGCTGGCGCTGCTGCATGGGCTGGGCGCGCTGCTGGGCTGGCTGACGTGGGCGGCCTCGCCCACCTACCGGTGCCGCATTCGCCAGAACGCGGCGTTGGCGGGCTATCGCTTCGCGCAGGTGCGCGCCTGCGTGGCGCACGCCGGCCGCATGGCGCTGGAGATGCCGCGCCTGTGGTTTGGCGCGCCGGTGCCGCTGCAGTGGCGACAGCACCAGGCGCTGCTGGATGCCGCTTACGCCAGCGGGCGCGGCATCGTTTTCATGACGCCGCACATGGGCTGCTTCGAGATCACCGCCCAAGTGGTGGGCGCCCACTACGCCGCGCGCTTTGGCCCCATGACGGTGCTGTACCGGCCGGCGCGTCAGCCGCTGCTGCGCGAAGTGGTCGAGCAGGCGCGGCGGCGCGAAGGCGTCGATACCGCGCCTACCACGCTGGCCGGCGTGCGGCAGATGATCCGTGCGTTGCGCGCCGGCCGCGCGGTGGGCTTGCTGCCGGACCAGGTGCCGCCCGAAGGGCAGGGCGTCTGGTCACCAGTGTTCGGCCAGCCGGCCTACACCATGACGCTGGCGGCGCGGCTGATCCAGCAGACGGGCGCCACGCCCTTGCTGGCCTGGGGCGAGCGGCTGCCGCGCGCGCAGGGGTTTCGACTGCATCTGCGCGCCTTTCCCGAAGCCTTGAGCGACGAACTGGAAACCGCCGTCGGTCAGATCAATCGCGCCATGGAGGGCTTGATCCGCGAATGCCCCGGTCAGTACTTGTGGGGTTACGGACGCTACAAGACACCACGGAGGCCAGCGGCATGACGCACCCGGGCGTGTTGCTGATGCAGGGGTTGGCGCGCCTGCCGCTGCCGTGGCTGCGCACGGCCGGCGCGGGGCTGGGCCGGCTGCTGTTCATGCTGGCGCGGCGACGGCGGCATGTGGCGCTGACCAACCTGCGGTTGTGCTTTCCGCAATGGAGCGAGCGCGAGCGCATCGACGTGGCGCGACGCAGCTTCGTCCTGTTCACGCAGTCGTTCATCGACCGCGCTTGGGTCTGGCACGCGCCCGACGCGGTGGTGCGTGCGCGCATCCGGCTGGTGGGGGCGGTGGACGAGTTGCGCAAGCCCGAGGCCGCGGTGCTGTTCGCGCCGCACTTTTACGGCATGGACGCCGGTGGCGCGGCCATCATGCAGCAGGCGGTGCGCATTGGCGGCAGCATCTACAGCCCGCAGTCGGGCGCGGCGACCGACGCCTGGGTGCGCGCGGGGCGCGAGCGCTTCGGCGACGTGGTGCTCATCAACCGCCGCGACGGCATCAAGCCGGTGATCAAGTCGCTGCGCGAGGGGCGCTACCTGTACCTGCTGCCCGACATGGACCTGGGGCCGGAAGAATCCATCTTCGTGCCCTTCTTCGGCGTGCCCGCGGCCACCGTGCCGTCGCTGCCGCGGCTGGCGCGCCTGGGCCGCGCGCGCGTGGTGCCCACCGTGACGCGCATGACGGCCGATGGCTACGAAGTGCGGGTCGACCCCGCATGGCAAGACTACCCCAGCGACGATGTCGAGGCCGACACCGCGCTGATGAACCAGCGGCTCGAGGCCTGGATTCGCGCCATGCCCGAGCAGTATTACTGGGTGCACAAGCGCTTCAAGACGCGCCCGCCAGGGCAGCCGCCGGTGTATTGATCCGCCGCTCGCCGTCGTGGCGGCGGCCCAAGAAAAACCGCGCCCGAGGGCGCGGTCTGGCGTTTGCGGCGCGGCCGGGCTTACTTCTTCTCGCCGCCGGGCACCTTGCCTTCGACACCCTTGACGAAGAAGTTGATGCCGCCCAGGAATTTGTCGTCGGCCACGGCGTCTTTCGCCAGCACTTCCTTGCCGGCGTTGTCGCTGATGGGGCCTTTCCAGATGGTGTAGGTGCCCGCCTTCAGGCCGGACTTGACTTCGTCCAGCCGGGCCTTGGCGTCGTCGGGCACGTCGGCCGCCAGCGACACCAGGTCGATGGCGCCTTCCTTCACGCCCCACCAAGTCTGGCCAGTGGCCCACTTGCCGTCCAGCGCCTCGCCCACCGCCTTGATGTAGTACGGCGCCCAGTTGATGACGGCCGAACCCAGGTGCGCCTTGGGGCCGTAGGCGGTCATGTCGCTGTCCCAGCCAAAGCCGCGCTTGCCCATTTTTTCGGCGGTCTGCAGCACGGCGGACGAATCGGTGTTCTGGAACAGGATGTCCGCGCCGCCATTGATCAGCGAGGTGGCGGCCTCGGTCTCCTTGGGCGGATTGAACCATTCGTTGACCCATACCACCTTGGTGGTGATCTTGGGGTTGGTGCTTTGCGCGCCCAGCGTGAAGCTGTTGATGTTGCGGATCACCTCGGGAATCGGGATCGACGCCACCACGCCCAGCGTGTTCGACTTGGTCATCTTGCCGGCGATCACGCCCGCCATGTAGGCGCCTTCGTACGTGCGGCTGTCGTACGTGCGCATGTTCTCGGCCGTCTTGTAGCCGGTGGCGTGCTCGAACTTGACTTCCTTGTTGTCGGCGGCCACTTTCAACATCGGCTCCATGTAGCCGAAGGTGGTGCCGAAGATCAGCTTGTTGCCCTGGCCCACCATGTCGCGGATGACGCGCTCGGCATCGGCGGACTCGGGCACGCTTTCCACGAAGCTGGTCACCACCTTGTCGCCGAATTCCTTCTCGACCGCCTTGCGCGCGTTGTCGTGCGCAAAGGTCCAGCCGCCGTCGCCCACTGGGCCAACGTAGGCGAAGGCGATTTTCAGCGGCTCGGCCTTGGCGGCTGGCGCAGGGGCGGGCGCGGGTGCCGGCGCGGGCGTCGCGGCTTCTTCCTTCTTGCCGCAGGCCACCAGCGTGGCGGCGGCTGCCGACAGCACCGCCAATTTCAGCAGGGAGCGTTTTCTCACGTTGTTCATGTTCTTCCTTGTCGGCAGAGGGTTGGGAAAAATATTCTAGAACTGTAGCCGCTGCGTCAGCCGCCCGAATGAAACGGCTTGCCCAGCGATGCCGGCATGTTGACACGAATCCACGTCGGGTTGCGCGAGATCAGCGCCAGCACCACGATGGTGGCCAGGTAGGGCAGCATGGTGAGGAACTGGCTCGGCACCTGCACGCCTTGGCCTTGCAGGTGAAATTGCAGCATCGTCACACCGCCAAACAGGTAGGCGCCCAGCAGCACGCGCGCTGGCCGCCAAGTGGCAAACGTGGTCAGCGCCAGCGCGATCCAGCCCTTACCGGCGACCATGCCCTCGACCCACAGCGGCGTGTAAATCACCGATAGGTAGGCGCCCGCCAGCCCGCACAGCGCGCCGCCCACCACCACCGCCAGCAGCCGGATGCGGCGCACGTTGTAGCCCAGCGCGTGCGCCGACTGCGGCGATTCGCCCACGGAGCGCAGCACCAACCCACCGCGCGTGCGGTACAAAAACCAGATCAGCCCCGCCGCCAACAGCATGGCGCCGTAGACCAGCGGATGGTGGCGAAACAGCGCCGGGCCGATGACCGGGATGTCGCCCAAGCCCAGCCAGTTGAACTGCGGCCGCTCGGGCAGCTTGGACTGCACGTAACCGATGCCGACAAACGCCGAAAAGCCGACGCCGAACAGGCTGAGCGCCAGCCCGGTCGCGTACTGGTTGGTGTTCAGCCAGATCACCAGCCAGCCAAAGATGGCCGCCAGCACCGCGCCGGCGGCCATGCCGGCGGCAAAGCCGGCCCAGTCGTTGCCGGTGTTCACCACCGTGGCAAAGCCGGCGATGGCGGCGCACAGCATGATGCCTTCGGCACCCAGGTTGACGATGCCGGCCTTTTCGTTGATCAGCAGGCCCAAAGCCGCGATGGCCAGCACCGTGCCGGCGTTCAGCGTCGCGGCCAGGAGCAGGGCGTAGGCGTCCATCAGCCGCAAGCTCCAACATTCCTCACCGCAGAGGCGCAGAGCACGCAGAGCTTCGCTGAGGAAATAACCATGGATTTTTCTCGGCGAGCCTCTGCGTGCTCTGCGCCTCTGCGGTGAAGGTATTTCATGCAGCTCTCCCCACCCGCACCCGGTAATTCACCAACGTGTCGCACGCCAGCAGCGTGAACAGCAGCAGCCCCTGGAACACGCCCGTCAGCGACTTCGGCAGCCCCAGCCGCGACTGCGCCAGTTCGCCGCCGATGTAGAACATGCTCATCAGGATCGCCGCCAGAACCATGCCGAACGGGTGCAGCCGCCCGACGAAGGCGACGATGATGGCGGCAAAGCCGTAGCCCGCCGGCACGTAGGGCGTGAGCTGGCCGATCGGCCCTGCCACCTCCAGCGCGCCGGCCAGGCCGGCCGTGCCGCCCGAGATCAAGAGCGCCGTCCACAACGCGCGGCGCGACGAAAAGCCGGCATAGCGCGCCGCCGCCGGCGCTAGCCCGCCCACCTGCTGCGCAAAGCCGCCCTTGGTGCGAAACAGGTACACCCACAGCAGCGCGCTGCCCGCCAGTGCGATGAGCGCGCCCACATTCACGCGCGAGCCGGCCATCAGCTTTGGGGCAAGCGTCACCGCGTCAAACGTGCGCGTCTGCGGAAAGTTGTAGCCCGCCGGGTCTTTCCACGGCCCATAAACCAGGTAGCCCAGCACCTGGATCGCCACGTACACCAGCATCAGGCTGACCAGAATTTCGCCCGCGTTGAACTTGTCGCGCAAGAAGGCCGTGATGCCCGCCCACGCCATGCCGCCCAGCACGCCGGCCAGCAGCACGGCCCCGACAATCCAGCGCCCCGTGTCCTTGTCCGCCAGCAGCGCCACGCCGCCGGCCGCGATGGCACCGATGACGAATTGGCCCTCGGCGCCGATGTTCCAGACGTTGGAGCGAAAGCACACCGCCAGCCCCAGCGCGATCAGCAGCAGCGGTGTCGCTTTGACGCCCAGTTCGCCCAGCGCGTAGGTGGACTTGATCGGCTCCCAGAAAAAGACTTGCAGCCCGCGCACCGGGTCCTTGCCCATCACGCTGAACAGGATGACGCCAATCACCACCGTGATCGCCAGCGCCAGCAGCGGCGAGGCCCAGGTCCAGGCGCGCGACGGGGCGGGGCGCGGTTCAAGGCGCAGCATGGGGCGCTCCGCCGCGGTGTTCGGTATTGCTCCCTCGCCCCTCTGGGGAGAGGGTGGGGGTGAGGGGCCGGCGCGTCAGAGGTGGGCGCAGCTTACTCGTGCACCTAAGCTGCGCCAGTGGGAAAAGTGGCGCCGCCACCCTCACCCCCGCCCTCTCCCGCAGGCGGGAAAGGGAGCAAGACCGTACTCTGGCTTGCTCAGTGCGCATGCGCCTCCTCTCGGCCAAGTTCCATCGCCTGCAAATGCTGCTGCACATCGCCATGCCACAGCCCGCTCATCCACTCGCCGATGCGCTCCACCGTGGCGTGCTTGCGATGCACCGAGGGCGAGAGTTGCCCCTTGGCCATCACGTGCAGGCGGTCGCTCAGCTCGAACAATTCGTCCAACTCTTCGCTGACCACCAGCACGGCGCAACCCGCGTCGCGCAGCGCCAGAATTTCGGCGCGGATCTGCGCCGCCGCGCCCACGTCCACGCCCCAGGTGGGTTGCGAGACGATCAGCAGCGTCGGCTCGGCGTCGATCTCGCGCCCCATGATGAACTTCTGCAAGTTGCCGCCCGACAGCGAGCGCGCCGGTGCGTGCGGCCCGGCCGCTTTCACCTTGAAGCGGTCGATGATGCCCACCGCCTGATCCCGCAGCTGGCCGGTGCGCAGCCAGCCCATGGCGCCCACCGCTTCGCGCCGCGTCAGCAGCAGGTTGTGCGCCAGGCCCAGTTCGGGCACGGCGCCACGGCCCAGCCGCTCTTCGGGCACAAAGTGCAGCCCCAGCGCGCGGCGGCGCCCGGGCGGCAGCCTGCCAGCGGGGTGGTTGGCGATCACGATGGATTCGGGCGGCGCGCGCTGGTCTTCGCCCGACAGTGCAAACAGCAATTCGCGCTGGCCGTTGCCCGACACGCCGGCGATGCCGACCACCTCGCCAGCGCGCACCTGCATCGACACATCCACCAGGTCAACGCCAAAGGGCGATTCGCGCGCCAGGTCAAGCCGCTGTACGTTCAGCACTACCTCGCCCGGCGTGCGGTCGTGGTGCGCCAGCGCGGGCGGCTCGGCGCCGATCATCAGGCGGCTCAGGCTGGCATTGCTTTCCTGGCGCGGGTCGCAGGTGCCCGTGACGCGGCCGCCGCGCATCACCGTGCAGGCGGTGCACAGCGCGCGAATCTCGTGCAGCTTGTGGCTGATGTAGAGGATGCTGCAGCCTTCGGCCGCCAACTGGCGCAGCGTGACGAAGAGCTTGTCGACCGCCTGCGGCGTCAGCACCGACGTCGGCTCGTCCAGAATCAACAGGCGCGGTTGCGTCAGCAGCGCGCGGATGATTTCCACCCGCTGCATTTCGCCCACGCCCAGGGTGTGCACGGGCCGCGCCGGGTCCACGTCCAGGCCGTAGGCGCCGGCCACTTCGGCGATGCGCCGCGTCACTTCGGAGAGCGACAGCGATTTGTCGAGCCCCAGCCACACGTTCTCGGCCACGCTCAGCGTTTCGAACAGGCTGAAGTGCTGAAACACCATGGCGATGCCGAGCTGCCGCGCCTCCTGCGGGTTGCGGATGTGCATAGGCTGGCCGTCGAAGCGCGCCTCGCCGGCGTCGGGCTTGACGGCGCCGTAGATGATCTTCATCAGCGTGCTCTTGCCGGCGCCGTTTTCACCCAGCACGGCGTGCACTTCGCCCGGCTGCACGGTCAGCGACACGCCGTCGTTGGCGACGACGCCCGGATAGCGCTTGGTGATGCCTGTGAGCTGCAGGCGGGGCGGTTCAGGGTTCGGGGTCAAGCGAGCCTCTGGTCGGCGTGATGCGGTCGTGGTGTGGTTATGTGGGTAGAGCAAGCCAGCGGCGGCGGCACGTGGCGTGACCGGGAGAACCGGTCAGCCCTGCCGGCGTGTCACGGCCCGGCTTGCAAGCGGGTGGTTTCGGACCATACTTGGCCCCATGAGCCCAGGTGCCCTCCGCTTCGTCCACCGCGACGCCGTCGTCGCGCTGGACAATGTACCACCCGACCGCACCCTGCTGGACTTGCTGCGCGAGGATTTGCACTGCACGGCGGTCAAGGAGGGCTGCGCCAGCGGCGACTGCGGCGCCTGCACGGTGACGCTGGCCGAGCCGAGCGCGGATGGCCGCCTGCGCTACCGGGCCATCAACAGCTGCATCCGGCTGGCGCACGGCGTGCATGGCATGGCCGTCTTTACCGCCCAGGACATCGCGGCCGCCGACGGCACGCTGCACCCGGCGCAGCGCGCCATGCTGGCATGCCACGGCTCGCAATGCGGCTTTTGCACGCCGGGTTTCGTGATGAGCCTGTTTGCCCTGCGGCAGAACCAGCGCGGCCAGCCGGTGTCGCGTCCGCAGGCGCTGCACGCGCTGTCCGGCAACCTGTGCCGATGCACGGGCTACCGGCCGATTCTGGATGCCGCGCAGACCATGCACCACTGGCCCGACGTACCCATCGATGAGGCCAGTTTGCTGCAAAAGTTGCAGCATATAACGCAGGATGGACAAGAGGTGGCGGCCGATTCGGTGCCCAATTTTCCGGCGCCGGCGTACGCGCGCCCCGCCACGCTGGCCCAACTGCTGGCGCTGCGTGCCGCGCAACCGCACGCGCTGCTGGCCGCGGGCACCACCGATGTGGGGCTGTGGGTGACCAAGCAGCATCGGCGCTTCGGCCAGATCATCGACGTGACCCGCGTGGCTGAGTTGCGGCGCGTCGAACGGGGTACGCAGTCGCTGTCGATTGGCGCCGCCGTGCCCTTGACCGAGTCCTTCGACGCATTGGCCGCCGAGCGCCCGCAACTCCAGCCCTTCTTCGACCGCTTCGCCGGCCTGCCCGTGCGCGAAAGCGGCACGCTGGGCGGCAACGTGGCCAACGGCTCGCCGATTGGCGACAGCATGCCGCTGCTGATTGCGCTGGGCGCTTCGCTGGTGCTGGCGAGCACGCGCGGCGAACGCACGCTGCCGATCGAAGACTTCTACCTCGCCTACCGCAAGACGGCGCTGGCGCCGGGCGAAGTGCTGGCGCGCATCGACGTGCCCTTGCCCACGGCCGATGAATGGCTGCGCGCCGACAAGATCAGCAAACGCTTTGAAGACGACATCTCTGCCGTTTGCCTGGCGGTGGGTTTGCAGGTCGAAGATGGCGTGATCCGCAGCGCGCGCATCGGAGCGGGCGGCGTGGCCGCCGTGCCGTCACGCGCTACAAAAACAGAAGCTGCCCTGGCAGGTCAGCCGTGCGCTGAAGCCACTTTTGATGCCGCAGCCCGCGTGCTCGAAGCCGAATTCGAACCGCTCAGCGACATGCGCGCCAGCGCCGCCTATCGCCGCGCCGTGCTCGGCAAACTGCTGCGCCGAGGCTGGCAGCAATCGCAACCCGGCGCGGTTGCGCTGGCCGACTTGACCGTGGAGCCACTGACATGACCCAGCACACCCCCATGCCCTTGCCCGGCCAGGAGCCGCCGGTGAAAGACCCCGATCCGTTCGCGCCGCCCGCGCCGGTGGACGACCCCGGCACGCCGCCGTTGCCGCGCCGCGATCCGGGCGACGGCGTGCCCATCGAAGACCCCAAGCCTTTGCCATGAACGACCGCGCTGCCGCAGCCCACAACGACGCGCCTGTGAGCCGCGACGCCGGCAGCAGCGGCACGCCCGCGACGGTGCCTGAAGACCTGCACGGCGCACCAGTGGCCGCGGCGACTGCACGGCCACCTGCCCACGCCCCCGCCTGCGGCAGCTCGCCCCCGCACGAAAGCGCCCGCGCGCAATTGCTGGGCGGGGCGCCCTACGTCGACGATCTGCCCGAGCCGCGCGGCACATTGCACGCGGCGCCCATCCTCTCGCCCGTCGCGCACGGCACGCTCAAGGGCATCGATGCGAGCGCGGCGCGTGCCATGACTGGGGTTCGTGCTCTCATTACCGCAGCAGACATTCCGGGCGACCCGGTGCTGGCCACTTTCGTGCACGACGAGCCAGTGTTTGCCACGGACGTGGTGCAGCACGTCGGCCAGGTCGTCGGCCTGATCGTCGCCGACACCGTGCAGGCGGCGCGCCATGCCGCGCGTCAGGTGCAGCTCGACATCGCGCCGCTGCCGCCCATCCTGACCATCGAACAGGCCATGGCCGCGCAGAGCTTTGTGCTGCCCACGGTGACCGTGACGCGTGGCGACCCGCCCGCCGCGCTGGCCGCGTCGCCGCACCGCTTGCAGGGCCAGTTCGCCGTCGGCGGACAAGAACACTTTTACCTGGAAGGACAGATTGCGCTGGCCGTACCGCGCGAGCAGGACCAGTGGCACATCACCAGCAGCACGCAGCATCCTGGCGAGGTGCAGCATTGGGTGGCGCACGCGCTGGGCATTGCCAGCCACCGCGTCACGGTGGAATGCCGGCGCATGGGCGGCGGCTTTGGCGGCAAGGAGACGCAGGCCGGCCACATGGCCGTGTGGGCGGCGCTGGCCGCTCTTAAAACAAGAGCACCGGTGAAGCTGCGGCTGGACCGCGACGACGACTTCCTCATCACCGGCAAGCGGCACCCGTTTGCGTACGACTACGACGTGGGTTTTGATGACGCAGGCCGCATCACCGCTTTGCAGCTCGACATGATGGCCAACTGCGGCTTCAGCGCCGACTTGAGCGGCCCGGTGTGCGACCGAGCGGTGTTCCATGCCGACAACGCGTATTTTTTGAGCGACGTGGTCATCCGCAGTTACCGCTGCAAGACCCATCTGCAAAGCCACACCGCCTTTCGCGGCTTCGGTGGCCCGCAGGGCGTGATCGTCATCGAGACGATTCTGGGCGACATCGCGCGCGCGCTGGGCAAGGACGCGCTGGACGTGCGGATGGTGAATCTGTACGACGGGCGGACTTCACCCCCTCCCCCGCTGGGGGAGAGCAGGGGTGAGGGCCGAGCCGCTTCCTTCGCGACCGCTCAGCCCCTCACCCCCACCCTCTCCCCAGCGGGGCGAGGGAGCAATACCGACGCAGCGCCGGACTCACTCCCTCTCCCGCCTGCGGGAGAGGGCAGGGGTGAGGGTGCGGCGCCCGAGCGCCGCGACACCACCCCCTACCAAATGCGGGTCGAAGACAACATCCTCCCCGATTTGCTCCCAAAACTAGAGCTGCTTGCGCAGTACCGACGGCGGCAAGAGGCCATTTCAGCTTGGAATTCAAACAACCAGCACCTCAAGCGCGGCATCGCCATCACCCCCGTCAAGTTCGGCATCAGCTTCACCGCCACCCTGTTCAACCAGGCCGGCGCGCTGGTGCATGTCTACACCGACGGAAGCGTGCAGGTGAACCACGGCGGCACCGAAATGGGCCAGGGCCTGCACACCAAGGTGGCGCAAATCGTGGCCGACGAGCTGGGTGTGCCCCTGCACCGCGTGCTGGTGACGGCCAGCGACACCAGCAAGGTGCCCAACGCCAGCGCCACCGCCGCCAGCAGCGGCACCGACCTGAACGGACGCGCCGCCCAATACGCTGCGCGCAACGTGCGCGACAACCTGGCCTCGTTCGTGTGCGGCCTGGACGGCTGCGGCGCAGGCGCGATCCGGTTTGCAGGCGGCCAGGTGATCTCGCCCAAGACGGTGCGCAGTTTTGAAGAGGTGGTGCAGGCCGCGTACGCCAACCGCATCCAGCTGTGGAGCGACGGCTTTTACCGCACGCCCAAGATCCACTACGACAAGACGACCCTCACGGGCCGGCCGTTCTATTACTTTGCCTACGGTGCCGCCTGCACCGAGGTGGCCATCGACACCCTGACCGGCGAGAGCCGCGTGCTAAAGGTTGACATCCTGCACGACGTGGGCCACAGCATCAACCCGGCCATCGACGTGGGCCAGATCGAGGGTGGGTTTGTGCAGGGCATGGGCTGGCTGACGACCGAGCAGCTGGTGTGGAACGACAAGGGTTATCTGGCCACTCACGCCCCCAGCACTTACAAGATTCCTGCCACGGGCGACATCCCGGCGCACTTCAACGTCCACCTGTGGCCCGAGGCGAATCGGGAGGACAACGTGGGCGGCAGCAAGGCGGTGGGGGAGCCGCCGTTCATGCTGGCGATCAGTGTGTATGAGGCGCTGCGCAATGCGGTGGCAGCGGGGCGTAGGGGCGTGGATGCTGCGGAGCCAGTGGTGTTGGCTGCACCGGCGACTGCGGAGAATGTGCTGAAGGCGTTGGGACGGTTGGGAGAGTGATGCTTTTGGCTGTTGGCGCTAGTGGGATATGCGCTGGTAGCTATCAATTTTGAATCGACCTCCCTGTTCGTCGATTGATGTGCCGGTGTGACTGCATGCCTCGGTTGAGGGCGGAGGCCGGGAGTCGCCCGGCAGGCGAGTCCCTTTCTTTCGCGTCGCCGAAAGAAAGGAACCAAAGAAAGGGCGACCCCACTGTCTGCGTCCCCTGCGCTTCGCTTCGGGGCAACCTGTGGTGCTCGGGTTTGGCGGGGTCTCGCTCGAACTCGCTCCGTTTCACTTCGCTCAGACAATCGCGAGCCCTGATCCGCCAAACCCTGCGCTCCTCGGCGCATCCAGAGGGGCAAGGGAGCAGAACATCCACACGGGCCATCGCTGCGCTCGGCCCCAACTCGCGGGCGCAAGCGCCACGCGCTGCGCAGGCGCGGCCGAGCGCAGCGATGGCCCGTGTGGCTGTTCGGCTGTTGGATGTTTGGCTCCCCACCCCTGCTGGCTGCGCAGACTGGGGGTCGCCTTTCTTTTGGGTACTTTTCTTTGGCGAAGCAAAGAAAAGTACCTCGCCCGCCGGGGCGACTCCCGGCCTCCGCCCTGAACCGAGGCATGCGGTTCAATCAGCACACAAAAACCAACACTACAAAATCAATAGCAACCACCGCATATCCCACTAGCGGATCCAGCCAAAAGCCCCGCTCAAACAGGCCCGAAAGCCATCCGCCCCGAAGAAGTGACCGACGCATCCCTCGCATGCCGCGTCTCCACCCGATTGCGCCCCGCCCGCTTCGCGTCATAACAAGCCATGTCCGCCGCATACAACACCGACGGCACATCCTGCAAGCTGGCATCGAGCACCACCAGCCCAATACTCACCCCCAGCGTAAAACTGCGCCCCTGGTACGACGGCTCCCACGC
>JAKOYD010000047.1 GCA_029780695.1 Pseudomonadota bacterium
CCGCCGAAGCGGGTGATGTTGCGGCTGCCCGCAAGCGGCCCAAGCCCGGGGAGCGGCGCATCCAGATCCTGCAGGCCCTGGCCGCCATGCTGGAGCAGCCGGGGGCCGAACGCATCACCACCGCTGCGTTGGCCGCACGCCTGTCCGTCAGCGAGGCCGCGCTGTACCGCCACTTCGCCAGCAAGGCGCAGATGTTCGAGGGCTTGATCGATTTCATCGAGCAGTCGGTGTTCACGCTGGTGCAGCAGATCACTGGGCGCGACGTGCCTGACCCCGCACAGCCTGCCGACGCGGGCGCGCGTCAGGCCGCCCGCATCGTGGCCCTGGTACTGCAGTTTGGCGAACGCAACCCGGGCATGGTGCGGGTGATGGTGGGCGACGCGCTGGTGTTCGAGCACGAGCGCCTGCAGCAGCGCATGAACCAGTTTTTTGACCGCATCGAATCCACCCTGCGCCAGTGTCTGCGGGCTACTACGGCTGCCTCCAGCACGCCCACGGTGGACGCCCAGGTGGCGGCCAGCGTGTTGACGGCCTTTGTGGTCGGGCGGCTGCAGGGCTATGCCCGCTCGGGGTTTCGGCGCCTGCCCACCGAGCACCTGGACGCCAGTCTGGCGCTGATGCTGTAGCCAGCAGACGGCTGAAGCGGCGTTACCCAGCCAGGGCGGCGCGGCTGCAACGGGTGGTTTGGGTGCGTCTCCCTATTTTTTTCGGGGGCTTGGGGTGCGCGGGGAATTTGCTGCAGAATAGAACGAACGTTCGTTTTTATTCCCGCCCATGTCTTCCACCCCCGAATCCCGCCAGGTCACCCGCATTCCGCGCGCTCGCAGCGGTACGGGCCGTGCACTGCAAAAGGGCCAACAGACCAAGACGGCCATCGTCGAGGCGGCGCTGGGCCTGGCCACCCACATCGGGCTGGAGGGCCTCTCCATCGGGGCGCTGGCCGACGTCACGGGCATGAGCAAGTCGGGCGTGTTCGCCCACTTTGGCTCGCGCGAAGAGCTGCAGATCTCCGTGATCCGCGAATACCACACCCGCTTCGAGCAGGAAGTGTTCTACCCC
>JAKOYD010000052.1 GCA_029780695.1 Pseudomonadota bacterium
GAATCGCTGACCACCGAAGTCGGCCCACGCATGGCCGGCAGCCCCGCCGATGCCCGCGCAGTCGAATGGGCCAAGGCCAAGTTCAAGCAATTGGGTTATGACAAGGTGTGGACCGAGCCGGTGACGTTCCCCAAATGGGAGCGCCGCAGTGAATCGGCACACATCATCGGCGATCATGCGCAGGCACTGGCGGTGACCGCCCTGGGTGGCAGTCCCGGCGGTACGGTCGAGGCCGAGGTGGTGCGCTTTGAGTCGCTGGACGCGCTGGAAAAAGCAGCGCCGGGCTCGCTGGCCGGCAAAATTGCGTTTGTCGATGTGCACATGCCACGCAGCCAAACCGGAGAAGGCTATGGGCTGGGCTCGCATGTGCGTGGCGCAGGCCCTTCCGCCGCCGCCAAAGCCGGTGCGATGGGTTATCTGATGCGCTCGGCCGGCACCGACTCACATCGCAATCCGCACACCGGGATCAGCCGCTTCCAGCCGGGCATTACGCCGATCCCGATGGCGGCGCTGTCGTTGCCCGATGCCGACCAACTGGCGCGCCTGACTGCACTGGGCAGCATCCGCGTGAGGCTGGCGTTGGATTGCGGCTGGAATGGCGAGTACACCTCGCAAAACGTGATCGGCGAAATCACCGGGCGCAGCAAGCCGGATGAGGTGGTGGTGATTGGCGGCCATCTGGATTCCTGGGATCTTGGCACCGGCGCGATTGATGACGGTGCCGGCGTCGGCATCAGCATGGCCGCCGGTCATTTGATTGGCCAATTGCCCAAAGCGCAGCGCCCGGCGCGCAGCATTCGCGTGATTGCGTTTGCCAATGAAGAACAGGGCCTGTTTGGTGGCCGCGCCTATGCGGATGCGCACAAGGCGCACATCACCCGGCACCAGATTGGCGCAGAAAGTGATCTGGGCGCTGGCCGCATCTACGCCTTCAATGCCAAGGTGCCCGATTACGCCAAGCCGGCCGTGGCACGGATTGCGCAAGTCCTCGCGCCACTGGGCATTGCCCATCGCGAAGACACCGAAGGCTGCGGCCCCGATACCTCCCCGTTCAATGCCATCGGCATGGCCTGCGCCGGGCTGGCGCAAGATGCCAGCAAATACTTCGACTATCACCACACCCCGGACGACACGCTGGACAAAATCGACCCCGCCGAATTGGCACAAAACGTGGCCGCCTATGTCGCGTTTGCCTATCTGGCCGCCGATGCCGAGGGGGATTTCGGTAGCGCGCTGAAAGCGCCGGAGACGGCGCAGAAGTGAGGCTACAAAACGGGGCCAATCACAGCCCCGTTTCCACTTCGAATTATCGGTTACGGCTCGCCCACTGTGCCAACAGCACTGCGGTGGCCGAAGCAACATTGAGGCTTTCCACCGCACCGCTGCCGGGGATCGATACCCGCAAGTCACAGGCCGCCGCCAGTTCCGGCGACATACCCACCGCTTCCGCGCCCAGCACATAAATCAAGCGCTGCGGCAGGGTGATGTTGAACACATCGCTGCCGCCGCGCACCACGGTAGCCGCCAACTGAAACCCGGCGGCGTGCAATTGCGCAAGACTATTGTCCTCGCGCCCCAGCCGCACCATCGGCAGCGTTTCCGCACCGCCTTCGGCCACCCGCGCCGCCGCGCCGGACAGGGACAAGGTGGC
>JAKOYD010000058.1 GCA_029780695.1 Pseudomonadota bacterium
GGCTACGTGAAGCAGGACGGCGAGAAGGGCAACCCGGTCTATACCGGCCGCGCCAGCGGCGGCATCCGCTATTGGCGCTGGCCGTGGTGGGACAAGGAAAGCCTGTACTTCATCGGCAACATTGGCCTTGGCGAGAGCAGCGGCCTGAAGCTGCGCGCCTATGAAGACCACTATGGCAACGGGCTGGAAGCCTATGCCGACGGCACTTACGCCACCCAGTTGCTCAATACCAGCTTCCCCAGCGTCTATTCGGACAAGACGCGCGGCGTCAGCGTCGAACTGTCCACGCAGGCGATCGCCAATCACGATCTGCATCTGGCGCTGCACTACAAGGACGACCGCCACCAGGACACCAATCCGAAATCGCCGACCAAGGACTACCGCGACGTCACCACTTCGCTGGCGCTGGAGGACACCATCACGCTGGGCGGCGACTACACCCTGCGGCTGGGCGCGAGCCACGAGCAACGCGACGCGAAAGAGGTCTATTACTGGCCGACCGGCAAGACCAGCGCCAACAACGCGCTGATCGAACTGCAGCGCGATTTCGGCGAACACGGCCAGTTGTTCGCCAGCGTCTCGCACAAAACCCGCTTCCCCACCATCAAGGATCGCTACTCCGCGCGCATGGGCGCGGCCCTGCCCAATCCCGACCTGAAACCGGAAACCGCGCACCACATCGAACTGGGCTGGCGCGGTCAGCCGTGGGCGGGCGCGCAGGTGGAAGCGTCGCTGTTCCAGAGCCGCATCGACGATCTGATCCAGGACGCCATCGTCCCCTCCAACCAATGCGGCGGCACCGTCTGCAATCAGGCGCGGAACATCGGCAAGGCGCGCAATCGCGGCGTGGAGCTGTCGCTGCAGCAGCGCTTCGCCGAACGCGGCGAAGTCGGCGCGGCCTATACGTGGATGGATCGCGACAACCTCGGCAATCCCGCCGTGCTGCTGACCAACAGCCCGCGCCAGCGCCTGTTCGCGCATGCGCAGTGGGCGTTCTCGCCGCAGTGGAAGGCGCTGGCGACGGCCGAAGCGGAGCAAGGCCGCATCGTCACCTATGCCGGCCCCGGCAACCAGGGCGGCTACCTGCAGCTGCACGGCTACGCCAGCTTCGGCGCGAAGCTGGTGTGGTCGCCGCTGAACGGACTCGAC
>JAKOYD010000063.1 GCA_029780695.1 Pseudomonadota bacterium
GCGGCACCGGCCACCACGCTGGCCGAGTAGGCGGCGGGATACCCGGCGCGTGCCATGGCCGCGATCATCACCCCACCCACGGCGGCGGCGGTCGCGGGGCCCGAGCCCGAGATGCCGCCCAGGAACATGGCCACGGCAATCGCCACCAGCGGCAGCATTCCTGGCCCCCGGCCCACGATGGACACGGCAAAGTTCACCAGCCGCAGTGCCACGCCCGAGCGGTCGAAGATCGAGCCCACCAGCACAAACATCGGGATCGCCAGCAGCGGGTATTTGCCAAGGCCGGCGTAAAAGTTCTGCGGCACCGCCAGCAGGCCGAACCAGGGCGCCTCGGCATTGGCGACGGCGATGGCGGTAGCACCCGCCAGGCCCAGTGCCGCGCCAATCGGCACGCCCAGAAACATCATGCCCAGAAAGGCGACAAACAGCAGGGTAGCGATCATGGGCGGGCTCCCTGTTCCGCTGACGCGTGCCGCAGCCGGGCGAACAGTTGCAAGGCCCTTGCCGTGGTCAGTGCGCACAGCACCGGCAGCCAGACCGAGTACCACCCCTGCGGCACGCCGATGCCGGGGGAGGTTTCTTCAAACCGGTAGTCGTCCCACACCACGCGGATGCTGAGCACCGTGATGAGTGCAAACAGCAGGGCCACCATCAAGGCGCCGAACTGCGCCAGCAGCTGGCGTCGGCGCTCCGAGCCGCCATCGGCAAAGAATTCGATACGGATGTGCAACTGCCGCGCCACGGCGGCGGAACCACCGACCATGGCCAGCACGATCATCAGGAACACCGAAATTTCTTCGGTCCACGCAAACGATGCATCGGTGAAATAGCGCACCACCACGTTCACGAAGGTGATGAGCGCCAAGGCGGCCATGGTCAGGACGATGAGCCAGTCTTCCAGGCGCAGGGAGCGGGGTTCGTCGAGGGGGGCACTGGGCGCCGCAGCAGGCACTGGGGGCGCAGCAGATGGCCCATCAGGAGTGGAGGTGGACATGAACGCGGGGAGTCAGAAGAACAGAGGGCCGATGCCGATCTTGCTGCCCGGCGGCGTTGTGCACCTGGGGCGTTGACCGATGATGAGGCGGGGTAGACGCGCTGTGTATTATGCGTCGCTTGCTATGCATGCACAGCATTGGTGCGGTGCCGCAAACGCGGGCGCGGCCTGCGTCGATGCGCCGCGCGCTCTGTAGAAACCCTCATGCCTGCGGCCAGCAGGCTCCAGCCCGCGCGCGGATAATGCGCCGATGGAAACCAAGTGGCTTGAAGATTTCGTCAGTCTTGCGGAAACCCGCAGCTTCAGCCGGTCAGCGCAGCTGCGGCATGTGACCCAGCCCGCGTTCTCGCGGCGCATCCAGGCGCTGGAGGCCTGGGCCGGCACCGACCTGGTGGACCGCAGCTCCTACCCCACCCGGCTGACCCCGGCCGGAAAGACC
>JAKOYD010000072.1 GCA_029780695.1 Pseudomonadota bacterium
CCCGGGCTCTGGGCCACGGCCCATGCCCAGACGCAGAAGCTGCGGCCCGGCCTGTGGGAGAACAGCGTGACCATGAAAAGCCAGAGCGGCCAGCTGGAGGCCGCGATGGCGCAGATGCAGAAGTCCATGGCCAGCCTGACGCCTGCGCAGCGCAAGCAGATGGAGCAGGCCATGGCCCAACAGGGCGTGAGCATGGGCCCCAGCGGCAATACCGTGAAGGTCTGCATCAGCCCCGAGCAGGCCGACCTGGACCGGATTCCGGCGCAGGAGGGCTGCACGCAGAACGTGCAACGCACGGGCCCCAACGCGGTGGCTATGACGTTCAGCTGCAAGGGCGCCCAGGGGCAGCCGCCCACCACGGGCGAAGGAACGATGACCTTCCAGGGCCCCACGGCCTACACGGGCAATTTCAAGGTCAAGACCACATCCAACGGCAAGCCCGAGCAGATCGACATGTTGCAAAACGGCAAGTGGCTCGCCGCTGACTGCGGCGCGATCAAGCCCGTGCGTTAGACCCTGCCGCCACGGTACGGTGGGCGGCAGGCGCCACCACCACACGGTTGCGGCCCAGGGCCTTCGCGCGGTACAGCGCCTGGTCGGCGCGCTCCAGCGTGTGCTCCACGGTGTCTCCGGGCAGGTGCTGCGCCAGGCCGATGGACACGGTGAGCTGCAGCGAGCCTGCGCTGTGGGCAATCTCCAGCGCCTGCACGGCCTGGCGGATGCGTTCGAGCAGCTCACGCGCGTGGTCTGCCGAGGTGTCGGTGAGCATCAGCACAAACTCCTCGCCACCCCAGCGGGCCAGCACGTCGGTGTCGCGCACGCAGGCGCGCACCGTGCCCGCAAACGCCTGCAGCGCGCGGTCGCCGGTGGCGTGGCCGTGCTGGTCGTTGATGGGCTTGAAGTGGTCGATGTCCAGCTGCGCCAGCAGCATCGGGCGGCCACTGCGCAGGCTGCTGCGGTGCTCCAGGGCCATCAGGTCCAGCATGGCACGGCGGTTGAGCAGACCGGTGAGCTCGTCGCGCGTGGCCAGTTCGCGGTTGACTTCGAGCGCCTGGGCTAGCGCCTCGCGCTGCTGCTGCAGCTTGGCGCGGATGCGCTGGATGCGCAGGTTCAGCGCAATGCAGCCGCTGAGCAAGATGAGCACCATCAGCGCATAGGCGATGTCCAGGTAGCCCGAGGCATTGGCGTTGAAGCGTGAGCTGACGCCGATGGCGCTGGCAAAGGCCAGCAGCGCATACACGCCAATGCCGATCACCTCAGCCACCGTGAGGCCGAAGGTGCCGAAGAACAGGATCATCGCCAGCACGCTGGGCACCAGCCCGCGCGCATCGCCCGCCAGCACATAGGCCACCGCACCGCTGGTGATGGTCCAGACCATTTGGGGGATGGTGAGCGAGGGGTCGCGCAGGCGGGCGGTTTCGCCCGAGCGGATGAAGGCCGTCATGACCGCCAGGCCGCCCACCGACAGGGCGGCCCACCATTGCACTGCGGTCTGGTCCACGGTGGTGCTGGAATGCGCCACCAGCAGCATCACCCCGGCGCTGCCCGCCATCAGCGTGAGCGCCAGCAAGGCCATGCCCACCAGCGTGCGCCGCCGGGGGTCGGTGGA
>JAKOYD010000086.1 GCA_029780695.1 Pseudomonadota bacterium
CGGCGGGAAGCATCGATGTCAGGGGCGCCGGGCTGGGCACGGGAGAGGCGCCGGAGCGCTTGCGCCAGCACGATCATCGCATGGCGCTTGTCGATGGCTTCAGGGATGTTCGGTCGCATGAAGAGCGAGACTCGCCAGCAGCGTCCGCTCATCGATCGGATGAGCGGACGCTGCCGGCGGGTTCTGTTGCTTGCCCTTGCGGGCGACTTACTTCTTGAGCGCCTTGGCGAAGGCGCTGGCGAGGGAGCCCGAGAGGGCGGCGTCCTGCTTGGGCCTGGCGCTGGAACGAGGATTGCCGCGAGGGGCGTCGCGGCGCTCGGTGGCGGGTTTGACGCTGGCGCCGGCCTGGTCGCCCATGCGCATGGTGAGGGCGATGCGTTTGCGCGGGAGGTCGACTTCGATGACCTTGACCTTCACCACCTGACCGGCTTTGACGATGGTGTGGGGGTCTTTGACGAAGCGGTCGGAGAGGGCCGAGACGTGCACGAGGCCGTCCTGGTGCACGCCGATATCGACGAAGGCGCCGAAGTTGGTGACGTTGGTGACGACGCCTTCGAGGATCATGCCGACCGCCAGATCCTTCAGTTCTTCGACGCCGTCCTTGAAGCTGGCGGTCTTGAACTCGGGGCGCGGGTCGCGGCCGGGCTTGTCGAGTTCCTTGAGGATGTCCTGCACGGTGGGCAGGCCGAAGCGTTCGTCGGTGTAGCGTTCGGGCTTCAGCTGGCCGATGAGTTTGGCGTCGCCCATCACTTCGCGGGCGTCTTTCTGGATGTCGGCAAGGATGCGCTCGACCAGCGGGTAGGCTTCCGGGTGTACGGCCGAGGCGTCGAGCGGGTTTTTGCCGTTGGTGACGCGCAGGAAGCCGGCGGCCTGTTCAAAGGTTTTCGGCCCGAGGCGCGGCACGTCGAGCAGCGCGGCGCGGCTGGGGAAGGGGCCGTTGGCGTCCCGGTGGGCGACGATGTTGGCGGCCAGCGTGGGGTTGAGGCCGGAAATGCGGGTGAGCAGCGCGGTCGAGGCCATGTTCACGTCCACGCCGACGGCGTTCACGCAGTCTTCCACCACCGAATCCAGCGCGCGGGCGAGGCGGCTTTGGTTGACGTCGTGCTGGTACTGGCCGACGCCGATGGATTTGGGGTCGATCTTGACCAGTTCGGCCAGCGGGTCTTGCAGCCGGCGCGCGATGCTGGCGGCGCCGCGCAGGCTGACGTCGACGTCGGGCAGCTCTTGCGAGGCGTATTCGCTGGCCGAATAGACCGAGGCGCCGGCTTCGCTGATCACTACTTTTTCGATAGCTGGCCGCGCTTGTCCTGCGTGCGCCGGGGCCGCTTTCTGCATCAACTTGATGAGATCGCCCGCCAGCTTGTCGGTCTCGCGGCTGGCGGTGCCGTTGCCGATGGCGATCAGTTGCACGCCGTGCTTGTCGACCAGCCTGGCCAGCGTGTGCAGGCTGCCGTCCCAATCCTTGCGCGGCTCGTGCGGGTACACCGTGGCGGTGTCGACCAGCTTGCCGGTGGCATCGCACACGGCCACCTTCACGCCGGTGCGGATGCCGGGGTCCAGCCCCATCACCACCTTCTGCCCGGCGGGCGCGGCCAGCAGCAGGTCGCGCAGGTTGTCGCCAAAGACTTTGATGGCGACTTTTTCGGCGTCTTCGCGCAGGCGGGCGAACAGGTCGCGCTCGGTGCTCAAGCTGAGTTTGACGCGCCAGGTCCAGGCCACGCATTTGCGCAGCAGGTCGTCGGCGGGGCGGCCCTGGTGCGACCAGCGCAGGTGCAGGGCGATGCGGCCCTCGGCCAGGCTGGGCGTTGCGATGGTTTTGGCAGCCGTAGGCGCTGGTTCCGCCTCGGGCACCACCAGCTTGGCATCCAGAATCTCCAGCTGCCGCCCGCGGAACACCGCCAGCGCGCGGTGGCTGGGCACGCGGCCGATGGGCTCGTCGTAGTCGTGGTAGTCGCGGAACTTGGCGACTTCGGGGTCGTTTTCGTTCTTGCCAGCGGCCAGTTTGCTTTGCAGCAAGCCTTCGGCCCACAGCCATTCGCGCAGCGACTGCACCAGCGCGGCATCTTCAGCCCAGCGCTCGCTCAGGATGTCGCGCACGCCGTCCAGCACGGCGGGCACGGTGGTGAAGTCTTCGCCGCCCTCGCCTTTTTCGGCTTTGACGAACGGCTTGGCGGCCTCCTGCGGATCGAGCGTGGGGTCGGCAAACAACTGGTCAGCCAGCGGCTCGATGCCGAATTCGCGCGCGATCATGCCCTTGGTGCGGCGCTTGGGCTTGTAGGGCAGGTACAGGTCTTCCAGCTCCTGCTTGGTCGGCGCGGCGTCGATGGCGGCGCGCAGCTCGGGCGTCAGCTTGCCCTGCTCCTCGATGCTTTTCAGCACGGCGGCGCGGCGGTCGTGCAGCTCGCGCAGGTAGGCCAGGCGCGCCTCCAGCTCGCGCATCTGCACGTCGTCCAGGCCGCCGGTGGCCTCCTTGCGGTAGCGGGCGATGAAGGGCACGGTAGCGCCGCCGTCGAGCAGGTCGACGGCCGATTGCACCTGGGCTTCGCGCACCTTCAGTTCGGCGGCGATCTGGGCTGTGATGGAAAGCATGGACTTTGCGGCGCCGTGCGGTGACCGGCGGCGCCCTTGAAAAAAGCGTCGGAGTTTGCCATACGGCGCGGGGTGTTCGCCGGCGTCCACGCCCCCCTGCGTGACCGCGGCAAACAGCCGGGTGACGAACGCTCGACGAGCCCGCCGCATCCCCCCGTCACGCCACGCGCCGCAGCGCGCCGGTCAGGACTGCGCCGTGCGCAAGGCCTTGCGCAGTTCCACGCCAATCTCGGGCCGCTCGGCAAACGGGTCGGGCGGGTTCTGGATGTTGACGATGGCATCGGTGCGCGACTTGACGTTGCCGAGCGCCCGCGGGTGGCTGAACACGTAGAACTGGTCCTGCTCGATGGCGTCGAACACCTTGCGCGCGACGTCGGCGGCGGTCACCTTGCCGCTGCCGGTGGCCTTGTCCGTCATGGCCTGCTGGATGCGCTGGCTGGCCGTCATTTCGGCCGCCGGCATGTCGGCCGGGCGGTTGCGCTCGCTGTTGTGGATGCCGGTGGCCACGAAGTACGGGCACAGCACGCTGGCGCTGATCTGGTCGGTGACGAGTTTCAGGTCCTGGTACAGCGATTCGGTCAGCGCCACCACGGCGTGCTTGCTGACGTTGTAGATGCCCATGTTGGGCGGCGTCAGCAGCCCGGCCATGCTGGCGGTGTTGACGATGTGGCCCTGGTACGCCGGGTCGCGGCGGGCGGCGTCCAGCATCATGGGCGTAAAGCTGCGCACGCCGTTGACGACGCCCCACAGGTTGACGCCCAGCACCCATTCCCAGTCCTTGACGCTGTTTTCCCAGATCAGGCCGCCGGCACCGACGCCCGCGTTGTTGAAGATGAAATGCGGCGCGCCGAAAGCGGCCTTCACCTTCTCGGCCAGACGGTCCATGTCTTCGGGCTTGCTGACGTCCACGCGGCGCGCCAGCGTGCGTGCGCCGGCGGCGCGAATTTCGGCGTCGGCCGCGTCCAGCGCGTCCTGCTGGATGTCGACCAGCACCACGTTCATGCCGCGCTGCGCGGCAATGCGCGCGCATTCCAGCCCGAAGCCCGAGCCGGCGCCGGTCAGCACGGCGGTCTTGCCCTTGAAATTGTCGATCACTGGTACATCTCCTGAATGTGAATTCGTTGAAACAGCCGAACAGCCGGACGCAGAGGACGCAAAGGATTCGCAAAGGACGCAAAAGGAAAACCCAATTTCTTGGCTGTTCTTTTGCATCCTCTGCGCAACTCTGCGTCCTCTGCGTCCGGCTGTCCTTTTTCTTAAACCGGCATCGCGCGCGCCACGATGGCGTCCACGTCGGCCCCCGCGCCCAGCGTGCCGAACACGTCGTGCCGCTGGGCGATGCGTGAATCGCAGAACGCGCCGAACACCGCTGCTGGCGCGGTCTGCGCCAGCAGGGCGGCCTGCACGATCAGCGCCACATCGCGCGCCAGCGTGCGCGCCGTGGTCTCGCTGGCGTGGGCGTCGATCAGCATCGGCAGCGCGTCGATGGCGCGGTCGAGCGCCGCGTGCTGGCCGCGCGCAGGCGCCAGTTCGTGCGCCAGCGCGCCGGCCACATCACCCTTGCGCAGTGCGCGCAGCAAGTCCAGCGCCATGATGTTGCCGGCGCCCTCCCAGATGCTGTTGACAGGCATCTCGCGGTAGATGCGCGCGGGAATGCCCTCGCCGCCCTCTTCCACATAGCCGTTGCCGCCCAGGCATTCCATGGCTTCCTGCGCGAACGCACTGCCGCGCTTGCAGATCCAGAACTTGGCAATCGGCGTGAGCACGCGGGCCAGCAGGCTCTCGTGTTCTTCGCCCGCCCGGTCAAATGCGCGCGCCAGGCGCATCGACAAAGCGGTGGCCGCTTCGCTTTCGAGAGCAAGGTCGGCCAGCACGTTCTTCATCAGCGGCTGCTCGACCAGGCGCTTGCCAAACGCCTGCCGCTGGTCGGTGTGGTGCAGCGCAATCGACAGCGCCTGCCGCATCAGCCCGCTGGTGCCCAGCGCGCAGTCCAGCCGCGTCATGGTGCCCATCGACAGGATTTGCGGCACGCCACGGCCCGGTTCGCCCACCAGCCAGGCAACGGTGTTGTCAAACTCGACCTCGCTGCTGGCGTTGGCCTGGTTGCCCAGCTTGTCTTTCAGGCGCTGGATGCGCAGCGTGTTGCGCGTGCCATCGGGCAGCACGCGCGGCAGAAAGAAGCACGACAGGCCGCCCTCGCCCAGCCCCTCCACATAGGCCAGCACCAGGAAGGCATCGCACATCGGCGCCGAGAGGAACCACTTGTGGCCCGTGAGCCGATAGCGCTCGCCCCAGTCGTCGCGCCCGTCGTGCACCGCGCGCGTGGTGTTGGCGCGCACGTCGGAGCCGCCCTGCTTCTCCGTCATGCCCATGCCCATGGTCACGCCGGTCTTGTCGCGCCAGACTTTTAGCTGCGGGTCGTACGCGCGGGCTTCCAGCTTGGGCGCCCAGTCGCGGTGAATGGCGAGGTTGTCGCGCAGCGCGGGCGTCACCGCGTAGGTCATCGAGATCGGGCACAGAATCGACGGCTCGGCCTCGGTGAACAGCATGAAGCCCGCCGCGCGCTTGACGTGGGCGTGGCCGCTGGCCTGCTCGGCCGCCGCGTACGGCGTGCCGTGCAGCCCCGCCTCGGCGGCGGCGGTCATCAGCGCGTGGTAGCTGGGGTGGAACTCCACCTCGTCGATGCGATGCCCAAAGCGGTCGTGGCTCTTGAGCTGCGGCGTGAATACATTGGCCAGCCGCGCGTGGCGCTGCATCTCGGCACTGCCAGCCAACGCGCCCAGCGCCTGCAGCGGCGCAGTGTCCAAACCCAGCGCGTTGAAGCGGATCGCGTCCTGCAGCGCGCGGTTGCCGCTGAACAGGTTCACGTCGGCCAGCGGCGCGGGCTGGTTGAAGACCTCGTGCGTGGCAGACATGGCCCCCTCCTTCAGATCAGCTTGACCAGCTGCTTGCCGAAGTTCTTGCCCTTGAGCAGGCCCAAGAAGGCCTCGGGCGCGCTGTCGATGCCCTGCGCGATCGTTTCGCGTGGCTTGAGTTTGCCGGTGGCCACCAGCGTGCCCAGTTCCTTCAGCGCCTCGGGCCACACTTCCATGTGCTCGCTGACGATGAAGCCCTGGATCAGCAGGCGGTTGACCAGGATCAGCGCAGGGTTCTGCATGGGCAACGGCTGGCCGTCGTAGCCGGCGATCATGCCGCACAGGGCGATGCGGGCGAAGGCGTTGGTGCGCAGCAGCACCGCGTCCAGGATGTAGCCGCCCACGTTCTCGAAGTAGCCGTCGATGCCGTTCGGGCACGCGTCCTTCAGCGCCTTGCTCATCGTCTTGACATCCGGGTGCTGGCGGTAGTCGATGCATTCGTCGAAATGCAGTTCTTCGACGGCGTACTGGCACTTTTCGGGGCCGCCGGCAATACCGACCACGCGGCAGCCACGCGCCTTGGCAAGCGCGGCAAAGGCGCTGCCCACGGCGCCGGTGGCGGCGCTGACGACCACGGTGGCGCCTTCCTTCGGCGCGATGATCTTCACCAGGCCGTACCACGCCGTGACGCCCGGCATGCCCACCGCCCCCAGGTAGAACGACAGCGGCACGTGCGTGGTGTCGACCTTGCGCAGCATGCCCGGCGCGTTGCCGTCAACCACGCTGTATTCCTGCCAGCCGCCCATGCCGACCACCTTGTCGCCCGCGGCAAACTTGGCGTGCTTGCTGTCCACCACCTCGCCCACCGTGCCGCCAATCATCACTTCGCCCAGCGGCTGGCTGGCGGCGTAGCTCTTGCTGTCGTTCATGCGGCCGCGCATGTACGGGTCCAGGCTGAGGTAATGGTGGCGCACCAGCACTTCGCCGTCTTTCAGCGGCGGCGTGTCGGTGGTGACCAGCTTGAAGTTGCTGGCAACGGCTTCGCCCTGGGGACGGTTGTCGAGCAGAATCTGGCGGTTTTGCGGCATGGGTAACTCCTTGTGCTATGAATGTAATAGCTGCCTACCCGCCTCTGGCAAGGTCTGGCAGCGGTTGAAACGCTAAAAATCAGTCGGTGGGCAGCGGACCCGGGGTGTGGTCCGGCCGCTCGGCCGGCGCCACGTACTTGAAGGTGCCGGTGGCCGTGGCGCACAACTGGCCCGCCGGGTCGTAGATGGCGCCTTCGACAAACGCCATGGTGCGCGTGCGGTGCAGCAGCTTGCCCTTGCCGACCAGCGGCTCACCGCTTTTCGATGCCGGCGCGGGCCGCATGAAGCTGGTCTTCATCTCGATGGTGACGATGCCGCTGTCCACATTGGCGCTGCGCGCGGCCGTGGCCATGATGACATCGAGGAACGTCATCACCGCCCCGCCATGCGCCACGCCGAACGAATTGCAGTGCTCGGGCCGTGGTGCGAAATGCAGCAACGACTCGCCACCGTCGAAGCGCTCGAGCGTGAAGCCGAGGTGGTGGACGAACGGGATGACGGCGCCGAAGTCGAGGCTCATTGGGAGCCCCTGCATTCCCCCCGCTCCCGCGTGCGGGCGAGGATTGGGGTGAGGGCGAACGGCGCCTGCGCTTGATGCGCAGCTTGCCCCTCACCCCTGCCCGCTCCCCCGAGGGGCGAGGGAGAAAAACCCAAGCGCTTCAAGCGATTACCCACCCGTCACCACACTCACGCCGCCATCCACCGCCAGCCACTGGCCGGTGATGTGCTTGCCGGCGTCGCTGGCGTACAGCAGCGTGATGCCCTTCAGGTCCTCGTCGTCGCCCAGACGCTTGAGCGGCGAATGCGCGGCGAGCTTTTCCTCGCCCAGTCGCTCCAGCGTGCCGCGCGTCATCTTGCTGGGGAAGAACCCCGGGCAGATGGCATTGACCGTGATGCCGTACTTGCCCCATTCGGTGGCCAGCGCGCGCGTGAAGTTGACCACCGCCCCCTTGCTGGTGTTGTAGGCAATGGTCGGAATCTCCGGCGGATTGCCACCCAGGCCCGCGATGCTGGCGATGTTGATGATGCGGCCTTGTTTCCGCGCAATCATGCTTTTCTTGGCCACGCGCTGGCTCAGCAAGAAGTAGCCGCGCACGTTCAGGTTCATCACCTTGTCCCAGGCGTCGAGCGGGTGGTCTTCGGCCGGCGCGCCCCAGGCCGCGCCGGCGTTGTTGACCAGGACGTCGATGTCACCCATGCGCTCCAGCGTCTCATCGGCCAGGCGGTGGATGTCGGCCTCGACGGCGCAGTCGGCGGCAACCCAGCGCGCGTCGATGCCGGCGGCCTGCAGATCGGCCACGGCCTTTTCCAGTTCGTCCGCCTTGCGCGAGCTGATCATGACGCGCGCGCCGGCCTCACCCAGCGCATGCGCCATCTGCAGGCCCAGTCCGCGCGAGCCGCCGGTGACCAGGGCGGTCTTGCCGGTCAGATCGAACAGTTGTTGGATGGTGCGGGTCATGGGTTCTCCGTTGAGCGTTGAGCGTTGAGCGTTGAGCGGGTCGATGAGTCGTTCTGAAGGCTCACGTTGAACGCCGAACGCCCAACGCCAAACCTCTTCTCAGAATGCCGCTTCGGGCATGTCGGCGCACGTCATGTCGCGGCTTTCCACCACGCGCAGCCAGGCGTCGATCTTGGGCAGTTCGTAGTGGAAGAAATAGGCGGTGGTCGGCAGCACGCCGTACAACTTTGCTCCATTTTTTGGAGCATCTTCGGGCGCGACCAGGGCCAGCTCCAACCACGTCCACGCCAGCACCACATGGCCAAAGGCCTGCATGTAGGGCACGGCGTTGGCCAGCGCCTCGGACGGATTGCCCGTGGCCCAGGCGGCCTTGGTGACGGCGCCGATCCGCGCCAGCGCCTTGGCGAGCGCGTTGGCATGGGTCGCCAGCGCGGGCTGCTGAATGGCGCGCTCGATGGTGGCGTTGACGCGCCCGGCCAGCAGTTGCAGCCCGCGCCCGCCTTCCATCAGCACCTTGCGGCCCAGCAGGTCCATGGCCTGGATGCCGTGCGTGCCCTCGTGGATCATGTTCAGGCGGTTGTCGCGCCAGTACTGCTCCACGGGGAAGTCGCGCGTGTAGCCGTAGCCGCCGTGGATCTGGATGGCAAGCGAGTTCGCCTCCAGGCAGTTCTCGCTCGGCCAGCTTTTCGCAATCGGCGTGAGCACTTCGAGCAGCAGGCGCGCTTCGTCGGCGCTTGCGGCATCGCCGGTGTGCTGCTCGTCGACCAGCCTGGCGCAGTACAGCAGCAGCGCCAGCGCGCCTTCGCAATAAGCTTTTTGCGCCAGCAGCATGCGCTTGATGTCGGCGTGCTCGATCAGGCGCACGGGCGGCTGCGACGCGTCCTTACCCGCCGCACCGACCGGCCGGCCTTGCGTGCGCGTCCTGGCGTATTCGAGCGAAGCCTCGTAGCCCGCCAGACCCAGCATGGCCGCGGCCATGCCGATGGCGATGCGCGCCTCGTTCATCATGTGGAACATGCAGCGCAGGCCCTGGTGCGGCTCGCCGACCAGGTAGCCCACGGCGCCGGCTTGGCCATCGACCTTGAACTGCCCTTCGCCAAAGTTGAGCAGCGTGTTGGTCGTGCCGCGCCAGCCCAGCTTGTGGTTCAGGCCGGCCAGCGCCACGTCGTTGCGCACGCCGGTCAGTTGCCCTAGCGTATCGACCAGCTTCTTCGGCACGATGAAGAGCGAAATGCCCTTGACGCCCGGAATCAGCTTGCCGTCCGGCCCCGGAATCTTGGCCAGCACCAGGTGCACGATGTTCTCGGTCAGCTCATGCTCGCCCGACGAGATCCACATCTTGTTGCCGCGCAGGCGGTAGCGCGGGCCGAGCGGATCGTTCTGATCTTCCAGCACGGCGCGCGTGGTGATGTCGCTTAAGGACGAGCCCGCCTGCGGCTCGCTCAGGCACATGGTGCCGGCCCAACGGCCGTTGAATTCGTTGGCGGCAAACACGCGCTGCTGCGCCTCGGTGCCATGCACCATCAGCAGGTTGGCGTTGCCCACCGTGAGCAGGTTGGAGCCGATGCTGATCGACGCCTTGCCGAAGAAGGCATTGGCCGCCGCTTCGACGAGGTACGGCAGCTGCATGCCGCCGTGCTCGTAGTCCTGCGCGGCGGCGAGCATGCCGCTTTCAGCGTAGGCGGCGCGCGCGTCGTGCGTGGCCTGCGGCAGCACCACGCGCAGGCTGCCGTCGGCATTGGTTTCGGTGCGCGGCTCTTCGGTATCGACGAGGCGGTTGAAGGGCGCGTACTTCTCGCGCGCGATGCGCTCGCAGGTGTCCATCACCGCGTCGAAGGTCTCGCGCGAGTGCTCGGAAAAGCGCGCGCGCCCGGTCAGCGATTCGGCCTTGAGCCAGTCGTACAGCAGAAAGTCGAGCGTGGTTCGCAGGTTCATGGACGAAATCGGCCTCAGGTCGGCGTGGAATCCCGATGCTCAGCTATCTCATCGATAGCAAACGATCACAGCACCTCAAAAATGCCCGCCGCGCCCATGCCACCACCGATGCACATGGTCACCGCCACGCGCTTGGCCCCGCGGCGCTTGCCTTCGATGAGCGCATGGCCCGTCAGCCGCTGGCCGCTCACGCCATAAGGGTGGCCCAGCGCAATGGCGCCGCCGTTCACGTTCAGGCGGTCGGCGGGGATGCCCAGTTTGTCGCGGCAGTACAGCACCTGCACGGCGAAGGCTTCGTTCAGTTCCCACAGGTCGATGTCGCTGACCTTCAGGCCCAGCTTGGCCAGCACCTTGGGCACGGCGAACACGGGGCCGATGCCCATTTCGTCGGGCTCGCAGCCGGCCACGGCAAAGCCGAGGAAGCGGCCCATGGGCTTCAGGTTGTGCTTGGCCGCGTAGTCTTCGCTCACCACCACGCAGGCGCCGGCGCCATCGCTGAACTGGCTGGCGTTGCCGGCCGTGATCAGGCCGCCGGGCAGCGCGGGCTTGATGCCGCTGATGCCTTCCTTGGTGGTGCCTTCGCGCGTGCCTTCGTCTTTGGAGACGGTGACTTCCTTGGTGCGCAGGCCCATCACGGGGTCGGCCACGCCGGCGGTGACGGTGATGGCGGCGATTTCATCGTCGAACTTGCCCGATGCCTGCGCCGCCACCGCCTTCTGCTGGCTGGCGGCGCCGTATTCGTCCATGGCGTCGCGGCCGATGTTGTAGCGCTTGGCGACCTGCTCGGCGGTCTGCAGCATGCTCCAGTAAATGGCGGGCACCTTGGCTTCGAGCGCCGGGTCCTTCATCATGTGCAGGTTCATCTCCTGCTGCACGCAGGAAATGCTTTCCACGCCGCCGGCGACGAACACATCGGCCTCGCCCGCAATGATGCGCTGCGCGGCCAGCGCGATGGTCTGCAGGCCCGACGAGCAGAAGCGGTTCACCGTCATGCCCGAGGTGGTGACGGGGCAACCGGCCATCAGCGCGATCTGGCGGCCGATGTTCATGCCGGTGGCGCCTTCAGGGTTGGCGCAGCCCATGATGACGTCGTCGACGGCACCAAACTCGATGCCCGCGCGCTCGATGGCGTGCTTGACCGCGTGGCCGCCGAGCGTGGCGCCATGCGTCATGTTGAAGGCGCCCTTCCAGCTCTTGGCGAGCGGCGTGCGGGCGGTGGAAACGATTACGGCGGAAGTCATTGGTTTGCTCCTGATTCAATAGCTGCCGGCGCAGATACCGCACCGACCTGACGCTGATTTAGCTGAATGTCTTACCCTCGGCGGCCAGTTTGGCGAGCAGCGGTGCGGGTTGCCAGAAGCTGCCGTCATCACGCGGGTTGCGCGCAAAGCGCTTCATGCTTTCGGCCACGTTGAACAGGCCCATCTGGTCGGCGTACTTCATGGGGCCACCGCGCCAGATCGGAAAGCCGTAGCCCGTCAGGTACACCATGTCGATGTCGCTGGCCTTGCTGGCAATGCCGTCTTCGAGGATGTGCGCGCCTTCATTGACCAGCGAATACACCAGGCGCTCCACGATCTCCTGATCGCTGATCTTGCGCGGCGTGATGCCTTGGTCCTTGCGGTGCTTCTCGACCATCTCTTCCACCAGCTTGGACGGGATGGCGTCGCGCTTGCCGGGCTGGTAGTCGTACCAGCCAGCGCCCGTCTTCTGGCCAAAGCGGCCCAGCTCGCACAGCAGATCGGCGGTCTTGCTGTACTTCATGTCGGGCTTTTCCTGATAGCGGCGCTTGCGGATGGCCCAGCCGATGTCGTTGCCGGCCAGGTCGCCCATGCGGAACGGGCCCATGGCAAAGCCGAACTTCTCGATGGCCTTGTCCACCTGTTGCGGCGTGGCGCCCTCCTCCAGCAAGAAACCGGCCTGGCGGCTGTACTGCTCGATCATGCGGTTGCCGATGAAGCCGTCGCACACGCCCGAGACCACGGCCGTCTTCTTGATCTTCTTGGCAATCGCCATCACGGTGGCCAGCACGTCCTTGGCCGCGGCCTTGCCGCGCACCACTTCCAGCAGCTTCATCACGTTGGCCGGGCTGAAGAAATGCATGCCGACCACGTCCTGCGGGCGCTTCGTGAAGGCGGCGATCTGGTCCACATCCAGCGTGGAGGTGTTGCTGGCCAGGATGGCGCCAGGCTTGGCCACTTCGTCCAGTTTCTTGAACACCTGCTCCTTGACGCCCATTTCCTCGAACACCGCTTCGATGATGAGGTCGGCGTCTTTCAGGTCGTCGTAGTTGAGCGTGGCCGTGAGCAAGGCCATGCGCTGGTCGTACTTGTCTGCTTTCAGCTTGCCCTTCTTGACCTGACCTTCGTAGTTCTTGCGGATGGTGGCCAAGCCCCGGTCCAACGCCTCCTGCTTGGTCTCCAGAATGGTCACCGGAATGCCGGCATTGAGGAAGTTCATGGCGATGCCGCCGCCCATGGTGCCGGCGCCGATCACGCCGACTTGCTTGACCTCGCGCGGCTTCACGTCGTCGCCCACGTCGGGAATCTTGCTGGCGGCGCGCTCGGCGGCAAAGATGTGGCGCAGCGCCTTGCACTCGGGCGTCTGCATCAGGTTGATGAAGATCTCGCGCTCCTTGGCCAGCGCGTCGTCGAACTTGTACTTGGTGGCGTTCTCCACCGCGTCCACGCACTTGGCCGGCGCCGGAAAGTTCTTGGCCATGCCCTTGACCATGTTGCGCGCGAACTGGAAGTAGGCATCGCCATTGGGGTGCTTGCACGGCAGGTGGCGCACCAGCGGCAGGGGTGAGCCATCGGCGTGCCTGGCGGCCACTTCGCGGGCGAAGGCCACCGCTTCTTCCAGCAGGGTTTCGGGCGACGAAGCCATCTTGTCGAACAGCTTCTGGCCGGGCAGGCTGGCCAGCAGTTCGCTGTTCACCGGGTCGCCCTTGACGATCAGGTTCAGCGCGGTTTCGGGGCCCAGCACGCGCGGCAAGCGCACGGTGCCGCCGGCGCCGGGGATCAGGCCCAGCTTGACTTCGGGCAGCGCGATTTTGGCCCCCGGCGCGGCGATGCGGTAGTGCGCGCCCAGCGCCAGTTCCAGCCCGCCGCCCATGGCGACGGAATGCACGGCCGCGACCACGGGCTTTGGCGAGTTTTC
Organism: Pseudomonadota bacterium; assembly: GCA_029780695.1. GTDB lineage: Bacteria > Pseudomonadota > Gammaproteobacteria > Burkholderiales > Burkholderiaceae_C > Ottowia. Next base: position 13,086 of record JAKOYD010000086.1, read on the forward strand.
AACGGCGACGATCACCGACAGCAGGATCGGCTCCTGCATGGCCTTGGCTGAATTGAATTCGCGGATGTCGGCGCCGCCCGAAAACGCCTTGCCCTCTCCCGTCAGCACGATGGCTTTGACGGCCGGATCGGCGTTGGCTTTGTCCAACCCGCTGGTAATGCCAACCCGCGTGTCGTAGCCGAGGCCGTTGACGGGCGGGTTGTTCATGGAAATGATGGCGACGTCGCCTTGGACCTTGTAGTGCGCGGTCATGGGTGCTGGACTCCTGGGTTTCTCGTGAGGGGGCGCGGGTGGTGCGCACCGGGGACAACCGGTGCATTTTGAAAGATGAAGCGGCTTGCTGCAATGAAGCTTGTCGCCGCAGGGACAAAACCGATCATGGCACGCGCCGCCGGCACGGTGGTCAGCTCACCGCCCTGGCCGAGACGCGGCCGACGAGGTGCCCGGTGGCGGCGGCCACAGCAGCTGCCACCGGATCGATTGAGGGCGCTGACGCTTGCCAGACAAGCGCACCAAGCTATTAAAAATATAGTAACGGCGCTGTCGGCGAACGCCAGCGCCGTCACACTTCCAGCCATTCCTTGCGGGTGGCGGCGTCGGCGCGCAACTGGTCGGGCGTGCCCTCGAACACGATGCTGCCGTGGCCCATCACCAGGGCGCGGTCGGAAATGCGCATGGCAATGGTCAGTTTCTGCTCGATCAGCAGCACCGAGATGCCGCGCTCCTTCAGCTTTTTCAGGTATTCGCCCACCAGTTCGACGATTTTGGGCGCCAGGCCTTCCGTCGGTTCGTCGATGATGATCAGGTCGGGGTCGCCCATCAGCGTGCGGCACAGCGTCAGCATCTGCTGCTCGCCGCCCGACATGACGCCGGCTTCGGTGTGTTCGCGCTCCTTCAGGCGCGGAAACATGGCGTACATGTCGTCGAACGTCCAGCGGCTGCCCCGGCCAGAGCCTTTTTGCCCCAGCAGCAGGTTCTGGTGCACCGTGAGCTTGGGGAAGATGTCACGGCTTTCGGGCACATAGCCCAGGCCCAGGTGGGCGATTTCGAACGGCTTCTTGCCCAGGATGGGCTGGCCCTTGAAGCGCACGTCGCCGCGCGCATCGACCATGCCCATCACAGCCTTGGCGGTGGTGGAGCGGCCTGAGCCGTTGCGCCCCAACAGCGCCACGATTTCGCCTGGCCGCACGTCGAACCGCACGCCGTGCAGCACGTGGCTCTTGCCGTAGTAGGCGTGCAGGTCGCTGACCTGAAGCGTGGACTCTGCCATCAGTGCGCCCCCGCCTGTTCTTCGGCCACCACCGAACCCAGGTATGCCTCTTGCACGCGCGCATTGGCGCGCACCGCCTCGGGCGTGTCGAAGGCCAGCACCTCGCCGTACACCACGACGGCGATCTTGTCGGCCAGGCCGAAAACCACGCCCATGTCGTGCTCCACCGTCAGCAGCGTCTTGCCCACGGTGACTTCCTTGATCAGCTCGATGAAGTGCCGCGTCTCGCTGCGGCTCATGCCCGCGGTCGGTTCGTCCAGCAGGATCACGCCGGCACCGCCGGCAATGGTGATGCCGATTTCCAGCGCCCGCTGCTCGGCGTAGGTCAGGTTCATGGCCAGGGTGTCGCGCTTGGCCTGCAGGTGGATCATGCGCATGAGCTGCTCGGCGCGTTCGTTGGCGTCGTGCAGGTCGGCCAGGAACTTGAGGAAGGTGTAGCGGTAGCCCAGGCTCCACAGCACGCCGCAGCGCAGGTTCTCGAACACGCTCAGCTTGGGGAAGATGTTGGTGATCTGGAAGCTGCGCGACAGGCCGGCGCGGTTGATCTCGTACGGCTTCTTGCCGTCGATGCGCTGGCCGTTCAGCAGGATCTCGCCGCTGCTGGGCGCAAAGCGGCCGCTGATCAGGTTGAACAGCGTGGACTTGCCGGCGCCGTTGGGGCCGATCACGCCCACGCGCTCGCCCGGCTGCACCGTCATGCTGACGCCGCGAATGATCTCGGTCTTGCCGAAGCTTTTGCGCACGTCGCGCAGTTCAAGGGCGGGCGGGCTCATCCGTGCATCTCCTGGTGCTTGATGCGGGCTTCGATATCGGCCTGCACGGCGCCCCACTGGCGCGCGAAGCGGCGGCGCGCCCATTCGAAGGCCGCGCCACCAGCCAGCGCCACCACGGCGGCGGCGGCCCAGTGCATGGGTTGCGACACATCCAGGTTCAGGCCCATGAAGCGCAGCGCGCCGCTGCCCGCGCCTTCCAGCTGCAGGTGATAGACCATCTCGATCAATGCCGACACCCCCGCCAGCGCCACGATGCCCAGCACCGCCAGCAGCGCGTAATGCGGCAGCAGCTCCTTCAGGCGCCCGAACTTGGCCACGCGCAGGTTCATCATCAGCAGGCTGGCAATGCCGCCCGGCGCGTACATGACCATGAACATGAAGATCAGGCCCAGGTACAAGAGCCATGCCTTGGTCAGCTCGGAGAACAGCACGAAGGCCAGCACCATCAGCACGGCGCCGATGATGGGGCCAAAGAAAAAGGTCGCGCCGCCAAGAAAGGTGAACAGCAGGTAGGCGCCCGAACGCGCGGCGCCCACCACCTCAGCCGTGACGATCTCGAAGTTGAGCGCCGCCAGGCCGCCCGAGATGCCGGCGAAGAAGCCGGCCACGATGAACGACAGATAGCGCACGCGCTGCGCGTCGTAGCCGACAAATTCAACCCGCTCGGGGTTGTCGCGCACGGCATTCAGCATGCGCCCGAGCGGCGTTCGCGTGAACGCATACATCGCCGCCACGCAGATGAAGGTGTACACGGCGATCAGGTAATACACCTGCCGCGGCGGCCCGAAGCTGATGCCCAGGAACGGCTCGCCCACCATGCGGTTGCCCGACACGCCGCCCTCGCCGCCGAAGAATTCGGGAATCATCAGCGACATGGCAAACACCAGTTCGCCCACGCCCAGGGTGATCATCGCGAAGGTGGTGCCCGCCTTCTTGGTGGTGACGTAGCCCAGCAGCACGGCAAACAGCAAACCGGCCAGGCCGCCGACCAGCGGAATCAGCGACACCGGAATGGGCAGCTTGCCCGCCGACACGGCGTTGAGCGCGTGGATCGCCAGGAACGACCCCAGCCCCGAATACACCGCGTGGCCGAAACTCAGCATGCCGCCCTGGCCCAGCAGCATGTTGTATGACAGGCAGGCAATGATGGCGATGCCGATCTGCGACAGCAGCGTGATCGACAGGCTGCTGGACAGCACCAGCGGCGCGATCAGCAGCACCAGCGCAAAGCTGCTCCAGATGACCCAGCGGGCCAAATCCAGCGGACGGTAGCGATAGACGTTGGCGGCCATGCTCAACCCTCCCGCGTGCCCAGCAGGCCCTTGGGCCGGAAAATCAGGATCAGCACCAGCAGCAGATACGGCAGGATCGGCGCCACCTGCGACACGGTGAGCTTGACCAGCGAATTGGCCTGCGCCGCCGCGCCCAGCTGCACGCCCAGGCTGGCCAGCAGCGAGCCCAGCGAATAGTCCAGCGCCACGGCGAAGGTCTGCAACACGCCAATCAGCAGCGACGCCACGAAAGCCCCCGCGAGCGAGCCCATGCCACCCACCACCACCACTACGAAGATGATCGATCCGACCGTGGCGGCCATGGCCGGCTCGGTGAGAAAGGTGCTGCCGCCGATGACGCCCGCCAGCCCGGCCAGCGCAGAACCGGCGCCAAACACCAGCATGAACACGCGCGGCACGTTGTGGCCCAGCGCCTCGGCGGTCTCGGGGTGCGTCAGCGCGGCCTGAATCACCAGGCCGATGCGCGTGCGCGTCAGCAGCAGCCACACCGCCACCAGCATGACCACCGCCACCAGCATCATGAAACCGCGCGTGGCCGGAAACGGCGAGCACACCACGCGCACGGCGGCGTCGGCGGCGTGGCACAGCTCGGGCGCGGCGCGGCCCCAGACCACGCTCAGGCCTTCGGACGAGTGGTTGATGAGCGTGAACACCGGCCCCTGCAGCATGTCGGGCGGGCGAAATTCCAGCGCCAGCCGGCCCCAGATGAGCTGAACCACTTCCAGCACCACATAGGACAGGCCGAAGGTGATCAGCAACTCAGGCACGTGACCGAAGCGGTGCACGCGCCGCAGGCACAGCCGCTCGAACACGGCGCCCAGCGCACCCACCAGCAGCGGCGCCAGCACCAGTGCCGGCCAGAAGCCGGTGAACCGCGAGATGGTGTAGCCCAGGTAGGCACCCAGCATGTAGAAGCTGGCGTGCGCGAAGTTCAGCACGCCCATCATGCTGAAAATCAGCGTCAGGCCGGAACTCAGCATGAACAGCAACAGGCCGTAGCTCAGCCCGTTGAGCATCGAAATAAGGAAGAATTCCATGCGGGAGCTTGTGAATTTGGAACCAGCGCGACCTGATCGTCCGATGGCCGCGGAGCAGGCCACGCGGGGCCGCCGCGGAGCGGGCTTGGCCCGGCCGCCGGCGGCGTCCCCCCTCAGGGGGGAAGGCGCGTCAGCGCCTCAGGGGGGAGCTTACTTCGGCCGCTTCATCTGACAAGACGTCGGCGTGCTGGACACGTAGTTGGGATACTCCTTGACCGGCACCAGCGTCATGCCCGTGTTTTCGGGGCTGTACGGATTCTTGGCGTCGGCTTTTTGCCAGACCGACACATACAGCGGCTGCTGCAACTGGTGGTCGTTCTTGCGCATCTCGATCTCGCCGTTGTACGAGTTGGCCTTCAGGCCTTCCAGCACGGCGGCCACCTTCACCGGGTCGGTGGACTTGGCCTTGGCCATGGCCTCGCCCAGCAGCTGGTAAATGCGCGGGATGGAGCCAGTGTAGAAGTCGTCGTTGTACTTGGCCTTGAACTCGTCCATCCACTTCTGCATCTGGCCGCCCATGTTGTAGTGGTTGTAGGCCACCTGGTAGACGCGGCCTTCGCCGTTCTTGCCCAGGGCAGACGGCGTGCCAGTGACGCCCGTGTAATAGGTAAAGAACTTGCCGTTGTAGCCGCCCTCGTTGGCGGCCTTGATGAGCAGCGACAGGTCGGACCCCCAGTTGCCGGTGATCACGGTGTCGGCGCCCGACGCCTTGATCTTGGCGATGTAGGGCGCGAAGTCGCGCACCTGACCCAGCGGGTGCAGGTCTTCGCCAACGATCTGGATGTCGGGCCGCTTGCGCGCCAGGTTTTCCTTGGCGTACTTGGCCACCTGATGCCCGTGCGAATAGTTCTGGTTCATCAGGAACACCTTCTTCACATCGGGCAGATCCTTGATGTAGGTGGTCATGGCTTCCATCTTCATCGACGTGTCGGCGTCGAAGCGGAAGTGCCAGTAGCTGCACTTGCTGTTCGTCAGGTCGGGGTCGACCGCGGCGTCGTTCAGGTACAGCACTTCCTTGCCGGGGTTGCGCTCGTTGTGCTTGTTGACGGCGTCGATGATGGCCAGCGCCACCGAAGAGCCGTTGCCCTGGGCGATGTAGCGCACACCCTTGTCGATGGCGGCCTTCAGCGCGTTCAGGCTTTCGGCGGGGCTGAGCTTGTTGTCGATGGTCTCGAACTCGAACTTGACACCGGCCGGGTTGCCCTTGCCGCTGAATTTTTCGGCAAAGAACTTGTAGCTCTTGTCCTGGTTGGTGCCCACCGGGCCCATCAGGCCGGTGAGCGGGTCGATGCGCACGATCTTGACCACCTCGCCCTGCTGGGCGCAGGCCGCGCCGGCCGCCGCCAGCGCCACCGCGAACACCATCGATTTGACACGGTACTTCATGCTTGTCTCCTGCATATGCGTATTGAGGGATGCGCCGAGGGTATCGCCCCGCCTGGCACACGGCATCGGGTTTTGCCCTGAGCCACTGTCGCCTACGTGCCTGTGCGCTGGCACGCGGTGGTTGCTACATAAAATCTAGCGCCATAGCCAGAATCAGCAAGCGCCGACGGCCGATAAGACTCGGCGCCATCGGCGGCGGCTTACGCGCTGGGCAGCCGGTAATCCTTCAGCTGTTCGCGCAGCCGGGCCTTGAGCATCTTGCCGGTGGCGCCGATGGGAATCGAGTCGACGAACACCACGTCGTCCGGAATCTGCCACTTGGCCAGCTTGCCCTCGAAGAAGGCCAGCAGCTCGTCGCGCGTCACTTCGGCGCCGGGCTTCAGCGCCACGGCGACGATGGGCCGCTCGTCCCACTTGGGGTGCGGCATGCCGATGCACGCCGCCATGGCCACCGCCGGGTGCGCCATGGCGATGTTCTCGACGTCGATGGAGCTGATCCATTCGCCGCCCGACTTGATGACGTCCTTGCTGCGGTCGGTGATCTGCATGAAGCCATCCGCGTCGATGGTGGCCACGTCGCCGGTGGGGAACCAGCCACCCCGCAACGGGTCACCGCCCTCGCCCTTGAAGTAGCTGCCCAGAATCCACGGGCCCTTGACGTACAGATCGCCATAGGTCTTGCCGTCCCAGGGCAATTCCTGCTCGTCGGCGCCGACGATCTTCATGTCGACACCGAAGATGGCGCGGCCTTGCTTGAGGCGCAGCTTCATCTGATCGGCCTCGGGCAGGTCGCGGTGCTTTTCCTTCAGCGTGCACAGCGTGCCCAGCGGGCTCATCTCGGTCATGCCCCAGGCGTGCAGCACGTCCACGCCGTACTGGTTGCGGAAGGTGTCGATCATGGCCGGCGGGCAGGCCGAGCCGCCAATCACGGTGCGGTTCAGCGTCGAGAACTTCAGGTTGTTCTGCGCCATGTGGCCCAGCATCATCTGCCACACCGTGGGCACGCCGGCGGCGAAAGTCACCTTCTCGCCCTCGATCAGTTCGTAGACCGACTTGCCGTCGAGCGCGCCGCCCGGAAACACCACCTTGCACCCCGTCATGGCCGCCGAATAGGGCAGCCCCCAGGCGTTGACGTGGAACATCGGCACCACCGGCAGCACCGCGTCGCGCGCCGACAGCGACATCACGTCCGGCAGCGCCGCCGCGTAGGCGTGCAGCACGGTGGAGCGGTGGCTGTACAGCGCCGCCTTCGGGTGGCCCGTGGTGCCGCTGGTGTAGCACATGCTGGAGGCGGTGTTCTCGTCGAACACCGGCCAGTCGTAGCGGTCGGACTGGCTGCCGATCCACGCCTCGTAGCTGACCAGATGGGGGATGCCGGTGTCGGCCGGCAGCTTGTCGGCGTCGCACAGGGCAATCCACTGCTTGACGCCCGGGCAATGGGCCTGGATGCCCTTGACGATGGGCAGGAAGGTCATGTCGAAGCACAGGATGCGGTCTTCGGCGTGGTTGACGATCCAGGCGATCTGCTCGGGCAGCAGGCGCGGGTTGACGGTGTGCAGCACGCGGCCCGAGCCACTGACGCCAAAGTACAGCTCCAGGTGGCGGTAGCCGTTCCAGGCCAGCGTGCCGACGCGGTCGCCCGCCGCCAGGCCCGACGCATCGAGCGCATTGGCCACCTGCATGGCGCGGCGCCGCACATCGGCCCACGTATAGCGGTGGATGTCGCCTTCGACGCGGCGCGACACGATCTGGCCATCGCCATGGTGGCGCGCGGCGTGTTCGATCAGCGCGGAAATAAGCAGCGGATGGCTCTGCATCAAACCCAGCATGGTTTCTCCTGTCAAGGCGGGTATTTGTAAGTTCAATCGAAGCAAATACTAATCCATCGCTGCGCACCGGCGTGCCGCCTTGGCGACCGACCGCGCAGCATCGCCGGCGGTCGCCGGGCGCTTGAAGACTATCGTTGTGATAGCAATAAATCCTTTGATGAAAAGCGCTGGCGGCCTATTTCATTTGCCGCCAGCGCGTACGACCCTGCCCTGCCCGTTGCCATCGACCCCCCAACCCTGCGCGCGCGCCGCCAAGCGCCGACAATGCCGCCCATGCAGGACAGGCTGACTTCCCCGCCCCCGGCGACCGACCTGGGGCTTGACTGGCGCCATGGCTTCGAACGCCTGGGCACCGCCTTTCACACGCCGCTGGCGCCCATGCCGCTGCGCGACCCGTACTGGGTGGCGCACAGCGAAGGCATGGCGCGCGAGTTGGGTCTGGCCAACGAGGGCTGGCGCGCGCAGGACGCGCTGCAAGCCTTTGCCGGCAACCGCGTGCTGGCGGGCAGTCGCCCGCTGGCCAGCGTGTACAGCGGCCACCAGTTTGGCGTGTGGGCCGGCCAGCTGGGCGACGGGCGCGCCCACCTGCTGGGCGAAGTGCGCACGCCCGCGGGCGACTGGCTGGAGCTGCAGCTCAAGGGCAGCGGCCTCACGCCCTATTCGCGCATGGGCGACGGGCGCGCCGTGCTGCGCTCGTCGATCCGCGAATTTCTGGCCAGCGAGGCGATGCACGCGTTGGGCGTCCCCACCACCCGCGCGCTATGCATCACCGGGTCTGACCAGCCCGTGCGGCGCGAAACGGTCGAAACCGCGGCCGTCGTCACCCGCGTGGCGCCCAGCTTCATCCGCTTTGGCCATTTCGAGCATTTCAACGCCAACGGACAGGTGGACGAGCTGCGCCGGCTGAGCGATTACGTCATCGACCGCTTCTACCCCGACTGCCGCGCCGCGTCCAACCCCGTCGCCGCGCTGCTGGCGGCCGTCACCCGGCGCACCGCCGAGCTGATGGCCGACTGGCAGGCCGTGGGCTTCATGCACGGCGTGATGAACACCGACAACATGAGCATCCTGGGCCTGACCATCGACTATGGCCCGTTTCAGTTCATGGACGGCTTCGACCCCGCGCACATCTGCAACCACTCTGACCACAGCGGTCGCTACGCCTACCACCGCCAGCCGCAGATCGGCTACTGGAACTTGTTTGCGCTGGCCCAGGCGCTGATGCCGCTGATCGACGACCAGCAGGCGGCGCTGGACGCGCTGGAGCCGTACAAGACGCTGTTCGCCGCCGCGCTGGACCAGCGCATGGCCGCCAAGCTGGGCCTGCCGCAGGCCAGCGACGCGTCGCGCGCGCTGGTGCGCGAGGTGCTGGAGCTGATGGCGCAGGAGCGCACCGACTGGACCATCTTCTGGCGGCGCCTGTCCCATCACGTGGGCGGCGCACCGGCCGACACGGTGCACGAGCTGTTCGTCGACCGCGCGGCCATCGCCCGCTGGTTGCTACAGTATCAGGAGCTAATTGCCCAATATGATCGGGCGCTGGCGGCCGATTTGATGCTCAAGACCAACCCCGCCATCGTGCTGCGCAACCACATGGCCGAGGAAGTCATCGCCCGCGCGAAACTCAAGGACTTCCAGCCCATCCAAGACCTGCTGGCGCTGCTCGAAACGCCGTTCGACGAGCAGCCCGCACACCCGCGCTGGGCCGACTGGACCGGCTTTCCGCCCGACTGGGCTTCCCACATCCAGATAAGCTGCTCGTCATGAACCATCCCGTGCAAAAGACCGACGCCGAATGGCGCGCCCTGCTGGCCGAAAAAGGCGCCGAAGCGCCCGCCTACCAGGTCACCCGCCACGCCGCCACCGAGCGCCCCTATACCGGCAAGTACGAACAGCACTGGGCCGACGGCAGCTACCACTGCATCTGCTGCGGCGCCAAGCTGTTCGATTCCGACACCAAATTCGACGCCGGCTGCGGCTGGCCCAGTTTTTCGCTGGCCGTGCCCGGCGCCATTGAGGAGCGGCGCGACACCAGCCTGGGCATGGAGCGCGTCGAAACCGTCTGCGCCAAATGCGGCGCCCACCTGGGCCACGTGTTCCCGGACGGGCCGCAGCCCACGGGCCTGCGCTATTGCATGAATTCGGCGTCGCTGGACTTCCAGAAGCCCTGAGTCGCCCTTCCGCACGCCTTGCATGGCAGCGGCGACAATACCCTTGCGCGTTATACATGACACGCTCGGCGGTCGGCCGCCCTGCGCCGCCGCCATCCCGACTTCGTGATTCCCGATGAAACTGCTGCTCGACTTTTTGCCTTTGGTGCTGTTTTTTGTCGCGTACAAGATGTACGGCATCTACGTGGGCACGGCCGTGCTGATGGCGGCAACGGTGGCGCAGATGGCCATCATCTATGCCATCGACAAGAAGCTGACCACCATGCACAAGGCCACGCTGGCCTTGATCCTGATCTTTGGCGGGCTGACGCTGTTTCTGCAGGACGAACGCTTCATCAAATGGAAGCCCACGGTGCTCTACACCGCCATGGCCGTTGCGCTGGCGGTGGCGCTGTGGGCCTACCGCAAGAACTTCCTCAAGATGATGCTGGGCAGCCAGCTGGCCCTGCCCGACCCGGTGTGGAACCGGCTGACGCTGGCGTGGGTGCTGTACTGCCTGTTCATGGCCGCCATCAATGGCTACGTGGCGGCGTTTTTCTCGACCGACGCCTGGGCCAACTTCAAGCTGTGGGGCTATGTGTTTCCGCTGGCCTTCATCGTGGGCCAGGGCATTTACGTGGCGCGCCATCTCAGCGACGAAGCGCCGGCGGAGAAGACCGAATGACCACCCTGCCCCTGGCCGACCGCATGGCCGCGCGCCTGCGCGAGCAACTGCAGCCCACCCAGCTGGAGGTGCTGGACGAAAGCTGGCAGCACGAAGGCCACGCCGGCGCCAACGGCACCGGCTTGGGCACGCATTTCCGCGTGCGCATTGCGTCGCCGCATTTCGACGGCCGCCCGCGCGTGGCTCGGCACCGCATGGTGTACGCCGCGTTGCAGGACTTCATCGACCGCGATGGCGTGCACGCGTTGGCGATCGAAGCGACAGCCGCCTGAGCTGACGGGGCTTGCCCCTTCTGGCTTCGCGCAGGGGCATCACGCCAGCGGCCGGCACGGGTGCGTTCGCGGCGCTCGCCAGCGCGGCTTGTTCAAGACGCCATAATTACCTGTTTTCTTCGCCGCCACCGCGGCATCATCCCCTCCCGGCAGGGAGCTTTCCTCAGCCTGACCACATCATGAACAAGTCTCTCCTGGCCACCACCGCCACGGCCCTGCTGGCGGGCGCGCTGGCCCTTCCCGCCCTGGCCCAGAACGTCGCCATCGTCAACGGCAAACCGGTGCCCAAGGCGCGGCTGGACGCGCTGGCCACGCAGATCAAGGCCCAAGCCGCGCGCGCCGGCCAGCCCGTGCCGCCCGACGTGGAAAAGCAGTTGCGCGAAGAAGTCATTGCGCGCGAAATCTTCATGCAGGAAGCGCAGCGCCGCGGCCTGGAGGCGTCGCCCGATTTCCGCGCCAAGATGGATCTGGCGCGCCAGAGCGTGCTGATCAACGAGTTGTTCGCCGACTTCCAGGCCAAGAACACCGTGACCGACGCCGAAGCCAAGGCTGAGTACGACCGCGTGGTGGGCAGCCAGGCGCCCCAGGCCGGCGCCAAGGAATTCAAGGCGCGCCACATCCTGGTCGAGAAAGAAGACGAGGCCAAGGCCATCATCGCCCAGATCAAGAAAGGCGCCAAGTTCGACGACATCGCCAAGAAGCAGTCCAAGGACCCGGGCTCTGGTGCGCAAGGTGGCGACCTGGGCTGGGCCAACCCGCAAGGCTACGTGCCCGAGTTTGCCGACGCGCTGAAGAAGCTGGACAAGGGCCAGATGACCGACGCGCCCGTCAAGTCGCAGTTCGGCTGGCACGTGATTCGCGTCGACGACGTGCGCGAGGCCAAGGCGCCCGATCTGCCGCCCTTCGAGCAGGTCAAGCCGCAAATCGTGCAGCAAATGCAGCAGCAAAAGCTGGTGAAATACCAGGAAGACCTGCGTGCTAAGGCCAAGGTCGAATAAGCGCGCCGGCCGGCGCTGCGCCACGGGGCAGCCTTCGGGCTGCCCTTTTCTTTTGCTATCGAAAAAGAAGCGTACTGCGCTGATCCGCCAAGCGCTACAGGCCAGTTATTGCCTCAAGCCGCGCGCCACGCGCCCCACGCCATCAGCGCGCCGATCAGCACCGGCTGGTGCAGCATGTAGTAGCTCAGGCTCCAGCGCCCCAGCGGCGCGATGGCGCGCGACAGCGTGCCGGGGGTGCGCGCCATCGCGGCGCGCCAGCGCGGCCACTGCATCAGGCCTACGCCCAGCCACATCACGCCCAGCCAGGGCAGCAGTGGCACGTAGTCTTCGGTGATGGGCTTGTGCGTCACCAGCCCCAGCCAGTTGAGCCAGCGGCTGTCCAAAGCCGTCGCCCACCCGGCCGGCGCCTGCGTGCGCAGCCCCTCGCCCGCCAGCGGCGTGGCGGCGATCAGCAGCACGGCGCCCACCCACGGCACGGCGCCGCGCAGCCAGCCGCGCACCAGCAGCCAGCGCGTGATCAGCAGCATCACGGCCATGCCATGCAGCACGCCAAAGCTGATCCAGCTGTGGGGAAACATCAGCGCCGCCCCCGCAGTCACCAGCAGCGCACACCCTGCCACCTGCCCCCAACGGCGCCAAAAGCGCGGCCAGCTCTGCCCCTGCTGCACCGCCAGCGCCTGCCCCATGCCCGCGCACAGCAGAAACAGGCTGACGATGCCGGTGCGCTGCCCCGTCCACAGCGGGTCGGCGTAGAAGTTTTGGCGGATGTGGCCGAAGTGGTTCAGGTCGAAGGCGAAGTGGTAGGCCGTCATCCACAGCATGGCCGCGCCGCGCAGCGCGTCGATGCCGAAAAAACGGGTGGATGGGGCGGCCATGTCGGACAAGCGGCGCCGCGCCCGGGCAGTGCGGAGCATGACGCTGTAGGAAGAAGGCGAAAGCGGCAATCTTAGCGACCGCAGGCCGCCATGCGTGGCTAGCATCGACCCCGTCTGCCGGCCGATCTCTGCCGGCCGATCCGCCCCACCGGCGACGCTGTCCGTCATGAGCCCGAACCCTTCCCCATCCACCCGCCCGCCCCGCCGCACCCTGCTGCGCTGGGGCTTGGGGCTGGTCGCGGCCCTGCTGGTGGTGCTGGGCGCCGCCCTGGCGTGGCTGACCTGGAACGACTGGAACCGCTCGCGTGCCTGGGTGTCGCAGCAGGTGTCGCAGGCCATCGGGCGCGACTTCGAGATCCGCGGGCCGCTCGACGTCGACTGGCAGTGGCCGCAGAAGATGGAAACCGGCTGGCGCCGCTGGATCCCGACGCCGCTGGTCAACGCCGACGACGTGCTGATCGGCAACCCGCCCGACTTTCCGGCCAAGGGGCCGCACTTTGCCCACATCGGCCGCGCGTCGGCCGACATTGCCCTGCTGCCGCTGTTGGCGCGCCGCATCGACATCCGCAGCGTGACCTTGAGCGAGCCGGACGTGCGGCTGGAGCGCGTCGACAAGGAGCGCAACAACTGGACCTTCGACTTCCGCCGGCAGCCGGACGGCGCGCGCGGCCGCTGGAACGTCACGCTGGGCCGGCTGCTGCTGGACAAGGGGCAACTGGGCTATGAGGACGCCTTGCGCCAACTCAGTGTGTCCAGCACGGTCGAAACGCTGGCGCCAGACGCCACCGAAAACGGCCGTTACGGCGTGGGCTTTCAGTTTTCGGGCTGGCACGACAAGGCCGAGGTGCGCGGCAGCGGCAAGGCCGGGTCGCTGCTGTCGCTGTCTGAAGAACAGCTCGACTTTCCGCTGAAATTCGACGCCCGCGCCGGCCGCCTGGGCGCCACCGCCGAGGGCCACATCGCCAACCCGCGCCACCTGTCGGGCGTGGATTTCCAGGTCACGCTGCGCGGCGGCAGCCTGGCCGACCTGTATCCGCTGACCGGCATCGTGCTGCCCGACACGCCGCCGTTCAACACGCGTGGGCAACTGGTCGGCACGCTCAAGCCCGACGCCTCGGTGTGGGACTACCGCGGCTTCACCGGCACCGTGGGCAAGACCGATCTGGCCGGCGACGTGACCTACACGTCGCGCCAGCCGCGCCCGCTGCTCAAGGGCACGATGCGGTCCAAGCTGCTGCGGCTGGAAGACCTGGGCCCGGTGGTGGGCGCCAAGTCCAACAACCCGGAGCGCAGGCAGCGACCCGGCAAGGTGCTGCCCGACGACCCGTTCGACACCAGCCGCTGGAACAAGATGGACCTGGACCTGCAGTACACCGGCCAGCGCATCGAGCGCCCGCAGGCCGTGCCGCTGGACAGCCTGAAAGTCCACGCCTTCATGGAAGACGCGGTGCTGAAGCTGGCGCCGCTCGAATTCGGCGTGGCCAAGGGCCGCTTCAAGACGCAGGTGCTGATGAATTCGCGCGTCAAGCCGATGCAGGTGTCGGTGCGCGGCGACGTGCGCGACCTGCATCTGTCGTCGCTGTTTCCCAAGATCGAGCTGATGAAAAAGAGCCTGGGCGACGTCGATGGCGGCATTGCGCTGGATGGGCGCGGCAATTCGGTGTCGCAGATCCTGGCGTCGGCCAACGGCGAGGCGCGGTTGTACGTGCGCGAAGGCATAATGAGCCAGCTGCTGCTGGACATGGCGGGCCTGAACCTGGGCAGCGTCATTGTCACCCGTCTGTTCGGCGCCGACAAGGAAGTGCGCCTGCGCTGCGCCATCGCCGACGTGCCGATCCGCGGAGGCGTGGCCCACATGCAGAACGTGAAGATCAACACCGAAGAAGCGCTGATCGACATCACCGGCACCGCCGACATGCGCAACGAGCAGTTCGACATCGACGTCAACCCCAAGGCGTACGACCTGAAGTTCTTCTCGCTGCGCACACCGCTGGAAGTGCGCGGCCCGTTCATCAAGCCGCACGTGGGCGTACAGGCCGGTCCGCTGATCGTGCGCGCGGCCGCCGCGGTGGCGGCGCTGGCGGCGGCACCGGGCGCGTTGGTGCTGGTGCCCATTACCGTGCCGGGCGCCGAAGACAACGCCGACTGCGCTCCGCTGATGGCCAAGGCGGGGCAGCCCCCGAAGGCCGGCGTGCCGGCGCTGTCGGCATCGGCCGCCGCGCCCGCCACATCGGGCCGCAAGCCCGCCGCGCAAATGCCCGCAGCGGGCGAATTCTCGGGCGGGCAGCAGCGCTGATCACTGCCTCGCCCTCTGAGATAGCGCCTCGAAGGGCGTGCACTTGTGCCCGCGTTCAGCGTTCACTCGGGCAATGCTCGCCCTGCCGCCGAGGTCACGCGGGCACAAGTGACCGCCCTGCGGTAGAGCCTGGAAAGGCCACGTCCGCCACCTTTTTTGCTATCAATAAAATAGCTGCTCGCGCTGAACTGGCAAGCTTGACGTGCGGATTTGAACGATAATCCGCGCATGGCCCTGCCCCACCAGCTAGAACTGCTCAGCCCCGCGCGCGACGCCGACATCGGCATCGAGGCGGTGAACCACGGCGCCGACGCCGTCTACATTGGCGGTCCGGGCTTTGGCGCGCGCGCCAGCGCCGACAACAGCGTGGCCGATATCGAGCGCCTGGCGCGCCACGCGCACCGCTACGACGCACGCATCTTCGTCACGCTCAACACCATCCTGCGCGACGACGAGCTGGAACCCGCGCGCCGTCTGGCCTGGCAGGTGTACGAAGCCGGCGCCGACGCGCTGATCATCCAGGACATGGGCCTGCTGCAGCTTGACCTGCCGCCCATTCAGCTGCACGCCAGCACGCAGACCGACATTCGCACGCCCGCAAAGGCGCGCTTCCTGCAGGACGCGGGCCTGTCGCAGATCGTGCTGGCGCGCGAGCTGGACCTGGGCGAGATCGCCGCCATCCGCGACGCGCTGGACCCGGCGCGCTGCAGCATCGAATTCTTCATCCACGGCGCGCTGTGCGTGGCCTACAGCGGCCAGTGCTACATCAGCCACGCCCACACCGGCCGCAGCGCCAACCGGGGCGACTGCAGCCAGGCCTGCCGCCTGCCCTACCAGGTGCTGGACGCGCAGGGCCGCTTTGTCGCGCACGACGCGCACGTGCTGTCGATGAAGGACAACAACCAGTCGCTCAACCTGGCGCCGCTCATCGACGCCGGCGTGCGCAGCTTCAAGATCGAGGGCCGCTACAAGGACATGGGCTACGTGAAGAACATCACCGCCCACTACCGGCGGCTGTTCGACGAGATTCTCGACGCGCGGCCCGAGCTGGCGCGGGCCAGTTCAGGCCGCTGCACCTTCAGCTTCACGCCCGACCCGCAGCAGAACTTCAACCGCGAATTCACCGATTACTTTGTCAACGGCCGCCAGCAAGACATTGGCGCCTTCGACACGCCCAAGAACCCCGGCCAGCCGGTCGGCTTCGTCACCCGCGTGGCGGCCGACCATTTCGACCTGATGGCCGACGACCCCGCGCTGGTGCTGCACAACGGCGACGGCCTGTGCTACTGGGACGCGCAGAAGGCGCTGGTCGGCGCGCAGACCAACCGCGTCGAGGCGCTGGCGGGCGGCGCGTGGCGCGTGTTCCCCAAGGACCCGATGGGCGCTTTGCATGACCTGCGCAAGGGCACCGTGGTCAACCGCAACCGCCGCATGGACTGGACGCGCACGCTGGACAAGAAATCCGCCGACCGGCGCATTGGCGTGTGGCTGAAGCTGTCCGAAACGGCGGATGGCCTGCGGCTGGCCGCCACCGATGAAGATGGACACACGGCGGCAGCGCAGGTGCAGCTTGCGCACGATGCTCCCAAGGATGTAGCAGGCAGCGACGCCAAACTGCGCGAATCGCTGGGCAGGCTGGGCGAAACGCTGTTCACGCCGATCGACATCGCACTCGATCTGCCGCGCCCCTGGTTCGTGCCCGCCAGCGTGGCCAACGCGCTGCGGCGCGACGCCATCGCCGCGCTTGAAGCCGCCCGCGCCACCGCCTGGCAGCGCCTGCCGCGCGCCGTGCCGGTCGAGCCGCCAGCGCCCTACCCCGAGGATTCGCTCTCGTATCTGGCAAACGTGTTCAACCACGCCGCACGCGACTTCTACGCCCGGCACGGCGTGAAGGTGATCGACGCCGCTTACGAAAGCCACGAGGAAGAAGGCGAAGTCAGCCTGATGATCACCAAGCACTGCGTGCGCTATTCACTGAGCCTGTGCCCCAAGCAGGCCAAGGGCGTGATCGGCGTCAAGGGCACCGTCAAGGCCGAACCTTTGCAACTGATCAACGGCAAGGAAAGGCTGACCCTGCGCTTCGACTGCAAGCCGTGCGAGATGCACGTCATGGGCAAGATCAAGCGCGGCGTGCTGCAAGCCGGCGCGCGCGACGCCGCCGAGCACGCGCTGCGCTTTTACCGGCGACGGCCGGTGACGCCCGCCATGACCGATTGAAATGGCCGCTGGCGCGCGCCACCATGGCGCGAGCAGCTATCATTTTTGGATCAACCCAACAGCCGGACGCATAGGACGCAGAGATTTCGCAGAGGACGCAGAAAAACCAGATAGAACATCTTCGGGCTGTTTCTTTTGCGTCCTTCGCGAACCCTTTGCGTCCTTCGCGTCTGGTTTTCGGTTACCTCTCAAATTCGCCATCGTTCTGAACCCAAGCTTTGAAAGACCCCATGAAAATCCTGCTCCCCGTCGACGGCACCGAACTGTCCCTGCACGAAACGCGTTTTGCCCTGCAACTGCTGCGCCAGGGTCTGCAGGCCAGCTTTGTGCTGGCCAACGTGCAAGAGCCAGCCAGCTTCTATGAAATGGTGACGGCCAGCTCGCCCGAGCTGATCGAGGGCGCCGCGATGGAAGCGGGTGAAGACCTGATGGAGCCGTCGGCCCGCCTGCTGCGCGACGCCGGCGTGCCTTTCGAGACCGCCGTGGTGCAAGGCGATCCGGCGCAGGCGATGCTGGAGCTGATCGAGCAGTTTGGTTGCGACATGGTCGTCATGGGCAGCCGCGCGCTCGGGCCGGTGCGCCGCTGGCTCGAAGGCGGATCGACGTCGCAGCGGCTGGTGCAAAGCTCGCCCGTGCCGGTGCTGCTGGTCACGCCGCCGGAGCCGGTGGCAGAAGGCGCCTGATCTGGCGATCTTTTGTGCGCCAGCGCTGATCCCTTCTGCCTGTCCAACTATTTTATCGATAGCGCCGGCGCACGGCCGTTTCAAGCCACGCCCAGCGCCCGCAAGCCCGCCGCCGTGGCAGCGGCGATGACAATGACCAGCAGGAACGGCGCGCGCAGCATCAGCGCGACCACGGCCGCCACCAGCCCGGCGGCGCGCGCATCCAGCACCACCCGGCCGCCGCCGTCGAAGGTTTGCACGGCCACCAGCGCCGCCAGCAGCGCCACCGGCAGGTAGGCCATCATGCGGCCCACCAGCGGCCCGGCCAGCCAGCGCTGCGGCACCAGAAAGCCCGCGAACTTGGTGGCCCAGGACAGCAAGCCGGCCAGGATCACAGCGCTCCAGGCGCTCATGGGCGGCGCTCCTGCAGCGCCGCGGCTTCACGGCCCGCCACCCAGTTGGGCCGCGCGCCAGCCAGCACCGCCACCAGCGCGGCCAGCAAAATCGGCACGCCCGGCGGCACCCAGGGCGTGGCCAGCAGCGCCACCGCCGCCGCGCCCACCGCGATGCGGCGCGCCGCGCGCGAGGCCAGGCGGGGCCAAAGCAACGCCATAAACGCACCCGACGCGGCAGCATCCAGCCCCCACGCCTTGGGGTCACCCAGCGCATTGCCCAGCAGCGCGCCGGCTAGCGTCATCGCGTTCCAGAACACATACACCGACCAGCCCGTGGCCCAGAAGCCCACGCGCTGCTGCGCCGGTTCGGCCTGCGCCAGCGCGACGGCGGTCGATTCGTCGATGGTCAGCTGTGCCGCCACCGCGCGCGTCACCCCGCGCGGCCGCAGCACACGCGCCATCTGCACCCCGTAAAAACCGTTGCGCAAGCCCAGCAAGGTGCTGGCCGCCACCGCCGCCGCGCCCGAGCCGCCCGACGCCAGCACGCCGATCAACGCGAACTGCGAGCCCCCCGAAAACAGCAGCGCCGACAGCGCCACCGCCTGCCACACGTTCAGCCCCGCCGCCACCGCCAGCGCGCCGAAGCTGAGGCCGTACAAGCCGGTGGCAAAGCCCACCGCCAGGCCCTGGCGGGCGGCGGGACGGGTTTCAGGGGTCAGGGGGAACATGGGAAACCACGAGAAAACAGCCGGACGCGAAGGACGCAAAGGATTCGCGAAGGACGCGAAAGAACAGCCAAAAGACGGTTTTTTGACATTTTTGCGTCCTTCGCGAAATTTTCGCGCCCTTCGCGTCCGAATGTCCGGATGCCGACTTCACCCCACCCAGCGCCGTGCATTGCGCCAGATCTGCATCCACGGGCTCAAGTCGCTGGGCGGCAGCGGCGTGTAACTCATCTGGATGTTGCGGAACACGCGCTCGGGGTGCGGCATCAACGCGGTGAAGCGGCCGTCGGCCGTGGTCACCGCCGTCAGGCCGCCGGGGCTGCCGTTGGGGTTGAAGGGGTAGGCTTCGGTGGCGGCGCCGGTGTTGTCCACATAGCGCATGGCGGCGATGACGTTGGCCTGATCGCCGCGCGCGCTGAAGTTGGCAAAGCCCTCGCCATGTGCCACCGCGATCGGCACGCGGCTGCCGGCCATGCCGGTGAAGAACAGGCTGGGTGAATCCAGCACCTCGACCAGCGACAGGCGCGCCTCGAAGCGCTCGCTGACGTTGGTGGTGAAGCGCGGCCAGGCCTCGGCGCCGGGGATGATGTCGGCCAACTCGGCAAACATCTGGCAGCCGTTGCACACGCCCAGGCCGAAGGTGTCGCCGCGTGCGAAAAAGCCCTTGAACTGGTCCGACAGCGCGGGGTTGAAGGTGATGGAGCGCGCCCAGCCGACACCTGCGCCCAGCGTATCGCCGTAGCTGAAGCCGCCGCAGGCGACCAGGCCCTTGAAATCCGACAGCTTGGCGCGACCGGTTTGCAGGTCGGTCATGTGCACGTCGAAGGCTTCGAAGCCCGCCTCGGTGAAGGCGTAGGCCATCTCGACGTGCGAGTTGACGCCCTGCTCGCGCAGGATGGCGACCTTGGGTCTGGCGACCGAGAGGTTGAGCGTTGGGCGTTGGGCGTTGGACGCGCCACCCTCACCCCTGCCCTCTCCCGCATGCGGGAGAGGGAGTAAATCTCCGGCGCCCGGCTGTTGGCTCACTCGCCCCTCTGGGGAGAGGGCTGGGGTGAGGGGCTGCCGCGCATCGCCAAGCACTTCATTTTTAATAGCTGCTTGCGCTTGCCCCACCTGCGCCAGGGCCATTTTGTGCTTCAAATCATCGCTGAGCAGCACGTTCAAACCCGGGTCGTGTGGATCGCCCACCGCCGCGTGCTCGGCATCGGCGCAGGCGGGGTTGTCGCGCCCCTGCGCGATCTTCCAGCTGACGCTGTCCCACACCTGCTGCAGGTCGTGCAGGCTGGCGCTGAAGATTTCCTTGGCATCGCGCCAGATGCTCAATTGGCCCTTGCCTTTTTCGATGCTTGATGCGGATGGCCGCGTCTTGCCGATGAAGTGGCTGTGCTTGCTCAAACCATGCCCGCGCAGCGCCTGCATGACGGCGTTGCGCTCGTCCGTGCGCACTTGCAGCACCACGCCCAGCTCTTCGCTGAACAGGGCTTTCAGCGTCAGCTCGTCGCGCCGCGCGCTGACCTGGCTGGCCCAGTTCTTGGCGTCGCCGTAGTCGGCGCGGCTGTCGCTGATGCCGTCGCCCTCGGTCACCAGCATGTCGACGTTCAGCGCCACGCCGACTTGGCCAGCAAAGGCCATTTCGGCCGCGGCTGCCAGCAGGCCGCCGTCGCTGCGGTCGTGGTAGGCGAGGATTTTGTTCTCGGCGCGCAACTGGTTGACGGCGGCGACCAGCGCTTTCAAATCCTGCGCGTCATCCAGATCGGGCACGCCGTCTTGCACGGGGCAGCCGCTTTGTCCCAGCGCCTGCGCCAGCACGCTGCCAGCCAGGCGGTGACGGCCACGGCCCAGGTCGATCAGCACCAGCGTGGTGTCTTCGGTATCGCGGTTCAGTTGCGGCGTGAGCGTGCGGCGCACGTCGGCAAGAGAAGCAAAGGCGCTGACGATCAGGCTGACGGGCGAGGTCACTTTCTTCGCGGCACCGGTCTCGTCCTGCCACTGCGTGCGCATCGACAGGCTGTCCTTGCCGACGGGGATCGACACGCCTAGCGCCGGGCACAGTTCCATGCCGACGGCCTTCACCGTGGCGTACAGCGCGGCATCCTCGCCCGGCTCGCCGCAGGCGGCCATCCAGTTGGCGGACAGCTTCACGCGCTCCAGCTCGATGGGCGCGGCCAGCAGGTTGGTGATGGCCTCGGCCACTGCCATGCGGCCCGATGCGGGCGCATCCAGCGCGGCCAGCGGCGTGCGCTCGCCCATGCTCATGGCCTCGCCCGCGAAGCCCTTGAAATCGGCCAGCGTGACGGCGCAATCGGCCACCGGCACCTGCCACGGCCCGACCATCTGGTCGCGGTGCGTCAGGCCGCCCACGCTGCGGTCGCCAATGGTGATGAGAAAGCGCTTGCTGGCGACGGTGGGGTGGCTCAGGACTTTGATGACGGCGTCTTGCAGGGTCACGCCGTCGAGGTTGAGGGGAGTGAACTCGCGCGGCACGGTCTGCACGTCGCGGTGCATTTTTGGGGGCTTGCCGAGCAGCACGTCCATGGGCATGTCGACGGCCGCACCACCCTCACCCCTGCCCTCTCCCGCCAGCGGGAGAGGGAGTGACACCGCGCCGCCGCCTTCTTCGCCCCCGGTCTTGTCCCCTCGCCCCTCCGGGGAGAGGGTGGGGGTGAGGGGCAGCTGCGCTTCCTCCACAACCAGTTGCCGCGCCTCGGTTGCCACCCCCACCACCGCAAACGGGCAGCGCTCGCGCACGCACAGCGCCTCGAACAGCGGTAGCGACTCGGGCGCGATGGCCATCACGTAGCGCTCCTGGCTCTCGTTGCACCAGATTTCCTTGGGCGCCAGGCCGCTTTCTTCCAGCGGCACGGCGCGCAGGTCAAAGCGCGCGCCGCGGCCAGCGTCGTTGGTCAATTCAGGGAAGGCGTTCGACAAGCCGCCCGCGCCCACGTCATGGATGGCCAGGATCGGGTTGTCGGCCCCCAGCGCCTGGCACTGCGTGATGACCTCTTGCGCGCGGCGCTCGATCTCGGGGTTGCCGCGCTGCACCGAATCAAAGTCCAGGTGCGCCGCATTGGCGCCGCTGGCCAACGAACTTGCCGCGCCGCCGCCCATGCCGATGCGCATGCCGGGGCCGCCCAGTTGAATCAACAGGCTGCCGGCGGGAAACTCGATCTTTTGCGTCAGCCGCGCGTCGATGCTGCCCACACCGCCGGCGATCATGATGGGCTTGTGATAGCCGCGAATCACTTTGTCGTGAGCCCCGCCCACTTCCAGCTCGTATTCGCGGAAGTAGCCGGCCAGGTTGGGGCGGCCAAATTCGTTGTTGAACGCCGCGCCGCCCAGCGGCCCCTCGGTCATGATTTGCAGCGGGCTGGCCATGTGTTCGGGCTTGCCGACCGTGGATTCCCACAGCTTGCTCACAGTGAATCCGGTCAGCCCCGCCTTGGGCCGCGCGCCGCGCCCGGTGGCGCCTTCGTCACGGATTTCGCCGCCCGCACCGGTGCTGGCGCCGGGGAAGGGGCTGATGGCCGTGGGGTGGTTGTGTGTTTCCACCTTCATCAGCACGTGGCGCGTTTCGCTTTGCTTTTGATAGCTGGCCGCGCTTGTCCCGACTGCGCCAGCGGCCGATTTGGCTTGAAACGCTTCAACCGAGTGCCCGTCCATCACCGCCGCGTTGTCGCTGTAAGCCACCACGGTGTGCTGCGGGTTCTGCTGGTGCGTGTGGCGGATCATGCCGAACAGGCTCTTGTCCTGCGGCACACCGTCGATGGTGAACTGCGCGTTGAAGATCTTGTGCCGGCAATGCTCGCTGTTGGCCTGCGCAAACATCATCAGCTCCACGTCCGTCGGGTTGCGGCCCAGTTGGGTGAAGGCTTGCAGCAGGTAATCGATCTCGTCGGCGGCCAGCGCCAGGCCCCAATCGGTGTTGGCCTGCTCCAGCGCCGCGCGGCCGCCGGCCAGCACATCGACGTGCGCCAGCGGCTCGGGGTGCAGTTCGGTGAACAGGGCTTTGGCTTCGTCGCGCGAGGCCAGCACGCTCTCGGTCATGCGGTCGTGCAGCAGCGCGGCGATGGCGTCCAAATCACTTTTTGATAGCTGGTTGCGCCCGACCAGCTTGCGCTTGAGGCCGATTTGGTATTCAACGATGCGTTCGACGCGGTGCAGGCCCAGCCCGCAGTTGCGTGCAATGTCGGACGCCTTCGACGCCCATGGCGACACCGTGCCAAGGCGCGGCGCCACCACGACCCGCGCGTCCGGCGCGGCGCCCGCGTCCGCAAACGGCTCGCCGTAAGTCAGCAGCGCGCCCAGGCGCGCCAAGGTTTCGCTGCCCGGTGCTTCATCAAACCCTGCCAGGTGGACGTAGCGCGCGCGGAGGGTTTCGATGGCGGGGTGGATCGCCTGCAGGCGCGGCAGCAGCTGGCGGGCGCGAAAGTCGCTGAGGGCGTTGCCGCCGTCGAAGAAATGGAGGTTCATCGCAAACGTGGTTAAGCAGGGGTCTCGATATGGCGCTGGCGCTCGGCGTCGGTGGCCAGCAGCATCGGCAGGCCGCGGTCAAAGCTGAGCAGCTTCATGCCGTTCTGCACGGCCGTGGCCAGCAGCCAGGCGTCTGTCACCTGCCGGTGGCCCATCAGGCCGCCGGAGCAGGTGGCGAGCACGGCCGCCAGGTCGGGCGCGGTGTCGATGTAGCGGTGTTTGGGGTGCGCGGTGTTGCGCAGCAGCAATTCGGCCACCTCGCCCATGGCCAGCGCACGGCCCGCCATGACGGGTTGGCACAGCAGCCGCACAAACGCCGCCTGCGTGAAGGCGCAGGTGGCCCAGCCGCCACGGGCGTGGCGGCCAAACCAGTCGCGCATGCGTTCGTGGTGTTCGTGCGGCGGCCAGCACAACGCGATCAGCGCGTTGGCGTCAAGCAGGTGGCTCAAGGCGTGTCGTCCAGCAAGGCCTTGACTTGCGCGGCGGTGACGCGCGGGGTGTCGGGCGGCAAGTCGTACACCCAGATGCCGTTTTTCTGCACCAGCGCCAGACGCTGCTCGGTGGACTGGCGGATCAGCTCCGACACGGCCTGCCCGAGCTTGAGCGCGCGCGCCTGGGCATACGCCTGCGCGGCGGCAAATGCATCGCTTTCGAGGGTGATGGTCGTGCGCATTTGATGCACTCCTGTGAATTTGATGCGATTTTACCGCGCATGCATCAAATTGACGGCGACCGCGGTCGCGCTGCCCGGTAGGCGCGCCAAGCAACGATCAGCACCCGCAACGATAATTCGCCCCATGACGATCACGATCAAGGACGCCGCCGGCATTGCCGGCATGCGCGAAGCGTGCCGCATCGCCTCGCAGGTGCTGGACGACATCACGCCCCACATTCGCCCCGGCATCACCACGCTGGAAATCGACCGCCTGTCGGCCGAAAGCATGGCCCGCCACGGCACGCGCTCGGCCACCGTGGGTTACCAGCCGCCCGGCTACCCGCCCTACCCCGGCCACGTGTGCACCTCGGTCAACCACGTGGTGTGCCACGGCATCCCAGGCGACAAGCCGCTGAAAAAAGGCGACATCGTCAACGTGGATGTGACGGTCATCACCCAGGACGGCTGGTACGGCGACAACAGCCGCATGTTCGAGATTGGCGAGGTGTCGATTGCCGCCAAGCGCCTGTGCGCGCTGACCTTCGACGCCATGTGGCTGGGCATCGAGCAGGTCAAGCCCGGCGCGCGGCTGGGCGACATTGGCCATGCCATCCAGAAGTTCGTCGAAGGCCATGGCCTGTCGGTGGTGCGCGAGTTTTGCGGCCACGGCATCGGCCAGAAGTTCCACGAAGACCCGCAGGTGCTGCACTACGGCAAGCCGGGCACGGGCGAAGAACTGGTGCCGGGCATGACCTTCACCATCGAGCCCATGATCAACATCGGCCGGCGCGATATCAAGGAGATGAACGACGGCTGGACCATCGTCACCCGCGACCGCAGCCTGTCGGCGCAGTGGGAACACACGGTGCTGGTCACGCCCACCGGCTACGAGGTGCTGACGCTGTCGGCCGGCAGCCCGGCCACGCCGGACTTCGTCAAGGGCATGGCGGCCACGGCGGCCTGAACGGCGGGCAACCCGCGATGCCGGTCGCACCCGCCGCCACCGATCCGCGCATTCCTGCGCTGCGCGCGCAGTACCGCGAGCAAAAGCAGGCCCTGTTCGACGGTCTGCGCAGCGGTCCGGGCACGCGCGGCATTCGCGGCGCGCTGGCCCGCCTGGCCGGGCTGACCGACGAGACGCTGCGCGGCCTGTGGCGGCTGGACGGCTTCGACGACCGCTTTGCGCTGGCGGCGGTGGGCGGCTATGGGCGGGGCGAGCTGTTCCCGTATTCCGACGTCGACGTGCTGCTGCTGCTGCCCGAAGGCAGCGACCCCGCGCACGACGACGCGCTGCGCCAGCGCATCGAAACCTTCATCGGCCAGTGCTGGGACGTGGGGCTGGAGATCGGCTCCAGCGTGCGCACGGTGGACGAATGCCTGGCGCAGGCGGCGGGCGACGTCACGGTGCAGACGGCGCTGCTGGAGGCGCGCCTGATCGTCGGCAACCGCGCGTTGTTTGGCGACTTCCAGGCGCGTTTTACGACGCGGCTGGACGCGCTGGACTTCTTTGGCGCCAAGCGGCTCGAAATGGGTCAGCGCCACGTCAAGTACGAAGACACGCCCTACGCGCTGGAGCCCAACATCAAGGAATCGCCCGGCGGGTTGCGCGACCTGCAGGTCATCCTGTGGACGGCGCTGGCCGCGGGCATTGGCGGGCGCTGGGAAGACCTGCACCGCGCGGGCCTGGTGACGGCGCATGAATTGCGACAGCTGCGCCACAACGAATCGGTGCTGTCGGCCATCCGCACGCGGCTGCACCTGATCGCCGGCCGGCGCGAGGACCGGCTGGTGTTCGACCTGCAGAACGCGGTGGCCGAATCGTTCGGCTTCCAGCATCGCCACGCCGCCGACGGCCGCATCATGCTGCGTTCCAGCGAAGTGCTGATGCGCCGCTATTACTGGGCCGCCAAGGCCGTGACGCAGCTCAACCAGATCCTGCTGCAGAACATCGAGGAGCACCTGCGCGCCGCGCGTGGCGAGCCGGCGCCGCCGCTGCGCCGCATCAACGATCGCTTCTTCGACCGCGACGCGCTGATCGAGGTCGCCAGCGACGACCTGTACCAGCGCGAGCCGCACGCCATCCTCGAAACCTTTCTGCTGTACGCGCAGACGCCCGGCCTGAAGGGGCTGTCGGCGCGCACGCTGCGGGCGCTGTACAACGCCCGCACGGTGATGAACCAGAGCTTTCGCACCGACCCGGTCAACCGCCGCACCTTTCTGGCCATCCTGCAGCAGCCGCAGGGCATCACGCACGCCTTTCGGCTGATGAACGGCACCAGCGTGCTGGGGCGCTACCTGTGGGTGTTCCGCCGCATCGTGGGGCAAATGCAGCACGATTTGTTCCACGTCTACACGGTGGACCAGCACATCCTGATGGTGTTGCGCAACATGCGCCGCTTCTTCATCGCCGAGCATGCGCACGAATACCCGTTCTGCTCGCAGCTGGCGGCCGGTTGGGACAAGCCGTGGATCCTCTACACCGCCGCGCTGTTTCACGACATTGCCAAAGGGCGCGGCGGCGACCATTCTGACCTGGGCGCCATGGAGGTGCGGCGCTTTTGCCGCGACCACGGCGTGCAGCAGGCCGACGCCAAGCTGATTGAATTCCTCGTCAGCCACCATCTGCTGATGACGCGCATCGCCCAGAAGGAAGACCTGAGCGACCCGGAGGTGATCCAGTCCTTCGCCAACGTGGTCGGCAACGAGCGCTACCTGACGGCGCTGTACCTGTTGACGGTGGCCGACGTGCGCGGCACCAGCCCCAAGGTGTGGAACGCCTGGAAGGGCAAGCTGCTGGAAGACCTGTACAAGCTGACGGTGCGGGCGCTGGGCGGCCGCGCACCCGACGCCAACGCCGTCATCGAATCGCGCAAGCGCGAGGCGCTGATCCAGCTGGCGCTGGCCTCCGAGCCGCACCAGTCGCACAAGGCGCTGTGGGACACGCTGGACGTGAGCTATTTCATGCGCCACGACGCCGGCGACATTGCCTGGCATACGCGCCATCTGGCGCGCCACGTGCGGTCGTCAGCAGCTATCAAATCAGAAGCAGAAGACGGCGCTGGCAAGGCGCTGGGCGCTGAAACGTCGCCAAGAACCATCGTGCGCGCCCGGCTCTCGCCCGTCGGTGAAGGGCTGCAGGTGCTGGTCTACGCCAGCGACCGGCCCGATCTGTTTGCGCGCATCTGCGGCTACTTCGACCGCGCGGGCTTTTCTATTCTGGACGCCAAGATCCACACCACGCGCAACGGCTTCGCGCTCGACACCTTCCAGATCGTCAGCCCGCTGGTGCCCGACCACTACCGCGAGTTCATCGGCATGGTCGAGTCCGACCTGCCGCCGGCCATCGACAGCCAGGTGGCGCTGCCCCCGCCGCGCCTGGGCCGGGTGTCGCGCCGGGTCAAGAGTTTTCCGGTGGCGCCGCGCATCGACCTGCGCCCCGACGAAAAGGCGCAGCGCTGGCTGCTCACCGTCACCACCAGCGACCGCGTTGGCCTGCTCTACAGCATCGCCCGCGTGCTGGCCGCCCACCAGATCGACCTGGAGCTGGCCAAGATCACCACGCTGGGCGAACGGGTCGAGGACATGTTCCTGCTGCAGGGTGCGCAGCTGCAGCACAACAAGACGCAACTGGCCATCGAGCAGGAATTGCTGGCCGTGCTGGAGCACAACTGATTGCTGCCAAAGCGATCAACTTGACACCTTGCTGTTTCATCCTCGTTCCCGCGAAGGCGGGAATCCAGTGGTGCTGCCCAAGAGAAACTGCCGGTGAATGCATGGATTCCCGCCTTCGCGGGAATGACATGTCTTTTCAAGCCGTTTGATTGCGAAGCACTAAGCCCGCAGGCAGCCGGCAGGATCACCCCCCAGCGCGCGCCAGTCGCGGAAATAGCTTCTCTGCATTGCCGCGGTCGATGGCATGGCGCTGCGCGGGCGTGAGCGCATATTCGTCCAGCAGCCGCGCGAAGTGCAAGGAACGGGCATGCGGCGCAAAGGGCCAGTCGCTGCCGTAGGTGATGCGTGCGGGGTCGGCAAAAGCCAACAGGCTGGGCAGCGCGTAGGGGCTGCTGGAAAGCGCCAGGTCGAAGTAGAAGCGCCTGAGGCGCGCCAGGCCCTGAGCCGTGTCTTCGCCGCTGTCGGAGCAGGCCCGCGCCATGCGCTCGGCCGCGAACGGCACGAAGCCGCCCGCGTGCGACAGGATGATCTTGAGATCCGGGTAGCGCTCCAGGCAACCCGTGCGCGCCAGGTTGATTGCCGCGCGCGTGGTGTCCAGCAGAAAGTCGGCCACGAACGGTGCGATACCGGGCACCGGTGGCGTGGGCAGCGACGACGGGTGAACGAATACCACGGCCTGGCGCGCATTCAGCGCGGCCATCAGCGGCTCCCACGCCGGATCGCCCAGATAGGTGCCGTTGACGTTGGCCAGCAGCACCACGCCGTCGGCGCCCAGATGATCGAGCGCATGCTCGGCTTCGGCGATGGCGCCGGCCACGTGGGGCAGCGTGAGCGTGGCGAAGTAGCCAAAGCGCGCGGGGTCATGCCGCATCACGCTGGCGGCAAATTCGTTGACCTCGCGCGCCTTGTCGCGTGCTTCGGTGTCGTCGCCCAGGTGCACGCCGGGTGTCGACACCGACAGGATGGCGCTGGCGATGCCCGCGCCGTGCATCAGCTCCTGCGCGCCGTCCACGCTCCAGTGCGGGATGGCGCGGCCGCCGGCGTTCAGCCCGCGCGCGGCCAGCCACGCGGCATACGTCGGGGGCACGATGTGCTGGTGGGTGTCGATGCGCACCGGTTGGTCAGCATGGGTCATGGCGGTCCTCACTCAGCCTGCAGGCCGGCCTGCCGGGCAGCGCCTGCCCACATCTTTTTCTCGCGCGCCAGAAACTGCCGTGCCTCGGCCACGCTGCCCCCTACCGGGTAGGTGGCCGTGGTCTGCAGCTTCTGGATCAACGCGGGCGACTTCAGCGCCGCGTTCACCGCTTCGTTCAGTGCCTGGATGCGCGCGGGCGGCGTGCCCTTGCCGGCGAACAGCATGAACCAGCCCGACAAATCGAGACCCGGCACCGTGTCGCGAGCCAGCGGAAAGCCTTCCAGGCCCGGCAACACGCGGTTCGATGTAACGGCCAGCGCTTGCATGCGCCCGGCCCTGACCAGGGGCAGCAAGGGTGCAATGCCATCCACCGACACCTGCGTGTCGCCGCCCACCACCGCCTGTATCGCCTGCCCGCTGGTGCCCATGGGCACGTTGCGGATGCGCACGCCGCTCATCTGCTCCAGCAATTCGCCCGACAGGTGCGGCACCGACCCCCGTGACGGGCTTCCCAGTGTCAGTTCATCCGGCTTGCCCTTGGCCTGCGCCAGCAAGTCGCCCAGCGTCTTGATGCCGGACTTGGGGTTGGCGACGAACAGCATCGGCGTGTCCGCCACCACCGCGACGGTTTCGAAATCCTTTTCCATGTCGTATTTGGCGGCGCGATACAGCAGCGGCGTCAGCGTGACCACTGCGGCCTGCGCCAGCAGCAAGGTGTTGCCATCGGGGCGTGCCGACTTGGCGGCCATGGTGGCCACGATGCCGCCCGCGCCGGGACGGTTGTCCACCACCACCGGCTGGTTCAGTCGCGGCTGTAACTCGTCCGCCAGCAGGCGCGCCACGATGTCGGGCGCGCTGCCGGCGGCCGACGGCACCACCAGCGTTAGCGGCGCCGCCGCGTGGGCGCCTGCCGCCCACATGGCCGCGGTGGCCCACATCGCCCCAATGAACGCGCGTTTGCGCATGGCTTGTCTCCTTCTTGGTAATGGGGCCGCCGCGCCATGCGGACGGCCACACGACACCAAGCTTAGAAGGCGCGAGAATTCGCGTCTACCGGATTCAACGCATAAGCCAAATCGACGCCATGGATATCAGAACCATCGACCTGAACCTGCTTCCCGTGCTGGACGCCCTGCTGCGCCAGCAAAGCGTGACGCTGGCTGCGCGCGAGCTGGACATGAGCCAGTCGGCCCTGAGCGCCGCGCTGGCGCGCCTGCGCAAACTGCTGGGCGACGAGTTGTTCGTGCGCACCGGGCGCGGCCTGCTGCCCACGCCGCGCGCCAGCGCCCTGGCCGAGCCGGTGGTGACGATTCTGGAGCAGGTGCGGGAGCGCGTGTTGCATGGCGGCGCGTTCGATCCCGCCACCGCGCGGCGCGCGTTTCGCATCCTGCTGTCCGACGTGGGCGCCTATGTGCTGCTGCCGCGGCTGGTGCGCGCGGTGCGGGCGCAGGCCCCGGGCGTGTCGCTGACCTTGCGCCCGCTCACCGGCACCGATATTGCCGCCGACCTGGCCGATGGCCGCATCGACCTTGCCGTGGGCAGCTACCCTGGGTTGCCCGAGTCGCTGTTTCAGCGCCGCCTTTTCGAACGGCACTTCGTCGGACTGGTGCGGCGAGACCACCCGCTGGCCGGCCGGCGCCCGACGCTGCGCGGCTTTGCCGCCGCCCCACAATTGGTGGTGCGCATGACGTCCGGCATTCAGGAACACATAGACGCCGTGCTGGCCGCGCGGCGGCTGGCGCGGCGCGATGTGCTGGAGCTGCCTTCATACCTGATGGTGCCGCCGCTGCTGCTGGCCACCGATTTTCTGGCCGTGCTGCCGGGCCAGTTGGCCGACGCCTTCATGCACGAAGCCGCGTTGTCACCGGTCGACCTGCCGCTGGCGCTGCCGCGCAGCACCATCCGGATGCACTGGCACCGGCGCTATCACGACGACGCCGGCAACACATGGTTGCGCGATCTGGTGGCAGCAGAGCTGACCGACGGTTAGCCGTGCGCGCGATGGGGGCCGGCGCGTGATTGCGCCGCCGCGTGTCCGTGCCCGTGCCCGTGCCCGTGCCCGTGCCCATGGTCATGGTCATGGTCATGGTCATGCCGATGTTCCGCCTGATGACCGTGCGCGTGCGCCGGGGGCGGCGGCATGGGGCCGGGGTGGGCCAGGCTGCAGTCGGGGTGCGGCGCGTCGTCGTTCCAGTCGATGGCGACCGTGACGTGCTCGATCGAAAACCGCCCTTTCACCGCGTGTTCGACGGCGCGCGAAACGATGCGCGCATCGTCGTCCTCGACCAGCCGCACGTGCAGCGTGGCCAGCGCACGGCCCGACGTGATCTGCCACACGTGCACATGGCGCACTTCGGCCACGCCGGTCACGGTGTCCATCAGGTAGGCGGCGATCTGCTCCGGTGCGGCGTGGGCCGGCGCGCCTTCCAGCAGGATGTGCAGCGACGTTTTCAGCAGCACCCAGGCGCTGCGCAGGATCAGCAGCGACACCACCACCGACAGGATCGGGTCGATCGGCGTCCAGCCGGTGGTCCAGATCACCACCGCGGCCAGCACCGCGCCGACGGAACCCAGCAGGTCGCCCATCACGTGCAGCACCGCGCCGCGCACGTTGACGTGGTCGCTGTCGCCGCGCGTCAATATCCATAGCACCCACAGGTTGACCAACAACCCCGCCACCGCGACACCGAACATCGGCCCGGCCAGCACCGGGTGCGGCTGATGAAAGCGGCGCCACGCTTCCCACAGAATCCACACCACGATGCCGAACAGCGTCAGCGCGTTGACGAAGCCGGCCACCACTTCGAACCGCAGGTAGCCAAAGGTGCGCCGGCTGTCCGCCGCGCGCCGCCCGAAGCGGAAGGCCGCGTAGGCCAGCGCCAGCGCCGCCGCGTCGGTCAGCATGTGGCCCGCGTCGGCCAGCAGCGCCAGCGAGCCGGACATCAGGCCACCCACCACCTCCACGATCATGAAGGCAAAGATCAGAACGAAGGACAGCAGCACCTTGCGCTCGTTGTGGTGGCTCACCGTGGGCGCGTGCGAATGGTGGTCGTGTTCGTGGTGGTCGTGCACCGACATCGGATCAGTTCGAGGGGATGAAGCGATGCCTGCATTCTAGGTGGCCGTCGATGCCGGCCAAGGCGAAAGGGGTGTGCGCTTGGGTGCAATCCTTGCGCTTCAATTTGCCCTTTAACGCTTGCCAGAAGCCGGCCTGCAGCTACGAATACGATAGCTTCATAGGTCACACCGAGGCGACGACGCGGTCCGCCGCGTGGGCGCTACGCCGCCAGTTGCGCCCACACCTTGTCCAGCCGCTTCACGCTGACCGGCTGCGGCGTGCGCAATTCCTGTGCGAAGAGCGACACGCGCAGTTCCTCCAGCAGCCAGCGCAGTTCCTGCAGGCGCGCGTCCTGCTGGCCCTTGCGTTCGGCCACCAGGCGCCAGTAGCGCTGGTCCTGCGCGCGCACCTCGGCCATGCGCTGCGTGTCGCGCGCGGGGTCGGCGCGCAGCTTGTCCAGGCGCAGCACGATGGCTTTCAGGTAGCGCGGAAAGTGTTGCAGCGCGGTCCACGGCGTGGCGGCCAGAAACTGCCTAGGCATCAGCCGCTGCAACTGTTCGGCGGCGTCGCGCGTGGCGTCGGGCGCGCCCTTGGTGTCCTTGATCTTGCGCGTGGCGGTGGCGTATTCGGCCAGCACCGTGCCGGCCAGGCGCGCCACCTCGTTGGCGATGAGCGTCAGGCGCGCACGCCCTTCGTCCACGCGGCGCTTGAAGTCGGCCTGGTTGGCGGGCAGCGGCTCGGTCAGAAAGGCGCGGTCGAGCGCCACGTCGATGATCTGCTGCCGCAGTTCCTCCGCCGTGCCCAGCGGCATGTAGGCCACGCCCATCTTCTGCAGGTCGGGGATGTTCTTTTCGAGGTACTTCAGCGCGTCCTTCACCTGCAGCGCGAACAGCCGGCGCAGCCCCAGGCGGTGGCGGGCGGCAGCGACTTCGGGTTCGTCGAACACCTCGATGCCGACCGCATCGCCCGCATCGATGAGCGCCGGAAAGCCGACCAGCACCTGCCCCTTGCGGCGGATTTCCATCAGCTCGGGCAGCTCGCCAAAATCCCACGCGGTGTGGCGGGCGTCGGCCGACGTCGCCGGTGATTCTATGGTTTTGATAGCTGCCGGCGCTTGTCCAGAAATCGCTGCAGGCTGTTTTTTGTCATGATGCGGGGGCGCACCGGGTGCTGAACTGCCCTCCGCCTCGCCGCCCGCCGCGGTCGGCGGCAAGGCGGCACGCAGGCCGGCCAGCGCCTGGAAGGCGCCGCGCGCCTCGCCGCCCAGCTCGGCCTTCAGCGCGCCCAGGTGGCGGCCCTGCCCGCGCTGGCGACCGTGTTCGTCGACCACGCGGAAGTTCATGAACAGGTGCGCGGGCAGCATGTCCAGCTTGAAGTCGGTACGCTTCACATCGAGGCTGGTCGCCTCGCGCACGCGCTTGAGCAGCGCGTCGACCAGGCTGCCCTGGCCAAAGACCTCGGGCGCGCCCAGCAACTCGTTCAGGCGCGCGGCGCTGTCGGGCAGCGGCACGAAGCGGCTGCGCGGCTTTTGCGGCAGGCTTTTCAGCAGCGCCTGGATCTTGTCCTTCAGCATGCCCGGCACCAGCCATTCGCAGCGCGCCTCGCTCACCTGGTTCAGCACGAACAGCGGCACCGTCACGGTCAGGCCGTCCTTGGCGTCGCCGGGTTGGTGCAGGTAGCTGGCGGCGCAGTCCACGCCGCCCAGGCGGATCATCTTGGGGAAGGCGCTGGTGGTAATGCCCGCCGCCTCGTGGCGCATCAGCTCGTCGCGCGTCAGGCGCAGCAGATCGGGGTTGGCACGGCTGGCTTCGCGCCACCATCGCTCGAAGTCGCGCCCATTGCTGATGCCCTGCGGCACCTGCGCGTCGTAGAAGGCGTAAATCAGCTCGTCGTCGACCAGCACATCCTGTCGGCGGCTCTTGTGCTCCAGCTCTTCGACCTTGGCGATGGTCTTGGCGTTGGCTTGCAAGAACGGCAGGCGGCGCGCCCAGTCTTCGGGCCATTCGCCGTTGACCAGCGCCTCGCGGATGAAGATGTCGCGCGCGGCATGCGGGTCAACCGCGCCGTAGCTTCGGCGCCGGCCGCCATAGACGGGCAAGCCGTACAGCGTGGCGCGTTCGAAGGCGATCACGTCTTGCGCTTTTTTCTCCCAGTGGGGCTCCAGCAATTGCTTTTTTAATAGATGGCCGCCGACTTCCTCGAGCCACACGGGTTCGATGTGGGCGACGCCGCGACCGAACAGGCGCGTGGTTTCAACCAGCTCGGCGCAGACGATCCACTTGCCGGGCTTCTTGCTGAGGTGCGCGCCCGGATGGCGATGGAACTTGATGCCGCGCGCGCCCAGGTATTCGCCGCTTTGCGCGTCGTCGCCTTCCAGCTTGCTGCCAACGTTGCCCAGCAGACCCGCCAGCAGCGATTTGTGCACGGCGTCATAGCCAGCGGGCTGCTGGTTTTCCTTCCACTGGTGCTCGGCCACCACGGTGTGCAGCTGCGTGTGGATGTCGCGCCATTCGCGCACGCGGCGGATGTTGATGAAGTTCTGGCGCAGCAGGCTTTCCCATTGGCGGTTGCTGAGTTTGTGCTGCGCTGCGCCCTCACCCCCGCCCTCTCCCGCAGGCGGGAGAGGGAGTTTCTTGCCATTTGCGACAGCAGTGCCCACGGCGTCTCTCTGTCCCCCTCTCCCGCTGGCGGGAGAGGGTTGGGGTGAGGGTGGCTCGCCCAACGCCCGCCGCGCCGCCTCCATCGCCAGCGCCGCGCGCTGTGCGGCAGGCAGCGCGGCCAGGTTGGCCGGCTGCGCCTTCGCACCCCGCCCCTCCTGCGCCGCCATCTCACCGCGCGTCTTCACCACGTGCCCGCCCCGCGCATCGTGCAGCCACTTCCACAGCCGCAGGTAGCCGCTGAACTCGCTCTTCTCGTCGTCGAACTTGGCGTGCGCCTGGTCGGCCTGCGCCTGCGCTTCCAGCGGGCGGTCACGCACGTCCTGCACGCTCAGGGCGGCGGCGATGACGAGCACTTCGCGCAGGGCGCCGCGCTCGCGCGCCTCCACGATCATGCGGCCGACGCGCGGGTCGAGCGGCAGGCGCGCCAGCTCGGCGCCCAGCGGCGTCAGCGCTTGCGCCTCGTCCATTGCGCCCAGCTCCTGCAGCAGCTGGATACCGTCGGCAATCGCGCGGCCCGAAGGCATGTCAAGGAAGGGGAAGTCCTCGACCCGAGCGCCCTCGCCGCCCAGGTGCAGGCTCTTCATGCGCAGGATGACGGCAGCCAGCGACGAGCGCAGTATTTCGGGGTCTGTAAAGCGTGGGCGGCTGGCAAAGTCCTTCTCGTCGTACAGGCGGATGCACACGCCATCGCTCACCCGCCCGCAGCGCCCGGCACGTTGGTTGGCCGCCGCCTGGCTGACGGGCTCGATCAGCAGCTGCTCCACCTTGCTGCGATAGCTGTAGCGCTTGACGCGCGCTGTGCCTGGATCAATCACGTATTTGATGCCCGGCACCGTGAGCGAGGTCTCGGCCACGTTGGTGGCAATCACGATGCGCGGCGCGCCGTGCGTGTCGAACACGCGGTCCTGCTCGGCCTGGCTTAGGCGCGCGAACAGCGGCAGCACCTCGGCGCCGCGCGTGAGCGGGCTGTGCGCCAGATGCTTGCGCAGGTGGTCGGCGGCGTCGCGGATTTCGCGCTCGCCGGGCAGAAAGATCAGGATGTCTCCGGCTGGCCGGCCGACCCACACCTCATCCACCGCCTCGGCAATGGCGTCGTTCAGGTCGTGGTCGCGCGATTCTTCAAACGGTCGATAACGCTGCTCGACCGGATAGGTGCGGCCCGACACCATCAGCACCGGCGCGGGATTTCCGCGCGCATCGGCAAAGTGCCTGGCAAACCGATCCGCGTCGATGGTGGCCGAGGTGACGACCACCTTCAAATCAGGCCGGCGCGGCAAAATCTGCTTCAAATACCCGAGCAGAAAGTCGATGTTGAGGCTGCGCTCGTGCGCCTCGTCGATGATGATCGTGTCGTAGCTTTTGAGCAGCGGATCGGTCTGCGTCTCGGCCAGCAAGATGCCATCGGTCATCAGCTTCACGCTGGCGCCGGGCGACAGGCGGTCGTTGAAGCGCACCTTGTAGCCGACCACGTCGCCGAGCGGCGTTTGCAATTCTTCAGCGATGCGCTTGGCGACGGATGTGGCGGCGATGCGGCGCGGCTGCGTGTGGCCGATCAGGCGGCCGCGCTCGCCCGCCTTGGCATTGCAGCGGCCCCGGCCCATGGCCAGCGCGATCTTCGGCAACTGCGTGGTCTTGCCCGAGCCCGTTTCGCCACAGACGATGACGACCTGATGCGCATTCAGCGCCGCCATGATCTCGTCCTTGCGCGCGCTGACCGGCAAGCTGGCCGGAAAGTCAATCAACTTCGGCTGGTTGGCTGCTACAACTTCAGGACGGCGATCGCGCGCCGGGCGTGCGCTGCGGGGCGATTCGGTATGAGAAGGATGGGGTTCAGTCATGGGGTGCGGGATTATCCCAGTGCGCGACACGGCAAAAGCCCGCGCGGCGGCCATAGCATGTGCGACCGCATTTGCGCGTTTTCAACCCGAGGTACTTTTCATGATCCGAACCGTTTGCACCGTCGCTCTCTTGGCCAGCCTGGTCGCCTGCGCCAGCGCGCCTGCCGTCCCGACGGCGGTGACCGCGCCCGAGAAGCCAGTCGGCATCGACAACGACGTGGCCGTCGGCCTGGTCGATCTGGCCGCGCACAAGATGCCCGGCAACACCGCCGACTACGACCTGCGCGCCCGCACCATCACGCTGCAACCGGGTGGCGGCGCGCCCGCGCACCCGCACGCGGGGCGCCCCGGCATCGTGCGCGTGACCAAGGGCACGGTGGTCGAAGGGCGCGGCAGCGCGCAGCGTGTGCTGAAGACGGGCGACTTCTGGCTGGAGACGCACGACACCACGCACTGGTTCCGCAACCCCAGCAGCACCGACGTGGCCGAGCTGTGGATCGTGGACATGGTGCCGAAGAAGAAGTGAAACAGACCTTCTGTCGCCTACTACACTATTGATAGCTGCTCGCGCTTGACTATCAAGCGCTGACAGTCAATTTCACTTGATTGGCAAGGAGTCTCAGACGCGCCACTGATAACTCCCTCTCCACCCGTTAGGGGGGAGAGGGTTGGGGTGAGGGGGCGCTGCCGCAGGCAGCGTCAGGCGTTTCCTCAATAGCGGCCACTGACCCTCACCCCAACCCTCTCCCGCCAGCGGGAGAGGGAGTTAAAACCACGCCTCTGAGACTCGTTGATAGTCAAGCAATTTCATTCTTGAGTTTTGAGCGAGCGCGTTACACCATCCCGGCCAGCCGCTCGCGCACGATCTGCTGCGCCTCGGCCATGATGCGGTCGATCAGTTCCTTCACCGTCGGGATGTCGTGGATCAGCCCCGCCACCATGCCGCACGACCAGGCGCCGGCGTCCATCTCGCCATCCCTCATCACGCGCGGGTACACGCCGCCGACCTCGGCAATGATGTCCTCGAACGTGATCTTGTCGCCCAGTTCGCGCTCCTTGGCCAGCAGGCGCTCGACACCGGCGTTGTTCAGCACGCGCTCGGTGTTGCGCAGCGGGCGCATCACCAGGCGGGTGTCCAGCTCGCTGGCTTGCAGGATGGCCTGCTTGACGTTGTCGTGCACCGGCGCCTCTTGCGTGGCGATGAAGCGCGTGCCCATGTTCATGCCCTCGGCGCCCAGCGCCATGGCCGCCACCAGGCTGCGCCCATCGGCCATGCCGCCCGAGGCGATGAAGGGGATCTTCAACTCCTCCGCCGCGCGCGGCAGCAGGATGAAGTTGGGCACGTCGTCCTCGCCCGGGTGACCGCCGCACTCAAAGCCATCGACGCTCACGGCGTCGCAGCCAATCGCCTCGGCCTTCAGCGCGTGGCGCACCGAGGTGCATTTGTGGATCACCTTGATGCCCGCCTCTTTCAGCATCGGCATCCATTTCTGCGGGTTGTTGCCCGCTGTCTCGACCACCTTGATGCCGCCATCGACGATGCTGCGCACGTAGCCGGGGTAGTCGGGCGGCGTGCGCGCGGGCAGAAAAGTCAGGTTGACGCCGAAGGGCTTGTCGGTCATGGCGCGGCAGCTCGCGATTTCTTCGGCCAGCGCAGCGGGCGACGGTTGCGTGAGCGCCGTCAGGATGCCCAGCCCGCCCGCGTTGGACACGGCCGAGGCCAGCGGCGCCAGGCCGACAAAGTGCATGCCGCCCTGCACGATGGGGTATTGAATGCCGAGCATGTCGGTGATGCGTGTGCGCATGAAACGTCCTCTGTGTGGATGGTGTGAAAGCCCAGGCCGCGATTGTGCGGAATGGCGCGCGCGGCGGCGTAACGCGCGCGACAGCCGCGTCATGGGCGTGCGCGGAACCACCGCGCGCCAGCCGTATCCAAGCGGGCACCCGGCATTTTTTGCGCGCCGGGCCAAGCCACGCCATGAAACGCCCGACCGCTACCCGCCCACCCGCCCCGCCGGCCACCGCCCGCACGGTGCGCGGTACGGCGCGCGCGCCGCGCAACCCGGTCGCGCTGGCGCTGGCGGCGCGCCGTGCCTCGGGCGCGGCGGGGCGCCATGCGCCGGCCATTGGCGCGCAACGCGCCGCCGCGCGCGCGGCCCTGATCCGCCAGTGGCGCGCGGGCGAGCGCAATTGACGGCCCGCGCCGCATGTCACGGGCAGCGCCGCATCGGCGCTGTTGTTGAAGCCATTTCGCCTTTCAGCGCCCACCTGGCAAGCACAGACAGCTATCAATAAAGTAGTAATCAACCGCGCACCGCGGCGCCGGCCGGTGCGCGCTGATCGCTACACTTGGCGCTTTGCGCGGCCGCCGCGCCGCAGCCACCCTGCTCCGCCGCATGTCCACTGTCTTCAATTTCACCTTCGTCCCCTGGTTCCGGTCCGTCGCGCCGTACATCCACATGCACCGCGGCAAGACCTTCGTGGTGGGAGTGGTGGGCGAAGCCATCGCGGCCGGCAAGCTGGCCAGCATTGCCACCGACCTGGCGCTGATTCAGAGCATGGGCGTGAAGATCGTGCTGGTGCATGGCTTTCGGCCGCAGGTCAACGAACAGTTGCACGCCAAGGGGCACGCGCCCAAATACTCGCACGGCCTGCGCATCACCGACGAGGTGGCGCTGGATTCGGCCCAAGAAGCCGCCGGCCAGCTGCGCTTCGAGATCGAGGCCGCCTTCAGCCAGGGGCTGCCCAACACGCCCATGGCGGGCTCCAAGGTGCGCGTGATTTCGGGCAACTTCCTGACCGCGCGGCCCATGGGCATCATCGACGGCGTGGATTTCAAGAGCACCGGCGTGGTCCGCAAGGTGGACGTGGCGGGCATCACGCGTTCGCTCGACGCCGGCGCGCTGGTGCTGATTTCGCCCTTCGGCTTCTCGCCCACGGGCGAGGCCTTCAATCTGGCGATGGAGGAGGTCGCCACCTCGGTGGCCATGGCGCTGCAGGCCGACAAGCTGATCTTCCTGACCGAAAAGCCGGGCATTCGGGTGCGACCGCTGGATGCGGAGTCCGACGACAACCCCATCGACACCGAAATCCCGCTGGCCGAGGCGCGCGCCCTGCTGCAGCGCCTGCCGCGGCCAGAAGCACCCACCGACGTGGGCTTTTACCTGCGCCATTGCGTCACGGCCTGCGAACACGGCGTCGAGCGCAGCCACATCCTGCCCTACGCGGTGGACGGCGCGCTGCTGCTGGAGGTGTACGTGCACGACGGCATCGGCACCATGGTGGTGGATGAAAAACTGGAGAGCCTGCGCGAAGCCACGCCCGACGACGTGGCCGGCATCGTGCAGTTGATCGAACCATTCGAAAAAGACGGCACACTGGTCAAGCGCAGCCGCACCGAGATCGAGCGCGACATCGGCAACTACAGCATCGTCGAGCACGACGGCGTGATATTTGCCTGCGCCGCGTTGTACCCCTACCCCGAGGCGAAGACGGGCGAAATGGCGGCCGTCACCGTGTCTCCGCAAAGCCAGGGCCAGGGTGATGGCGAGAAAATCCTGAAGCGCATTGAGCAGCGCGCCCGCGCGATGGGGCTGGAAAGCATTTTCGTGCTGACCACGCGCACCATGCACTGGTTCATCAAGCGCGGATTCGTGCAGGTGGACCCCGAGTGGCTGCCCGAGGCGCGCAAGCGAAAGTACAACTGGGACCGCAAAAGCCAGGTGCTGGTCAAGAAGCTGTAGTGCCCTAAGGCCTGTTCACGCTATTTTTAGCCCTGCGAACCTGCTCGAAAAACCGCCCATCCAGGCGCGACGACGCCCAGACCGGGCGTCTGCGCTGAGAGCGCAAGGACGAGTGGCGGTTTTTCAAGCATGTTCCCTGCGGTTCGCGATCAAAAAGGCCATCGCCAGCGTTGCCATCCTTGCCAAGGTAGCTACCTTGGCAAGGATGGCGCCTTTGGCGAGTGGCCTTTTTGACTCGCAACGCAGCGCTAACAATAGCGTGAACAGGCCCTAGCCGGCGCGCGTCGGTGCGCCACGCCGTCAGGGCGGTAGGCGCTTTTCCTACTCCACACGCACGCCATTGCCCCTAGATTTGGTATGCATCGGCGCGCCGGCCAGGCGCCTAAGCCGTGACACGCAGATCAAGGGATGGAACATGGAAATTTTGTGGTTCCTGCTCGTCGGCCTGGTGGCGGGTTGGTTAGGCGGGACATTATTGGGCGACCGGACGTACGGTGTCGGCGGCGACCTCATCGTGGGCATGCTGGGCGCCATGCTGGGCGGCTATTTTTTCAGCACGCTGGGTGTTGAATTGAGTGGCAGCCTGTGGGCCAACATTGCCGTGGCTGCGCTGGGCGCGCTGATGCTGATCGTGGTGCTGCGCCTGGTGAAGGCCCCGCTGCCCTTCAGGACCGCGCGGCATGTCGCGCCCGAGCTGCCCAATGAGGATGAACGCTAGGCCATGGCGGCCCGCGGCGCCTTCAGCGCAGCGACCAAGTGGCGCGCCGCGGCGCCTTCAGCAGCGCGGCCAGAATCAGCCCGATGAAGATCACGAACCAGACGAACGACCAGTTGGCGATGGTGCCGCCCAGAAAAGTCCAGTCGATCGCGCTGCAATCGCCCGAGCCTTTGAAGATCATGGGAATGGCGCGCTGCAGGGGAAAGGATTCGATCATGCCGTACAAGTCGCGTCCGCAGGTGGCAACTTCTGGCGGATGCCATTGCAGCCAGCTCTGGCGCGCCGCGGTGAACGCGCCGAAGGCCGCCATACCGGCGGCCAACAACCCCCACAACCGCCAGCCCGCCATGGTGCGCGAAAACGCGGCCAGCGCGCAAAACACGCCCACGATGATGAGCGCGTAGCGCTGCACGATGCACATCGGACAGGGTTCCAACCCCACCACGTTCTGCAGATACAGGATGCCAAACGCCAGCATGGCCAGGCAGATCAGGGCAATGGCGCCAAACACGCGGCGCGGACGAGCAAACAGGGAAGCAGGCAAGCGGGTTCTCCAGGGCAACACCATGCGCAGCAAGCCACGCGGCGGGCGTCGGTAGGTGCCCGCGGCGCCGCGGAAGTTCCGCCCATGTCTGGCCAAGGCCAAGCGGGCGGCGCCATGAGACTACTATTCTAATAGCGTGCTGCGCAGCACTGGCAACCGCCCACAGCGGTTTTGCTGCACCTTGGGTGGAGCCGCCGGGGCGCGGGCGCGTCGCCTCGGCGTTGGCGGCGCCCGCCCCAGCTCACTAAAAAGCCTCGTGGGGGTCGTCATTCAGGCGGCGTTCTGTTTGACCCAGGCCGCGAAGGCATCGACGAACTTCTGCACGAAGTCCTTGCTGGCTGCGCCAATGGCACCGTCCTGCACCAGGCCGTCTTTCCATTGGATGAACATTTCGTTGCCCCCGAGCGTGGGCATGTTCAGGTAAGCCAGCACGTTGCGCAGGTGCTGTTGCGCCAGCGCGGTGCCGATGACGCCCACCGACACGCCGCACACCGCCGTCGGCTTGCCGGTCCACACGCTTTGGCCCCAGGGGCGCGACGCGTGGTCGATGGCGTTTTTCAACACGCCGGGAAATGATCGGTTGTATTCGGGCGTGACGAACAGCACCGCGTCGGCGGCCTTGATCTCCTGGCGCAGGCGCGCCACCGGTGGCGCGGCGTTGCCGTCATCGTCCTGGTCGTACAGCGGCAGGTCGTCGATGCGGATGAACTGCGGCTTCAGGTCGGCCGGAAACTGCTTGACCAGCGCCTCGGCGAACTGGCGATTGAACGAATCCTTGCGAATGCTGCCAACGACGATGGCAACGGTTTTCTGGCTCATGGGGCTTCTTCTCCTTGGGTGATGACGCCAACCCCCGGCTGCTGGCGCAGCGGCACTCGTTGGCGTGTGCTGCCAATGATGCTTGATCTTCAAAAACTTTGCGCGCGGCAAGGGTTGGCGCGCCTGGTGTAAAGAGCGCCGCACCATAATTGCCGCATGGCAGAGCTGGACAGCACGGACTTGACGGCCGACCCCGGCCACGACACCAACGGCATGGGCGAACGCCGCCGGCAGCGCGGCATTCAGTCGATCGAGGTCGGCATGCGCGTGCTGCAGGCGCTGACCGAGCAGCGCCGGCCGCTGCCCTTGAAGGACATCGCCCGCCTGGCCGACATGGCGCCGGCCAAGGCGCACCCTTATCTGGTGAGCTTCATGCATGTCGGGCTGGTCAAGCAAAACCCGCTGACCGGCCACTACGAACTGGGCCCCGGCGCGTTACAGCTGGGCCTGGCGGCGCTGCAGCAGCTTGACCCGCTGACCGAGGCCAGCCAGGAGGCTGCGCAGCTCGCCGCGCGCTCAGACCTGAGCATTGCACTGGCGGTGTGGGGCCAACTGGGGCCGACGGTGGTGCGGCTGGACGAGCCGCGCTATCCGCTGCACGTCAACCTGCGCGTGGGCACGGTGATGTCGCTCTTCAACACCATCACCGGCCGCGTGTTCGCCGCCTACCTGCCTGAAAAAATGGTGCGCAGCATGCTGGAAGACGAACATCGCCGCGTGGTGGGCGGTGCTTCAGCCAGCTTTGACGCACCCGACGTGCGGGCGATGCTCGACGAGATTCGCGCCACAGGCATGGGGCGCGGGCTGTCAACGCCGCAGCCGGGCGTCAACACCCTGTGCGCGCCGGTGTTCGGCGCCGACGGCCACATTGCGCTGGTGATGACCATGATCGGCCCGCAGGGCGTATTCGACGCCGCCATCGACAGCCCGGCCGGCCGCCTGCTGCGCGAACACGCCGCCAACGTGTCGCGCCGACTGGGCGCGCGATGAACGGCGCGCGGTTGGGTCGACGCTCTGTTCAGTTTAAACATTGTCAAATTCATTGACTCATGACGAATTCAGACCTAAAATTCGCCCAACCCCCTAAGGAGACACCATGACCGAAAAGAAATTCGCCTCCCAGGCCGATCTGGAAGAAAAGAAGATCAGTTGGGAAAAGCTCAGCGACAACGCCTACGCCTACACCGCCGAGGGCGACCCCAACACCGGCGTCATCATTGGCGATGATGGCTGCATGATCATCGACGCCACCGCCACGCCCGTGGCCGCGCAAGGCGTGATCAAGAAGATCCGCGAAATCACCGACAAGCCCATCAAATATGTCGTGCTGACGCACTACCACGCCGTGCGCGTGCTGGGTGCTTCTGGCTACAAGTCGGAAGGGCTCGAGCAGATCATTGCCAGCCACGACACCTACGACCTGATCGTCGAGCGCGGCCAGCAGGACATGGATTCCGAGATCGGCCGCTTCCCGCGCCTGTTCCAGGCCGTCGAAAGCGTGCCCGGCCTGACCTGGCCCACCATGACCTTCACTGGCGAAATGACGCTGTGGCTGGGCAAGCTAGAGGTCAAGCTCAAGCAAGTCGGCCGTGGCCACACCAAGGGCGACTGCATCGTGTACCTGCCCAGCCAGAAAATCTGCTTCTCGGGCGATCTGGTCGAAGCCGACGCCGCCTGCTACACCGGCGACGCCTACCTGGCCGACTGGCCGCAAACGCTCGACAACCTGGCGGCCATGAAGTTCGACAAGCTCATCCCCGGCCGTGGCCCGGCCCTGATGACGCCCGCCGACGTGCAAAAAGGCCTGGCCTACACGCGCGACTTCGTGTCCACGCTGTACACCAGCGCGCAAGAAGCCGTGGCCCAGGGCATGGACCTGAACGCCACCATGAAGCACACGCGCAAGGCGATGGACCCGAAGTTCGGCCAGGTCTTCATCTACGAACACTGCCTGCCCTTCGACGTGACCCGCGCGCACGACGAAGCCAGCGGCGTTCGCGACCCGCGCATCTGGACCGCCGAGCGCGACCAGCAGATGTGGCACGCGCTGCAGAAAGAAACGCCCTGAACGCCCGGCGCCGCCTCTTCCCTTTGTTCCAGGGTGGCGGCGTCCGCGCATGGCGGGTTGAATACCTACCAATTCAATAGCATTACATCTAGGTTTGGCGCGGACAACCGCCCTAAAAGAGCCAAAATTTGTTGCCAGGAGACAAACGGTGCAAAAAACCTTCACCTACCCAAAGTTCGATTTCGTGCCGCCGCCCGAGTTGGCCAGCGGCCAGCCGGGCCACTACCCCGTGGTGGTGGTCGGCGCCGGGCCGGTCGGCCTGTCGGCGGCCATTGATCTGGCACAAATGGGCCAGCGCGTGCTGGTGCTGGACAACGACGACACGGTGTCCATCGGCTCGCGCGGGGTGTGCTATGCCAAGCGCGCGCTGGAAGTGCTCGACCGCATGGGCTGCGGCGACAAGTTCGTGCAAAAAGGCGTGAGCTGGGACGTGGGCCGCACCTTCTTCCGCGAAGACGAAGTGTTCAGCTTCAACCTGCGCCCGCAAGAGCACCACCTGCGCCCCGGCATGGTCAACCTGCAGCAGTACTACCTGGAGGAATACCTGCT
Organism: Pseudomonadota bacterium; assembly: GCA_029780695.1. Classification (GTDB taxonomy): domain Bacteria; phylum Pseudomonadota; class Gammaproteobacteria; order Burkholderiales; family Burkholderiaceae_C; genus Ottowia. Next base: position 57,877 of record JAKOYD010000086.1, read on the forward strand.
GGAGCGCTGCAAGCAACTGCCCAACCTGGAAATCCGCTTCAAGAACAACGTCATTGCTGTCACACCCGAAGAAGAAAAAGCCACGCTGCGCATCGAGACGCCGGGCGGCGCCTATGGCCTGAGCGCCGACTGGCTGATCGTCGCCGACGGCGCGCGCTCGCCCATCCGCACCATGCTGGGGCTGGACATCGAAGGCAAGATCTTCATGGACCGCTTCCTCATCGCCGACGTGGTGATGGCGGCCGACTACCCGGCCGAACGCTGGTTCTGGTTCGACCCGCCTTTTCACCCCAACCAGTCGGTGCTGCTGCACAAGCAGGCCGACAACGTCTGGCGCATCGACTTCCAGCTCGGCTGGCAGGCCGACCCCGAAGAAGAGAAAAAGCCCGAGAACGTCATCCCCCGCATCAAGGCCATGCTGGAGCAGCAAGGCGCCAAGGACCGCGAATTCGAGCTCGAATGGGTCAGCGTCTACACCTTCCAGTGCCGGCGCATGAACCGCTTCAACCACGGCCGCGTGCTGTTCGCAGGCGACGCGGCGCACCAGGTCTCGCCCTTTGGCGCGCGCGGCGCCAACAGCGGCATCCAGGACACCGACAACCTGGCCTGGAAGTTGAAACTGGTGATGGACGGCAAGGCGCCCGCCACCTTGCTCGACACCTACAGCGACGAGCGCTGCTTTGCCGCCGACGAGAACCTGATGAACTCGACGCGCTCGACCGACTTCATCACGCCCAAGAGCGCCACCAGCAAGACCTTCCGCAACGCCGTGCTGGGCTTGGCGGGCAAATACCCGTTCGCGCGCGCGCTGGTCAACTCGGGCCGGCTGTCGGTGCCCAGCTGGCTGACCGAATCGCGCCTGAACACGCCCGACGCCGACGCCTTCCAGGGCGACATGATCCCCGGCGCGCCCATGGCCGACGCGCCCGTGAAAACCGCCGCGGGCGACGGCTGGCTGCTGCATCAATTGGGCAACCGCTTCCAGGCGCTGCATTACGTTCAGGACGCCAGCGCGCTGGACCCGGCCACCGCCCAGTCGCTGGCCGAGCTGGCCACGGGCGCCATTGCGGTTGAACCCATCGTCGTGGCCCAGAAAGGCCAGGCGCCCGCGGGCCTGAAAACCCTCATCGACACCCAGGGCTGCGTGGCCGAGCGCTACGACCTGCAGCCGGGCACCACCTACCTGGCGCGGCCCGACCAGCACGTGGCCGCCCGCTGGCGCGCCGCCGATGCCACCAAAATCAAAGCCGCCCTGGCACGCGCCACGGGCAACGCCTGACGCCCAAGCGGAGACAAACCATGCCCCTGAACACCCAAGCCAACTTCCGCGAAACCGGCAAGCGCTATTTCCAACCCTTCTCGCCCGGCGACGATTTCTATGAAGCGCTGATCGACATGCACCGCGACCTGAGCGACGAACAAAGCGCCATGGTCAACGCGCGGCTGATCCTGCTGCTGGCCAACCACATCGGCGACATCGGCATCCTGCGCGAGGCGATGCAGATCGCGCGTGAAGGCGTCTGAGCCGCTCAAAGGAGAAAAGCATGGCCATCATCGAGAAAATCCACCACGTCGCCTACCGCTGCAAGAACGCCAAGCAGACCGTGGAGTGGTACCAGAAGTACCTCGACATGGACTTCATCCTGGCGATTGCCGAGAACGAAGTGCCCTCCACCAAGGAGCCGGACCCGTACATGCACATCTTCCTGGATGCCGGTCATGGCAACGTGCTGGCCTTCTTCGAGCTGCCCACCCGCCCCGAAATGGGCCGCGACCCCAATACCCCCGCCTGGACGCAGCACCTGGCGCTGAAGGTGGATTCGGTCGACACCATGATGAAGGTCAAGGCCCGGCTGGAGGCCGACGGCATTGAGGTCATCGGCCCGACCGACCACACCATCTTCCAGTCGATTTACTTCTTCGACCCGTCGGGCCATCGGCTGGAGCTGGCGGCCAACACCTCGACGCCGGAGATGGACAAGGAATTGGACCGCGTCAAATGGGAAATGCTGGACGAGTGGGATCGCACCAAGAAGGCGCCCGAGCACGCGCGCTGGATGCACGACGGAAAGGGACTCACCCCCTGAGTCATTGCCGCGACGGCGGCAATTCATGCATCCACCACCGGCCACGTGCGCAGGTTGCGACGTGATTTCGGGCGCTGACGCTTGCCACGCCAAGCCACGCTGCTATTGTTCGTATAGCAAAAGGATCACGATACCGTTGCGGCCGGCACCGACCGGCTCACGCCATCTTGACGGCGGTGCCCGTCACCGACACCAGCATCATGCCGTTGGTTTCGCCCAGTACTTCGTAATCGAAGTCGATGCCGACGATGCCGTTGGCGCCCAGTTCCTTGGCCGCCGCCTTGGCTTCATCCAGCGCCGCCTCGCGCGCGCCGGCCAGCGCCCGCTCGTAGCCACCGGCGCGGCCGCCCACCACGTCGCGCACGCTGGAAAACATGTCGCGGAAGATGTTGGCGCCAATGATGGCTTCGCCGTTGACCAGGCCCAGAAACTGCGCCACCTGCGCGCCACCCTGGCCCTGCGGCACGACGGTAGACAAAAAGAAATCACTCGACGATTTGGAAAACCAGCCCATGCATGCGCTCCAGTAAGACAATCGGCTTTAGCATAGCCTATGCATTGGCATAGGCTATACTTGTAGCTCGTTTGGCTTCACGGAGGTTCTGCCATGAGCGCCCTGCCCCAAGACGTTTCTCCCGCCCCCAACAGCCGCCGCGTGCGCTTCTTCCGCAACGGCGCCAACCAGGCCGTGCGCATTCCGCGGGAGTTTGAGTTGCCGGGGGAGGAGGCGGTGATCGAGCAGATCGGCGACAAGCTGGTCATCCGCCCGTTGGCCGCGCCGCTGGTCAAGGGCAGCGCCGCCTCGCTGGCCGCCGTGCTGTCCACCATGGAGCCGATTGACGATGAGTTTCCGGACGTGGACGCGGGCTTGCTGCCGCTCGATGACATCGAGCTATGAGCTTGCCGCACACCCTGCTGCTCGACACCAACATCATCTCCATGCTGATGCGCGACCCGCATGGCGCGCTGAGCCGCCAGCTTGACCGCGCCCGTGCCCAGGTGGCTGATCTGCGTGTGGTCACCAGCGTGGTGGTCGATGGCGAACTGCGCTTTGGCCTAGCGCGCCGTGCCTCGGCCAAACTGCAAGACGCTTATGCCAATGTGATGCAGATCATCGAGGTGCTGCCGCTGCCACCGGAGGCGGCTGAGCCTTACGCCGCCCTGCGCGCCCAACTCGAAGCCCAGGGCCAGCCCATCGGCCCCAACGACGCCTTGATCGCCGCCCATGCACTGGCGCTGGGCGCCACGCTGGTCAGCGGCGACGATGAATTTGCCCGCGTGCCGGGGCTGAAGGTGGAAAACTGGCTGCGGCCGCTGAACACGCACACAGCCTGAGCGCCCAAGGAGCGCCTGTTACACCTTCGCCAACGCCTGATCCAGATCGGCCAGCAAATCGTCGATGTGCTCGATGCCGACGCACAGGCGCACGGTTTCTTCCTTCACGCCGGTCTTGGCCAGCTCTTCGGGCGACAACTGGCGGTGCGTGGTGCTGGCCGGGTGCGTGGCCAGCGACTTGGTGTCGCCGATGTTGACCAGGCGGGTGAACAGCTGCAGCGCGTCCAGAAAGCGGGCCCCCGCCGCCCGCGCATCGTCGCCGGTGCTGGACTTGACGCCGAACGTGAACAGCCCCGAGGCGCGCCCTTTCATGTAGTGCTGCGCCAGCGCGTGGTCTTCATGGTCGGGCAGGCCGGCGTAGCTGACCCAAGCCACCTTGGGGTGATTTTGCAGGTATTGCGCCACCTTCAAGGTGTTGTCGCAGATGCGCTCCATGCGCAGCGCCAGCGTTTCCATGCCCTGCAGGATTTGCCAGGCGTTGAAGGGCGACAGCGCGGCGCCGGTGTTGCGCAGCGGCACGACGCGCGCGCGGGCAATGTAAGCGGCGGCGCCCAGCGCTTCGGTGTAAACGACGCCGTGGTAGCTCACGTCGGGCTCGTTCAGGCGCTTGAAGCGCGCCTTGTTCGCCACCCAGTCGAACTTGCCCGAATCCACGATCACGCCGCCCAGCGTGGTGCCGTGGCCGCCCATATACTTGGTGAGCGAGTGGATGACGATGTCGGCACCGTGCTCGATGGGCCGCATCAGATACGGGCTGGCCACCGTGTTGTCGACGATTAGCGGCACGCCCGCCGCGTGGGCAATGGCGGCCACGCTGGCAATGTCGGTCACGTTGCCGGCCGGGTTGCCGATGGTTTCGACAAACACGGCCTTGGTGCGCTCGTCGATCTGCTTGGCAAACGACTGCGGATCGCGGTGGTCGGCAAAGCGCGTGGTGATGCCCAGCTGCGGCAGCGTGTGGGCAAACAGGTTGTAGGTGCCGCCATACAGTGCCGTGCTGCTGACGATGTTGTCGCCCGCCTCGGCAATGGTCTGGATGGCGTACATGATGGCCGCCTGGCCGCTGGCCACCGCCAGCGCCCCAATGCCGCCTTCGAGCGCCGCCACGCGCTTTTCCAGCACGTCGGTGGTGGGGTTCATGATGCGGGTGTAGATGTTGCCCGGCACCTTCAGGTCGAACAGATCGGCGCCGTGCTGCGCGCTGTCGAAGGCGTAGGCCACGGTCTGGTAGATGGGCACGGCGACGGCCTTGGTCGTCGGGTCGGGCGTGTAGCCGGCGTGCACGGATTGGGTTTCAAACTTCCATTGGTCGGACATGTCGCTCTCCTTTTAGAACGTTGATTACTATAAAACACGTAGCTGCTCGCGCTTGATGGGCAAGCGCTGGCGGCCTTTTTGACTTGAATTTTCTGGTCAACCGCCGTCCCGCAACGCCAGGTTGTTCAGCTTGTCCAGCCGCGCCGGCCAGGTGCCCTCGCGCGCGCTCTGGCGCAGGATGCGCGTCCAGGCGACCCAGGCTTCCCAGGCCACGCGCTTGTCCCACGCATTGCCCCAGGCGCAGAAGGCGGCCAGCGCGCCGTCGGCGGCTTGCGCGGCATCATCGGCGCGGCCGGCCGACAGGTAAAGCTGGGCCAACACCATGCGCGGCTCGCCGACCCAGGGGTTGTGGCGCACGGCTTGCTCCAGCACGCCGGTGGCGACGTCCAAATCGACCAGCGGCACGTCTTGCTGCACCACCGACCAGTACAGCGCGGCGCCGGCGGCATCGTCGGCGGCGCTCAGGGGCTGCGTGCAGTTTTCAAACACCGGCGGCATGGGCAGCAGGTTTTTCAGCGCCGGGTGCTGCAGCGCCAGGCCCAGCCGGTTGATCTGGTGCAGCATGCGGCCCGACGGGCGCATCGGCCCCGGCCACAGCGACGCGGCCCAGTGCACGGCCTGCGGCCGGTGGTCGTTGGGCGCGGGAAAGCGCGAATACACGTCGTCTTGCCAGCTCGACCACTGCTCGATGGTGTCGGCCATGCTGACGATGAGAAACGCCGCCACGGTGCGCGCCGGCAGCGTCACGCGGCCGCCGTCGTTGCGCGCCAGCGGCATGCTGCCGTCGGGCTCGAGCTGGCCGGCCAGCGCTTTGTCGATGAATTCGCGGCGCGACGCGGTGCAAAAGGCGTAGACCAGTTCTTCCGCCTCGTCGCCAATCAACGCCTGCAGGCCGGCGCGCTCGGTGCTGGCGTCGAACTTGACCAGATCGACAAAGGCGTTGCCGTACACGCTGTGCAAAAGCCCCAGCAGGCGCACGTCGCGCGGCTGCTGCCACATGGCCAGGCTGCGCGCCACGCCCACCAAGTGGTGGCGGAAGGTGCCGGCCTTGTGCCAATCCTGCCCCACGCCGCGCGACAGCACGGTGGGCAGCACGGGCGCCAGGTCGGCGTCTTTCGACAGCCATTCTTCGTCCAGCAGGCTCTGGGCGCGGGCGAACACGGCGGGATCAAGCGGATAGGGCGGCAAAGGCATGGTTCGGTGCGTGACGGAAAGAAAAGCGCGGCCACAACCCACGGGCCGCAAGGTCAAGTGTGACATGGCGGCCCGCCGCATTGCCATGGGGGACAATCGCCGGTTGAACGGCCCGGCCCCACGCGGGCGCCGGGCATGGCCACCATCAAGGAAGGAAGCGACACATGGCACGCATGGTCAACTGCATCAAGCTCGGCACCGAGGCCGAAGGCATGGATTTTCCGCCCTACCCCGGCGAGCTGGGCAAGCGCATCTGGGAGAGCGTCAGCAAGCAGGCTTGGCAAGACTGGCTCAAGCACCAGACCATGCTGGTGAACGAAAACCGCCTGAACCTGGCCGACCAGCGGGCGCGGGAATACCTCAAGCGGCAAATGGAGAACCACTTTTTCGGCGCCGGCGCCGACCAGGCCGCGGGCTACGTGCCGCCCAGCGCTTGACACCTGACGCCAGCAATTCCGACGCCGCGCTGCCGGGCCTGCGCCGCCAGTACCACTTTCGCCCCGGCCCGCGCGGGCTGCGCGCCTGGGACGTGCACCGGCTGATCCGCCTGACGCGCGGCCTGCCCGTCATTGACGTGCTGCTGGCCGCGCTGCGCGAGCTGGACCAACCGTACTGGTTCAGCCCTGAGGACGACGCCCCAACGCCGCGCGCGATCGTCGCGCACGTCCAGCTGATGGATGGCTGCGACTTGCGCTGGCCCATCATTCTGTGCGCCGACGGCGGCGTGATGGATGGCATGCACCGTGCCGCGCAGGCGCTGCGGCTGGGCCACACGCACATCCGCGCGGTACGATTCGGCGAAACCCCGCCGCCCGACTTTGAAGGCATGGCACCGGCGGATCAACCCCCAGCGGCGCGCGCGCCGTCCGTCTGAAGCAGCAAGCGACATGCCCGACGACACCGCCCATCGGCGCGCCGACGGCACCCTGGCCGACCCGCACGTGGGCGACATTCACCGCCGCGGCATCGACCAGGGCGAAGCCGACCTGACCCAGGCACGGCAGGTCTTTCTGCAGGGGTGCGGGCTACTGGGCGAAGGCGACGCGCCCACCGCCTGGCAAGGTGCGGCGCGCTGGGCCGTGCTGGACACGAGCTTCGGCATGGGCCGGCGCTTCTTCGCCACCTGGTACGCCTGGCAGCAGCAACGGCAACGCCCGGCGCGGTTGTTTTACACCGCCGTCGAAGCGGCCGTGCCCGAGGCGCAAGACCTGGTGCGCAGCGCGTCACCTTTCGGCCCCTTGGCCCCGCTGGCCGCCGAACTGGCCGCGCAGTGGCATGGCCTGTTGCCGGGCGTGCACCGCCTGCGGCTCGACGGCGGGCGCGTGCAGCTGACCCTGGCCGTGGGCGCCGTGCAGCCCATGCTGGCCGAACTGGCGGGCGAACACGACAGCATCTTTCTGCACAGGCTCGGCACGGACCACCGCCCCGAGCCTTGGAACCCGCACACGCTGAAGGCCGTGGCGCGGCTGGCGCGGCCGGGCGCGCGCGCGGCGGGGTGGGGCATGCCCTGCGAGGTGCGCCAGCAGCTGGCCGCCTGCGGCTTCGTGGTCGAACCGACGCCGGAACTGCCGCAGCAGCCGCAAGCGCTGCGCGCCCTCTACGCGCCGCGCTGGGCGCCGCGCCCGCGCCGCGATGCCGCCGCGCACCCCGTCGCCACGCAGCCGGCGCGCTGCGCCGTGGTGGGCGCCGGGCTGGCCGGGGCGGCAGTGGCGCGGGCGCTGGCGCTGCGCGGCTGGCAGGTCACCGTGCTGGATCGCGCGCCCGAGCCTGCCGCCGGCGCCTCCGGCCTGCCGGCTGGCGTGGTGGCGGCGCACGTGTCGCCCGACGACCGCCCGCTGTCGCGCCTGACCCGCGCCGGCGCGCGCGCCACGCTGGCGGCGGCGCGCGAGCTGCTTCAGGAAGGCATCGACTTCGCCGCCACGGGCGTGCTGGAGCGCCACGCGCCGGGCGAACGGCGCCTGCCGGCCAAATGGCAGGATGCTATTGATTCAGAAGCTGCTGGCGCAGGTGTGGCAAGCGCTGAAGCCCCAATCACCCAAGAAAAAGCCGCGCAAGCCGACGTCCCGCTGAACGCCGAGCAGCGCGCGCTGTGGCACACCCACGCCGGCTGGCTGCGCCCGGCCGCGCTGGTGCGCGCGCTGCTGCAAACACCCGGCATCACTTGGCGGGGCGCGGCGCCCGTGGCCCGCATCGCGGCGGCCGGCACCGCGTGGCAACTGGCCGATGCGGCCGGAGCGCTGTTGGCCGAGGCCGAGCTGGTCGTCGTCACCGCCGGCTTTGATTCGCTCGCCCTGCTGCAAGCCGCCACCCCTGCGCAAGACGCCCGCGCCCTGCCCCTGCACGCGCTGCGCGGCCAAGTCGCCCTGGGCGCCATGCCCGGCGGCGCGGCAGACGCCCTGCTGCCGCGCTTTCCCGTCAACGGCCACGGCAGCCTGGTCGCCCACCTGCCAGGGCCAGATGGCGCATGGTGGGTCACCGGCTCCACCTTCGAACGCGGCAACCCGGCCGCTGAACTGCGCGCGCAAGACCACGACCACAACCGCGAGCGCCTGGCGCAGTTGCTGCCCGCCGCCGCCGCCGCGCTGGACGCGCAGTGGCGTGACGGCCGCGCGCGCGCCTGGGCGGCGGTGCGCGCCACCCTGCCCGACCGGTTGCCCGCGGTCGGCGCGTGGCGGTCCGATCATGAGCAAAAAACGCCTCCAGCGCTTGATTCAACTGAGCGTGATGCTATTGAACTTATAGCAAAAGAAGAGGCCCTGCCACTGCACCTGCTGACCGGCCTGGGCGCGCGCGGGCTGACGCTGTCGCTGCTGGCCGCCGACATTCTGGCCGCCTGGTTGCACGGCGAGCCGCTGCCGGTCGAGCGGTCGCTGGCGCACGGCCTGCGCGCGGCGCGCTGGCACGGCGCCGCGCCGCCGCGGCCATGAAAAAGGGCCACCCGAAGGTGGCCCTGGCGATGATCGACCGGTCAGGCGATCAGTTCAGCGGCACTTTCTTGCCGTCCTTGTACGCGTACAGGGTGATGGCGGGGTTCTTCAGCTCGCCGGTCGGCTCGAAGGCGATGCTGGCGGTGACGCCTTTGTAGTTGGACTCGATGATCTTGGGCGTGTAGACCTTCGGATCGGTCGAATTGGCGCGCTTCATGGCGTCAACCAGCAGCATGGTGGCGTCGTAGGTGTACGGGCTGTAGACCTGGAACTGGCCAGGGAACTTGCCGTCGTACTTGGCCTTCCAGGCCGCGCCGCCCGGCATCTTCTGGATGGAAGAGCCGCCTTCGGCGCAGACCACGTTGCCCAGCGTCTTGGCGCCAGCGGCCAGTTCGGCCAGCTTCACGGTGCAGATGCCGTCGCCACCAAAATACTTGACGTTGCCCATGCCCAGCTGCTCCATCTGGCGCAGCATGGGGCCGCCCTGCGGGTCCATGCCGCCGAAGAAGATGCCGTCGGGGTTCTTGGACTTGATGGCCGTCAGGATGGCCATGAAGTCGGTGGCCTTGTCGGTTGTGAACTGCTCGTCCACCACCTGGATGCCCTTTTGCTTTGCCGTGGCCTTGAACACGTCGGCCACGCCCTGGCCGTAGGCCGTGCGATCATCGATGACGGCGATGCGCTTGAGCTTGAGCGCGTCAGCCGCGTAATAGGCCAGGCCAGCGCCCAGCGCGTTGTCGTTGGCGATGATGCGGAAGGTGGTCTTGTAGCCCGGCTTGGTCAGCGTGGGGTTGGTGGCGGCACCGGTCACCATGGGCACGCCGCAGTCGTTGTAGACCTTGGACGCCGGAATGGTGGTGCCGGAGTTCAGGTGGCCCACCACGCCGTTGACCTTCGAGTCGCACAGTTTCTGGGCGGCGGCCGTGCCTTGCTTGGGATCGGCGGCGTCGTCCTCGGCCTGCAGCTCGAACTTGATCTTCTTGCCACCGATGGTGATGTTCTGGGTGTTAAGTTCCTCGACGGCCATGCGGGCGCCGTTCTCGTTGTCCTTGCCATAGTGCGCCTGGCCGCCGGACATGGGGGCCACATGGCCGATCTTGACCACTTGCACGTCCTGCGCGGATACCGTGCCGGCCACCAGGGCAAAAGCGGCGACCGCGGTCAGTTTCAGCTTCAATTGCATTTCGAGAACCTCCATTTAGGGGATGTAAAGTCGAGACGTGAATTGTGCTCAACGGGCGCGAACGATAGCGCACTTCATACGCTGCGCGAATCAGGAAAACGATAGTGTCGGAGGCGCGTCGCAAGCAGGGTTTGTACTGATTTGCTAGCTGTTGCCACCTTCGGCGACGGCCTTGGTGACCGCCTCGCGCACCACGTCACCCACCGCCTTTTGCAACCGGCCGTTGAAGCCCAGCATGTGTTCATGCAGCACGCGGCCCACGGCCTCGGCGACCAGGCGATCCAGCTCGGGCGCCAGGCGGGCCAGCAGCGCGTCGACCGCCAGCTCGACGGCCTGGGCCGATACGGGCGCGGCGGCGGTGACCGGCACGGCGTCGGGCTGCGGCTCGGCGGCGGGCTCGGCTGGCGCGGCGGCGGCATCGCCCGGGCTGATGACTTCGGTCAGCGTGGGCACGAAACGCGAAACGGGAGGCGGCGCGAGGGGCGGCGCCGGGGGCAGCAGGGATTCATCGTCGGTCGGCATGGGCGTCACTCCTTGGCGGCCAGGTCGTGCCGCTGGATGTCGTAGCCGCGCTCGGCGTAATGCCGCCAGCGCAAGCGTGCGTGGCCGCGGTCGGCGTCGTCGGTGGCCACCAGCTCGATCAGGCGCTCGAAGCGCTCGAACCCCTCGGGCACCGGGTCACCCAGATGCACCAGCACCCCGGCGTCGGGCAGGCGGGCGCAACGGTCGGCCAGCACGATGGGCGTGACCGCCAGCATGGCCGGCGGCGCGCCGGCCGCGCAATGCGGCACGAAATCGAGCGCCGAAAACGACCACAGCTGGCTGTCGAGCGCCGCCAGCACGTCGGGCGGGCCAACCACGCCGACCCGCTCGCCCGCCGCGTGCGCCTTGCGCAGCAGGCGGCAGGCGTAGCCCAGCTTGTCGGGCACGTTGAAGTGAAAGGCGATTCGGGTCAAGCGATGCCTCTGGCGGTGCGGCGCGGGGCCGGTGTCATCTCGTCACGCCGGCCGGCTCAGGCGCGCTTGCGCTTGCCTTGGCCACTCTTGGCCGCCGCCTTGCCGCCCTTGGGCGCGCGGCCCGGCGCGGGGCCGGCCTGGTCCAGCAGGTATTGCAGCAGCAGCCCCACCGGGCGGCCCGTGGCGCCCTTGGCGCTGCCGCCTTTCCAGGCGGTGCCAGCAATATCCAGGTGCGCCCACGGGAAGGCAGAGGCAAAGCGCTGCAAGAACTTGGCCGCCGTGATGGCGCCGCCCGGTCGCCCGCCCACGTTGGCCACGTCGGCGAAGTTGGTCTTCAACGCCTCGGCATAGTCCTCGTCCAGCGGCAAGCGCCAGCACGGGTCCAGCGCCTGCTCGCCAGCGGCCACCAGGGCCTGGGCCAGCGTGTCGTCGGTGGCGAACAAGCCGCTGCGCACGCCGCCCAGCGCGATCACGCAGGCGCCGGTGAGCGTGGCAATGTCGATCACGGCGCGCGGCTTGAAGCGCTCGGCATAGGTCAGCGCGTCGCACAGCACCAGGCGGCCTTCGGCGTCGGTATTGAGGATCTCGATGGTCTGACCGCTCATGCTGGTGACCACGTCGCCCGGCTTGACGGCGCCGCCGTCGGGCATGTTCTCGCAGGCGGGAATCAGGCCCACCACGTTGAGCGCCGGCTTCAGTTCGCCCAAGGCGCGGAACACGCCCAGCACGCTGGCCGCGCCGCTCATGTCGAACTTCATTTCGTCCATTTCGGGCGCGGGCTTGAGCGAAATGCCGCCCGTGTCGAAGGTGATGCCCTTGCCCACCAGCACCACCGGCGCGTCGGACTTGGCGGCGCCGTCGTAGCGCAGCACGATGAAGCGCGCTTCCTGGCGCGAGCCCTGGGCCACGGCCTGGAAGGCACCCATGCCCAGCTTGGCGATGTCGCGCGGGCCCAGCACCTCGCAGCGCACGGCCGGCAGCTTGGCCAGCGCCTGCGCGGCCTGGCCCAGCTGCGTTGGCGTGGCGTGGTTGCCGGGTCGATTGGCCCATTCGCGCGCCAGCTCGACGCCAGCGGCCATGCCCACGGCGCGCTGAAACGCCTCGCGCGCCAGCGCGGTGTTGGGCACGCCGATCTGCACTTCGGTCAGGCGCGGCGCGCCGTTCTTGGGGTTGTCACGCTTGCCCTTGGTGGTGCGGTAGACGTAGGCCGCATCGCCCGCCGCCAACGTGGCGGCGCATACGGCGGCGGCGTCCACCGGCTGCGCGAAGCACAGAGTCAGCGACTGGGTCGGGCTGCCCTTGAGCGCCGCCACGCCCGCGGCCACCGCCTTGCGCACCCGGTGCGCCGCGCCATCGCCGATGCCCAGCAACACCACGCGGTCAACCGCCACGCCCTGGGCGCCGTAGCTGGACAGCAGCGCCCCGGCGTCGGTCTTGAAGTCGCCGCTGCCCAGCGCGCGGCCGATGAGCGCCGACAGCGCATCGTTGCCCGGCTCAAAGCCGTCGGCCACCAGCACCGCCAGCGCGGGCACCGACATGGCGGCCGCCTCGGCCAAGCGCAGCGATTTGAGTTGGAAGTCCATAATCCGTGTTTTCCTTTCAACCGGGAAGCGGTGGCGGCATGCGCCGCGTGGCAACCTGGCACGACGTCGGCGTGGGCCATGGGCACGCGCACCGCGCCGCGTCGGGCCGCGCGCCACGGCATCAGACAGGCCGATCCGCCGCCGCTTTCCGAGTTCGACTGATGTTATTCGATTCGTCCCTGCGCAAAGAACTCGGTCGCAGCTTTGGCGCGACCCTGGTGGTGCTGGTCACCATCGTGATGACGGTGATGCTGATCCGCACGCTGGGCCAGGCCTCGGTCGGGCGCGTCAACCCGTCCGAAGTGCTGCTGGTGATGGGCTTCACGGTGCTGGGGCACTTGCCGACCATCCTGACGCTTAGCCTGTTCATTGCCATCACCGCCACGCTGACGCGCATGTACGCCGCCAGCGAAATGGTGGTGTGGTTCGCCAGCGGCCAGGGCTTGCTGACGTTTTTGAAGCCCGTGCTGCGCTTTGCGTGGCCGGTGCTGCTGGCGGTGGCGGTGCTGGCGCTGCTGGTGTGGCCGTGGTCCAACCAGCAGATCCGTGAGCTGCGCGACCGCTACCAGGCGCGCGGCGACATCGAGCGCGTGGCGCCCGGGCGCTTCATCGAATCGGCGGGCGGCCAGCGCGTGTTTTTCATCGACAAGGACACGGCCGACGCGCAGACCGGCCACAACATCTTCATCACCACCACCGAGCGCGGCAAGGAAACCGTGACATCGGCCCAGAGCGGCCGGCTGGACACGCTGAATGGCGAGCGCTTCATCATCCTGGAAAACGGCCATCGCCTGGAAACCGACCTGCAGACTGGCGAGACGCGCATCAGCCAGTTCGCCGAATACGGCAACCGCGTCAGCCAGCGCATGGCCGGCCCGGCTGCCGCCGACGCGCCGTCGATGAAGCCCACGCCCGCGCTGCTGCGCGAGCCTACGCCGCGCCACCTGGGCGAGCTGTCCTGGCGCCTGGGGCTGGCGCTGGCGGCGCTCAACTGCGTGATCTTTGCGCTGGCGGCCACGCGCGTGAACCCGCGCGTGGGACGCAGCGCGGGGCTGGTGTACGCGCTGTTCGCCTTCGTCACCTACTACAACCTGATCAACTTCGGCGAAAACTGGATCGGCCGCGAGCGCATCGGCTTCGTGCCCTACGTGGTGGTGCTGCACGGTGGCATCTTCGTGCTGGCCATGGGCTGGCTGCTGGCGCGCCAGAACGACTGGCTGAGCCGCTGGCGCCTGCGCCGCTCGCGCAACGGGGGCGCGGCATGAAGACGATCCGCCGCCTGATCTACACCGAAGTGCTGCGCGCCGTGGGCTTTGTGGCGCTGGCCTTTTTGGCGCTGTTCTTCTTCTTCGACCTGGTGGACGCACTGGGCGACGTGAACCGCGGCGCCGCGGCCGGCTACCACGTGGGCTACGCGCTGCTGTACACCGCGCTGCAGATACCCAACCACCTGTACGAGCTGCTGCCCATCGCCGCGCTGATCGGCACCATCTTCGTCATGGCGCGGCTGGCGGCCAGCTCGGAGTTCACCATTTTGCGCACCAGCGGCCTGGGCCCGCTGCGCGCGCTGGGCACGCTGCTGCTGCTGGGCGTGGGCTTCGTCATCGTCACCTTCCTGTTCGGCGACTACGTGGCGCCCACGGCCAACCGCGCCGCGCAGAACCTGCAGGCGCGCTTTCTGGGCGACATCACGGTGGGCCGCACCGGTGCCTGGCTGAAGGAACGCCAGGCCGACCGCAACTACTCGGTCAACGTCGGCGCGCTGACGTCGGACGGTACGCTGAACCACGTTCGCATCTTTGAATTCAGCAACGCCGACGGCCGGCCGCTGTCCACCACCAAGGCGGCACGGGGCCGATTGGGCGCCGACGGCTGGCAGCTGCAAGAAGTGGAGCGCCGCACTTTCGAGCAGGCCAGCGCGCCCGACCCCCGCGTGGCCGTGGCGCGGCTGGAGCGCTGGACCTGGCCGACCGAGCTGTCGCAGGACATGGTGGCCGCCGCGCTGCTGAGCCCCGACCGCATGCAGACGGTGGACCTGTTTCAGTACATCAACCACCTCGAAGGCAACGCCCAAAGCGCCCAGCGCTACGAAATCGAGTTCTGGCGCAAGGTGTTCTACCCCTTGAGCTGCCTGGTGATGATGGTGCTGGCGCTGCCCTTTGCCTACCTGCACTTTCGCGCCGGCAACATCACGGGCTACGTGTTCATCGGCGTGCTGGTGGGCATCAGCTTCTTTTTGCTGAACAACGTGTTCGGCTACGTCGGCAACCTGCGCAACTGGCAGCCCTGGCTGGCGGCGGCGGCGCCGGGCATCATCTATTCGGTGCTGTCGCTGGGCGCGTTCGGCTGGCTGGTGCTGAGGCAATGACATGACCACCGCCACCGTCCTGTTCGCCCACGGCTCGCGCGACCCGGCCTGGCGCGCGCCCATCGAGGCGGTGGCGGCGCGCATGCGCGCGCTGTCACCCGGCGCACGGGTGATGTGCGCCTATCTCGAATACACGTCGCCCACGCTGCAGGACGCCGTCGTCGCGTTGCGCGCCGCCGGCGCCACGTCGGTCGCCATCTGGCCGATGTTTCTGGGCACCGGGCGCCACGCGCGCGAAGACTTGCCACTGTTGGTCGACGCACTGCGGGCCGCGCACCCGGGCGTCGCCATCACGCTGCATCCGGCCATTGCCGAACACCCCGACGTACTGCAAGCCATGGCACTGGCCGCGCTGAACCGGCCACCGTCTTAGACGTTAATTCATATAATGATCGGGATTCATATAAACGACTATGAACCTGCATCAATTCCGATTTGTCCAGGAAGCCGCGCGCCGCAACCTGAACCTGACCGAGGCGGCCAAGGCGCTGCACACGTCGCAGCCGGGCGTGTCCAAAGCCATCATCGAGCTGGAAGAAGAACTCGGCATCGACATCTTCATGCGCCACGGCAAGCGGCTAAAGCGCATCACCGAACCCGGCCAGCATGTGCTGGACAGCATTGCCATCATCCTGCGCGAAATCGGCAATTTAAAGCGCATTGGCGAGCAATACAGCGCGCAAGACACCGGAACCCTCTCCATCGCCACCACCCACACCCAGGCGCGCTACGTGCTGCCGCCGCCGGTGGCGCGCCTGCGCGAGCAGTACCCCAAGGTCAACATCAGCCTGCACCAGGGCGCGCCCGACCAGGTGGCGCGCATGGTGATTGAGGAAACGGCCGAAATCGGCATCGCCACCGAATCGCTGGCCAACTACCCCGAACTGGTCACCCTGCCCTGCTACGAATGGCAGCACGTGCTGGTGCTGCCCTCCAGCCACCCGCTGGCAAAAAAAGAGCGCCTGACGCTGGAGGACATTGCGGCGCAGCCGCTGATCACCTATCACCCCTCGTTCACCGGCCGCACGCGCATCGACACTGCGTTTGCCCAGCGCCACCTGGCGCCGCGCGTCGTGCTGGAGGCGATTGATTCGGACGTCATCAAGACCTACGTGCGCCTGGGGCTGGGCATCGGCATCGTGGCCGAAATGGCCGTCGCGGGCGACAAGGACCCTGACCTCGTCGCGCGCCCGCTGGGCCAGCTGCTGGGCCAGAACGTGGCGCGCATCGCCCTCAAGCGCGGGGCCTACCTGCGCGACTTCGTGTATCACTTTGCCAGCCTGCTGTCGGACAGGCTCGACAAGAACCTCATCCTGAAGGCCATGTCGGGACACGTCGCCGACTACGAGCTGTGACCGATTGCTATTTTGTTGATAGCTGTCTGCGCTTGTCCATAAAGCGCTGGCGGCCAATTCTTATCTGAACCCGGACGGCACAGCGCCCCACGCCCGCTGCGCCCCGTACCCCGCCGCTCCTCCATCGCCATGAGCCCCACCACCCCCCGCTTCCCCTCGCGCCTGCCCAACGTCGGCACCACCATCTTCACCGTCATGTCGGCGCTGGCCACGCAACACAAGGCCGTCAACCTGGGCCAGGGCTTCCCCGACTTCGGCTGCGACCCGAAGCTGGTCGATGGCGTCACCGCCGCCATGCAGCAAGGCCACAACCAATACCCGCCCATGCCCGGCGTGCCCGCGCTGCGCCAGGCCATCGCTGCGAAAATTGAAGCGCTCTATGCCCGCCCATACAGCGCTGACGCGGAAATCACCGTTACCGCCGGCGCCACGCAGGCGATCCTCACGGCCATCCTGTGCTGCGTCGGCCCGGGCGATGAAGTCATCGTGCTGGAGCCCTGCTACGACAGCTACGTGCCCAACATCGAGCTGACCGGCGCCACCGTGGTGCGCGTGCCGCTCACGCCCGGCAGCTTCCGCCCCGACTTCGACAAGATCGCCGCCGCCCTCACGCCCAAGACGCGCGCCATCCTCATCAACAGCCCGCACAACCCCAGCGGCACCGTCTGGTCGCCCGAAGACATGCGCCGGCTCGACGAGCTGCTGGCGCCCACAAACGTCCTGGTCATCAGCGACGAGGTGTACGAGCACATGGTCTACGCCCCGCTGCGCCACGAAAGCGTGGCGCGCTACCCGGGCCTGGCCGCACGCAGCTTCATCGTCAGCAGCTTCGGCAAGACGTACCACGTCACCGGCTGGAAAGTCGGCTACGTCGCCGCCCCCGCCGCGCTCACGGCCGAATTCCGCAAGGTGCACCAGTTCAACGTGTTCACCGTCAACACGCCCATGCAATACGGGCTTGGGGCGTACCTGCAAGACCCCGCGCCCTACCTGCAACTGCCCGCCTTCTACGACGCCAAGCGCCAACTGTTCCGCGAGGGCCTCGCCAACACCAAATTCAGGCTGCTGCCCTGCGAAGGCACCTACTTCCAGTGCGTCAGCATCGAAGACCTCGCCGTGCCCGAACGCGACTTGCCCGAAGCCGACTTCTGCCAATGGCTCACCCGCGAGATCGGCGTAGCGGCCATTCCGCTGTCGGCGTTTTATGGGGATGGGTTTGATCAGAAGGTGGTGCGGTTTTGTTTTGCGAAGAGGGATGAGACGTTGCGGGAGGCGGTGGGGAGGCTTGAACGACTGTGAGCAAAACCGCAAGCGGGTTCACCCTAAATACGCTGGACGCAGATTTTTTGACGGCATACTGCCAGACATAATTGATTGTTGAAGGTTTAATAATGAGACCGACAAATCTCGCTTTTCTAAAAATTGCCAAGCGTGCCGAACGGCAAGACGACGAAGTTCTAAAAAAGACTTTTGTTGATTTTGGTTCTGTTTCGATCGCCCTGTCTTCCATTGACCACCAAGTTGTTTTTGGCCGACGTGGAACAGGAAAGACCCATTTATTTAGCGTGCTGAGACAATTGAAGTCAAGCGCCGGCGAGCTAGCGATCCAACTCGATATGCGTAACTTGGGGTCAGCGGGAGGAATCTATGCAGATCCAACTGTCCCAACTTCCCAACGGGCGACGCGATTATTAATTGATCTTTTGTCAGCGCTTCACTCGCGGATTCTTGAGCACGCAATAGAGCACGATAACTTGGTGAATTTGGGTCTAGCAGGAACAGCACTCGATGAATTCTTTGATGCGCACAGTAGTGTAAAAGTGATAGGCACTACTACATTGGAGACAACAACCGCAGCAGAAAACTATTTCGCAGCTGAAACGAAACTCGGTATCGCTGGCCCAGCGCTCACGCCGTCACTTGCTGCGGGCTTCGCTCTAAACGAATCAGGCAAAGAGCAAGTTTCAGCTAAAAAAACCGTCACTGGAACTGAGTCGTACAGAATCAATTTTGGAAGCGTTGGTAGCGCTTTGAGAAAAGTCGTGCAAACTTTGCCAAATCAGCGGTTATGGCTTCTGATAGACGAATGGAGTGAAGTCCCACTTGATCTACAACCGCTGCTAGCGGACTTGCTAAGGCGCGCCATCCTACCCATTGGCGGTGTAACCGTGAAAATTGCTGCAATTGAGCAGCGATGTCGCCTTCTAATTCCAGACCCGTCCGTCGCCCATATTGGAATACAACTAGGTGCGGACGTGTCCGCTGCGCTTAATTTAGACGATTTCATGGTGTTCGACAACGACGAGCGGAAGGCTGTAGATTTTTTTAAGGCGCTGGTTTTTAAGCATGTCCAGGCAGCATTGGAAACTGACCCCTCCGCTAATATAAGGAGCGAATCTTCATTGATATCTCAAGGCTTCACCCAGTCAAACGCGTTTGATGAAGCGGTTCGCGCTTGCGAAGGTGTTCCTAGAGACATGATTCACATATTAAGTCTCGCAGCCCAACGGGCAGGGGTAGAAACAATTTCAGTTGGAGACGTCCGCACTGCAGCGCAGCAATGGTATCAAGCATCCAAGGATGCGGCAGTTAGCGCACACGACCAAGCCAAGAACTTGCTAACGTGGATCGTAGATAGAGTTATTAAGGAGCGACAGACGAAGGCCTTCTTACTCGAGTCAGGCGTTCGTGATGGTTTGATCGATTTTTTATATGATGAACGTGTGTTGCATGTGCTTAGAAAGGGTACTTCGGCGCAAGACATGCCCGGAAAGCGATTTCATGTTTATGGGATCGATTATGGTTGCTACGTAGATCTAATTAATACAGCGCGAGCGCCAAAAGGAATGTTAGACTTGGGAATATCGGAATCAGATATATCGGTGATAGTTCCGAAAACCGATTTCAGGTCTATCAGGAGATGCATTCTCGACCTTAGTGATTTTTATACACAGCAAACATCGACTGCGCCGCAGGCCTCTTTAGATTTATAAGTGTGCTTGAATCTGAAGTTATTTTGTAGGCGGGTTAAGGGCGCAAACCATGCCCTGCGACACTTCCCCTTGTGCACATCCGCTGCATGGCCGGATTCGCCAAGCGAATCAGGGCCTGTCGTCGCGTTCGGCGGGTTGACCGCCGGCGCGGCTCCACGTGGCGAGTGCGGCGGCCAAATCACCGCGCCCAGCCGCGCGAAACACCCCCACCTTCAACCCCCTGCCCTCATCCACATCCGCAAACACCGCCGGATTCGTCACGCGCTCCACGAAGGCCAAGCCCGGCGCATGCGCGCGCAGTTGATCGCGAAGCCACGCCATCGACAACTCCGGCGCGTTCAGGCACAGCAGCGCATGGCCGCCGGGCGCCAGCAGATCGGGCAGGCGGCGCAGCAGGCGGGCGTAGTCCTTGGTGGCGACGAAGCTGCCCTTCTGGTAGCTGGGCGGGTCGGCGATCACCAGGTCGTAAGGGCCGCCGCGCGTCACCTTTCCCCACGAACTGAACAGGTCGTGCGCCAGAAAACTGGCGCCGCCGCTCAAGCCGTTGAGCGCATGGTTCTGCTGGCCGGTGGCGAGGGCGCCGCGCGCCATGTCGAGGTTGGTGACGTGCGCGGCGCCGCCCTGCAAGGCGGCAACAGAGAACGCGCAGGTGTAGGCGAACAGGTTGAGCACCTGGGCGCCGCGCCCTTCACGGGCTTTGAAGTCGGCCGTGAAATCGCGCACCCAGCGGCGACCTTCGGCCATGTCGAGAAACAGGCCGTGGTTCTGCCCGTTCAAGATGTGCACCCGGTAGCGCGCGGGGCCTTCGGTGACGATGTGCGGGTCGGGCACTTGGCCGGCCATGAGATGCGCGCGAGCACGCGCCTGGTGGGCGGCACTGCCCTCGGCATGCGCCTGCAGGGCGTCGCCGCGCGGTTGAAACACCCAGTTCAGCGCCTGACCCGGCGGCGCAATCAGCCGCCAGCGCGCGCGCAGCGCGTCGCCAATGGCCGCCAACTGCGCCTCACTGGCGGGCGCGAAGCTGGTGAGCACGAAGACGGGCGGGTAGGCGTCGAGCGTCCACTGCTCGCAGCCCGGGTACAGCCCGCCACGGCCGTGGAAGATGCGGCACGCATCACCGGGCAGCGGCAAGGCGGCGATAGCGTGGAGCAACGCTTGCATGGCTCATGACAAAAAAACAGCGCGATCTCCCGTCAGACGTGCGCTGGCAGCTATTGAAATAGCAGTATTTGTGCACCACGACCAGCACCGCTCATTCAAGTGCAATGGTGCGAATGGCCTCGAAGAAGGCGGCGGAGCCTTCCTTGTCGTTGTCAGGGCGCAGCTCCATGCGGTTGATGGCGTGGTCAACTTTGGCGCGATAGCGCTGGTCGATCAGCGACAGGTAGTAGGGGCTAATGAAGCGCGCGCCAGCGGCATAGTGCGTGCGCATGGCGGCCAGGTGGATGCCCGGGGTTTTCCATTGCTGGGGATTGAATTCGGGGACACCGTAGTCGCGGATCTGACCTTCCTTTAAAAAGCGCTCAAGCCATTCGCCTTGCACCGCACCGCCGTACAGATTGAAGCCAGGACGCCACATGTGGCCACCGCCCAGCGTCTGGTCGACTGCAAACAACTGGCGGTTCCATGACGAGTTGACTTGCGGCACCACCTGGTGCGAATAGAGTTTTTCGGCAGGCAGGCCAGCGGCCACGGCTTGCTGGGTAAAGTGGGTCAGGAAGCTCGCCGCCTGCGAAGCACGAAACTCATCCCAGTCGCGCGCCAGGGGGTTGTAGTACACGTCCTGCGTGTCCTTGGGCAGGTCGACCCAAGCATGGACAGCCCCCACCAGCTCGGGCGGCAAACCCACGCCGGGGTTGGACGACTTGAGCCAGCCCAGGCGCACCAGCAGGTTTTGCAGCCACATCGGCACATACTGACGCCATCCCCTGCGCGTGCTACCCAGCCCTTGAGCGCCCGCGGGCAGGTGGTCAGACACGCGAGATTGGTCGCGCGGCACGACGGTTATGGCGCGCTCGCCCAGCACGTATTTCCCGCCGACGGTGCCCACCACCACTTGCAGCCGGTGGCGCCCCGGCGCCAGGATTGAAAAATCCAGGTCGTGCCGAAAGCCGACGTTGGGGGTGGTCACGTCGTCGCGCGCACGGTAAACGTCTAGCCGATTCAAGCCCCGTTCGATGGGCCCGACACGCTCGCCGTCGACATACAAATCCAGCGAAGTGACCTTGCCTTGCGGATCCCACAGCCACCCGCCCACGGGCAGGAGACCGGGGGCAAAGGCGTCGTAGTGCTCGCCAAAGCTGCTGAGGGTGGTGTTGCGAATGTCTTTGCCTGGCGCAGGCACCTTGTCAAAGCCAAGGTAATCAAAACCGTGGGCGCGATTGAATTGAGTGATATCGCCGTACTTGCGCTGCAGCCATGCCCTGAAGTCGGCCACGCTGCGCGGGTCGTAGTCGGTGACCTGGACATGATCGAAATTGCCGGTGCCATTTTCAAAATCGGGGAACAGCTGGTGCACTTCGCCCATCAGGGTGATGGCAACAATGAGGCGCTGGACTTCTTCAGGCAATTGCCGCACACGCCGGGCGATTTCCCGCATGGCTTGGTAACGGTAGTGGTTGACGTCGATCTTTTCGTCGGGCCGCAGCGTGTAGGGATGGATGGGGTAGCCAAAGTAGTTGAGCTTGAGCGGCTGGCCATCAGCCAGTTTCATCAAGTTGTCCGGGTTCTTCACCAACTCGACGGGCAGCGCGCCGATCGAGTCGAAATGGCTGCTGGACAAATAAAGCACAAGCGGTCGCTTGGCGTCGGCCATGAGCCGCATGATCGCGTCCAGGTGTTTGTCGTCCAGCACCCAGACGCCACGCGCATCCTGCCGATAAAGCTCCAGCAGTTGAACGGTGAGTGTGTAGCCCACCTGCACCTTGCCCTGCGGGCCGCCGGGCTCCAACGTGTCCATCAGGCGCGTGAGCGCGGCGGCACCGGTTCGGCCGCTGTCCATGCAGTAGCGAAATGCATCGAAGGCGTGGGCGAACTTCTGCTGCGTCTGCGCCTCGTCGCACTGCATAAGCCCTTCGATGTTGGGCAAGATGTACATGGGCGATTCGCGCTCGGCGGCCATGGCCGTAATGCCGATGAGCAAAAGACAAGAGGCGATCAGGCGTGTCAGCATGGGCATGGGGTTCGGGAAAAGCCTAGAAAGAAAAATCCCGCGCTGCCACGGTGTGCAGCACGGGATTTCAAGGTGTGTGCTGTGGCCCGCCGCCGCGGCGGGTGTCCACGCAATGCTATCAGCGCTTTTGTGGCGGCAAATCCGTGCAGCTGCCGTGCGCCACCTCGGCCGCCATGCCGATGGACTCGCCCAGCGTGGGGTGCGGGTGGATGGTCTTGCCGATGTCGACGGCGTCGGCCCCCATCTCGATGGCCAGGGCCACTTCGCCGATCATGTCGCCCGCGTGCGTGCCGACGATGCCGCCGCCCAGAATGCGGCCGTGGCCGTGCGCCTCGGGGCTGTCGTCGAACAACAGCTTGGTCATGCCCTCGTCGCGGCCATTGGCAATGGCGCGGCCCGAGGCCGTCCAGGGGAACAGGCCCTTCCTGACCTTGATGCCCTGCGCCTTGGCCTGGTCTTCGGTCAGGCCGACCCAGGCGACCTCGGGGTCGGTGTAGGCCACGCTGGGGATCACGCGGGCGTTGAAGGCAGCCTTGGCCAGCGCCTCGTCGCCCTTCAATTCGCCAGCGATGACTTCGGCCGCCACGTGCGCCTCGTGCACCGCCTTGTGCGCCAGCATGGGCTGGCCGACGATGTCGCCGATGGCGAAGATGTGCGGCGCGTTGGTGCGCATCTGCACGTCGACGTTGATGAAGCCGCGATCCGTCACCGCCACGCCGGCCTTGTCGGCCCCGATCTTCTTGCCGTTGGGGCTGCGGCCGACGGCTTGCAGCACCAGGTCGTAGGTCTGCGGCGCGGGGGCGCCCTCGCCTTCAAAGCTCACCTCGATGCCCGCATCGGTCGCCTTGGCGGCCACCGTCTTGGTCTTGAGCATGATGTTGTCGAAGCGCGGCGCGTTCAGCTTTTGCCACACCTTGACCAGATCGCGGTCGGCGCCCTGCATCAGGCCGTCGAGCATTTCGACCACATCCAAGCGCGCGCCGAGCGTGCTGTAGACGGTGCCCATTTCCAGCCCGATGATGCCGCCGCCCAGGATGAGCATCTTCTTGGGCACCGATTTCAGCGCCAGCGCGCCGGTGGAGTCGACGACGCGCGGGTCTTCGGGCATGAAAGGCAGGCGCACGGCCTGCGAGCCGGCGGCGATGATGGCGCGCTTGAACTGCACCACCTGTTTCTTGCCGGTTTTCTCCTGGCCCGTGCCACTGGTTTCTTCGACCTCGAGGTGGTTGCTACCCACGAAGCTGCCGTAGCCCCGCACCGTCGTCACCTTGCGCATCTTGGCCATCGCGCCCAGGCCGCCGGTCAGCTTGCCGATGACTTTTTCCTTGTGGGTGCGCAGCTTGTCGATGTCCACTTTCGGCGCGCCGCCGTAGTCGATGCCCAGCGCGGCGAGGTGGCTGACTTCGTCCATCACCGCCGCGACGTGCAGCAGCGCTTTCGACGGGATGCAGCCGACGTTCAGGCACACGCCGCCCAGTTGCGCATAGCGCTCGACCAGCACGACTTTCAGGCCCAGATCGGCCGCGCGGAACGCCGCCGAATAGCCGCCAGGGCCGCCGCCGAGCACGAGCACGTCGCAGTCGAGGTCGGCACTTCCTGTGTAACTGGCGCCCGCAGACGCCGGCTGTTCACTCCCTCTCCCGCCTGCGGGAGAGGAGCCTGCCCCGGACTCGATCCGGGGTTGGGGTGAGGGCGCGGGGGCAGATGCAGGCGCAGCGCTTGGCGAAGTCGCCCCACCCTCACCCCTACCCTCTCCCGCCGCGGCGGCAGAGGGAGAAGAAGCCGCCGCCTCCAGTGTCAACAACACACTGCCCTCGTTCACCGTATCGCCCAGCTTGACGGCCAGCGCCTTGACCACGCCCGCGTGACTTGACGGGATCTCCATCGACGCCTTGTCGCTCTCCACCGTGACCAGGCTCTGCTCCACCTTCACCGTGTCGCCAGGCTTGACCAGCACTTCGATGATGGCGACGTCCTTGAAGTCGCCAATGTCGGGCACCTTGACTTGAATTTCAGCCATGTCAACGCCCCCCGATCACAACAGCACACGGCGGAAGTCGCCGAGGATCTGGGCCAGATACGCGTTGAAGCGCGCCGCAGCCGCACCGTCGATCACGCGGTGGTCCCACGTCAGCGACAGCGGCAGCATCAGGCGCGGCTGGAAGGCCTTGCCGTCCCACACCGGCTCGATGTTCGAGCGGCACACGCCCAGAATCGCCACCTCGGGCGCGTTGATGATGGGCGTGAAGTAGCGCCCGCCGATGCCGCCCAGCGACGAGATGGTGAAGGTGGCGCCGCTCATGTCGGCCGGGCCCAGTTTGCCGTCGCGCGCCTTCTTGGCCAGCGCGCCCATTTCTTCGCTGATCTGCAGCACGCCCTTCTTGTCGGCGTCCTTGATGACCGGCACGACCAGACCGTTGGGCGTATCGGCCGCAAAGCCGATGTGCCAGAACTGCTTGTAGATCAGCGCGTCGCCGTCCAGGCTGGAGTTGAACTCGGGGAATTTCTTCAGCGCCGCCACGCAGGCCTTGATGAGGAAGGCAAGCATGGTCACCTTGACGCCACTCTTCTCGTTCTCCTTGTTGGTCGAGACGCGGAAGGCTTCGAGGTCGGTGATGTCGGCGTCGTCGTGGTTGGTGACGGCCGGGATCATGATCGCGTTGCGCAGCAGGTTGGCGCCGCTGATCTTCTTGATGCGGCTCATCTCCTTGCGCTCGATCGGGCCGAACTTGGCGAAGTCGACCTTCGGCCACGGGATCAGGTTCAGTTCGCCGCCGCCCGTCACCGCGCCACCGCCGGCCGCCGGCGCGGCGCCCTGAGCCTTGGTGCGCGCGGCGCCGGCCATCACGGCCTTGGTGAAGTTCTGGATGTCGTCCTGCGTGATGCGGCCCTTGGGGCCAGTGCCATGGACTTCGTCCAGCGGCACGCCGAGTTCGCGCGCGAACTTGCGCACGGACGGGCTGGCGTACGGCAGGCCCACGGGCGGTTTGGTCGGATCGTGCGGGGCCGGTGCGGCCGCGCCGTTTGCTTCTGATTTGATAGCTGCTTGCGCTGGCTGGGCGGGCGCTGGAGCCTGTTTTGATTCAGAAGCCGCCGGTGCGGCGGGTGCCGGTGCGGCGGCCGGGGCTGCGCCTGCGCCTTCGACGATGGCCAGCAGGTCGCCTTGGTTGATCTTGTCGCCGACCTTGACCTTCATCTCCTTCACCACGCCGGCGTGGCTCGACGGAATTTCCATCGACGCCTTGTCGGATTCGACGGTGATGAGGCTTTGCTCGACCTTGACCGTGTCCCCGGGCTTGACGAAGACCTCGATCACGGCCACGTCCTTGAAGTCACCAATGTCGGGCACGCGCACTTCCACCGCGCCGCCAGCAGCCGGTGCAGCCGCGGCGCCAGCGCCCGCCGTATCGGCCGCGCGCGCGACCGCCGCGGCCTGGCTGGCACCGGGCACCACTTCGCTGCCGCCCACCGGCGGCTCGGCGTTGACCGGGTTCACGGCGGCGGCGGCGCCTTCCGCTTCGAGCAGCAACACGACGCTGCCTTCGTTGACCGTGTCGCCCACCTTGACCTTCAGCTCTTTCACCACGCCGGCCATGCTCGACGGGATTTCCATCGACGCCTTGTCGCTTTCAACGGTGATGAGCGATTGCTCGGCCTTGACCGTGTCGCCGGGCTTGACCAGCACCTCGATCACGCCCACGTCCTTGAAGTCGCCGATGTCGGGGACCTTGACTTCCACCAATGCCATGTTTGTCTCCTCGCCTCAGGCGTACAGCGGGTTGATCTTGTCGGTCTGGATGCCGTACTGCTTGATGGCATCCTGCACGCGGCTCATGGACAGCTTGCCGTCGAGCGCCAGCTCGCGCAGCGCGGCCACCACGATGTAGTGGCGGTTGACCTCGAAGTGCTCGCGCAGCTTGCTGCGGAAGTCGCTGCGGCCGAAGCCGTCGGTGCCCAGCACGGCATAGCGGCGCGCCTGGCCTTTGTCGTCCTTCGGCATGAAGGGGCGAATCTGCTCGGTGAAGGCGCGGATGTAGTCGGTCGAGGCCACCACCGGCCCGGCATGACCGGCCAGCTGCTGCGCGACGAAGGGCACGCGCGGCGTTTCGGTCGGGTGCAGCAGGTTCCAGCGCTCGCAGTCCTGGCCCTCGCGCGCCAGTTCGTTGAAGCTGGGGCAGCTCCACACGTCGGCCACCACGCCCCAATCCTTCAACAGCAGCTCTTGCGCGGCGATGCTTTCGCGCAGGATGGTGCCCGAGCCGAGCAGCTGCACGCGTGGCGCGCCGCCCTTGCCGGCCGCATCGGCGCCGGGCTTGCACAGGTACATGCCCTTGATGATCTGCTCTTCGGTGCCTTCGGCAAGGCCGGGCATCGGGTAGTTCTCGTTCAACAGCGTCAGGTAGTAATAAACGTTCTCCTGCTTCTCGACCATGCGCTTCAGGCCGTGGTGCAGGATCACGCCGACTTCGTGCGCAAACGTCGGGTCGTAGCTGATGCAGTTGGGCACCGTGCTGGCCAGCACCTGGCTGTGGCCGTCTTCGTGTTGCAGGCCTTCGCCGTTGAGCGTGGTGCGGCCGCTGGTGCCGCCGAGCAAAAAGCCGCGCGCCTGCATGTCGCCCGCCGCCCAGGCCAGGTCGCCAAAGCGCTGGAAGCCGAACATCGAGTAGTACACGTAGAACGGCATCATGATGCGGTTGCTCGTGCTGTAGCTGGTGGCGGCGGCGATCCAGCTGGCCATGCCGCCGGCCTCGTTGATGCCCTCTTGCAGAATCTGGCCGGCCTTGTCTTCCTTGTAGTACATCACCTGGTCGCGGTCGACCGGGGTGTAGAGCTGGCCCTTCGGGTTGTAGATGCCGATCTGGCGGAACAGGCCTTCCATGCCGAAGGTGCGTGCCTCATCGACCAGGATGGGCACCACGCGCGGGCCGAATTCCTTGTCGCGCAGCAGCTGCGTCAAAAAGCGCACGAAGGCCTGCGTGGTGCTGATCTCGCGCCCTTCGGCGGTCGGCTCGAGCACGGCCTTGAAGGTCTCCAGCGACGGGATGGTGAAGCTCTCGTCGGCCTTGGTGCGCCGCACCGGCAGGTAGCCGCCCAGCGCCTGGCGGCGCTCGTGCAGGTACTTCATCTCCGGCGTGTCGTCGGCCGGCTTGTAGTAGGGCAGCTTGTCCAGCTCGCTGTCGGGGATGGGGATGTTGAAGCGATCGCGGATGTAGCGAATGTCCTCGTCGGCCAGCTTCTTGGTCTGGTGCACGGTGTTCTTGCCCTCGCCCGCCTTGCCCATGCCGTAGCCCTTGACGGTCTTGACCAGCAGCACCGTCGGCTGGCCCTGGTGGTGCTGGGCGTTGTGGAAGGCGGCATAGACCTTCTCGGGGTCGTGGCCGCCGCGGCGCAATTCCCAGATCTCATCGTCGGTCATGTGCTCGACCAGCTTGGCGGTCTCGGGATATTTGCCGAAGAAGTGCTTGCGCACCCAGGCGCCGTCGTTGGCCTTCATGGCCTGGTAGTCGCCGTCCAGCGTCTCCATCATCACCTGCTTGAGCTTGCCGGACTTGTCGCGCGCCAGCAGTTCGTCCCAGCCCTTGCCCCAGAGCAGCTTGACGACGTGCCAGCCGGCGCCGCGGAAGTCGCCTTCCAGCTCCTGGATGATCTTGCTGTTGCCGCGCACCGGGCCATCGAGGCGCTGCAGGTTGCAGTTGATGACGAAGATCAGGTTGTCGAGGTTTTCGCGCGCCGCCAGGCTGATGGCGCCCTTGCTCTCGGGCTCGTCCATTTCGCCGTCGCCCAGGAACACCCAGACCTTGCGGTTGGCGGTGTCGGCGATGCCGCGCGCGTGCAGGTATTTCAGAAAACGCGCCTGGTAGATCGCCATCAGTGGGCCCAGGCCCATGCTGACGGTGGGGAACTGCCAAAACTCGGGCATCAGCTTGGGGTGCGGGTAGCTCGACAGGCCCTTGCCATCGACTTCCTGGCGGAAGTTTTCAAGCTGATCCTCGGTGATGCGGCCTTCCAGGTAGGCGCGGGCGTAAATGCCCGGCGCGCTGTGGCCCTGGAAGTAAATGCAGTCGCCGCCATGGCCTTCGCTCTCGGCGTGCCAGAAGTGGTTGAAACCGGCGCCCCACATGCTGGCCAGCGACGCGAACGAGCCGATATGGCCGCCCAGGTCACCGCCGTCGTCGGGGTTGTGCCGGTTGGCGCGCACCACCATGGCCATGGCGTTCCAGCGCATGTAGGCGCGCAAGCGCTTTTCGATGGCGATGTTGCCGGGCGAGCGGGCTTCCTGCGCCGGCTCCAGCGTGTTCACGTAGCCGGTGGTGGCCGAAAACGGCAGGTCGATGCTTTGCTGGCGCGCGTGTTCCAGCAGTTCTTCCAGCAGCGCGTGGGCGCGCTCGGGGCCCTCGCGTTCGATGACGGCGGACAGGGCGTCCAGCCATTCACGGGTTTCCTGAGCGTCGATCTCGGCGGCGGCGATGGCGTTCGCCTTGGGATCCTCTGACATTGCTTGTCTCCTCGTCTTTGTAGGGATGGTGGGCATTGTGAATGAAGCCGTGATCATCGCACAAAACATTCATTTTTCAAATAGAGAATTTATATATCACCATATGAAATAGTAGATGGGTTGAGCAACATCATCGGTGTGGCAACTCGGTGCCACTACACTGGCCGCCCATGTCCAACCACAGCGCCGCCACCGTGCCCGATCCCAGCGCTGCGCGCCAGGGGTGGCAGCGCGTGTTGCTGGGGCAGGACCGCATCGTGCACCTGGCGCCGTTGGCCGCCGTGCTGCTGTTTCTGGCCGCCATCGTGTCGGCGTTCTGGTATCTGCGGCTTGAAGAAGTGCGGCGCGAGCAGGAGGCCGTCAAGCGCGACGTCGAATACAGCCAGCAGCGCCTGCGCCTGCGCCTGCTGGAGCGGCAAGAGCAACTGATGCGTCTGGCGCGCGACATGGCCGACCGCGAAATGTCCACGCTGCAGTTCGACTTTCGCGCCGAGGCGCTGGTCACGCAGTTTCCCGAATTGCTGGCGCTGAGCTGGCTGGACGGGCACCGCCAATTGCGCGCCACGCAGGCATCGCCCAGTGTGTCGCCGGTGCGCGATTGGGTGTCTGAAGGCCAGCTGAAGACTGGCGACGCCGAAACCGGCTTCGGCCTGGCGAAGGACTTGCGCCAGCCGGTGTACACCCAGCCCCTGGTGGCCCAGGGCACCGAACCCGAGCTGTACCTGCACGTGCCGATCACGCCGCGCGGCGAATTCGCCGGCACGCTGCTGGCCGAATATTCGGTGGACGGGCTGCTGCGCTACAGCGTGCCGGCCGAAGTGCTGGCCAAGTACGCCGTCGCGCTGCTCGATGCCAAGGGCCAGTTGCTGGCCGGCCAGACCATTCCGGATCGCCAGGGCCTGGCCGAGCTGCTGCCGTGGGCCGGCAAGGTCAACGAGTTCGAAATCCCCGTCTCGCCCGTGGGCAACGGCCTGGTGCTGCGCGCGCAGGCCTGGCGCACGTCGCAGGGCGTGGTGGGCGGCACGCTGTTCTGGCTGGTGGCGGTGCTGGCGACGATGACGGCCTGGATGCTGATCGCCAACTGGCGCCAGTCGCAGCGGCGCCAACAGGCGCAGCACGCGCTGCAGGCCGAAACCAGCTTTCGCCGGGCGATGGAAAACTCCATGCTCACCGGCATGCGCGCGCTCGACCTGAACGGGCGCATCACCTACGTCAACCCCGCCTTCTGCCAGATGACGGGCTGGAGCGAGGACGAGCTGATCGGCCAGACCGAGCCCTTCAGCTACTGGCCGCCCGAAGACCGCGACGCACTGTCTGCGCGCCTGAGCGACGAACTGGACGGCGGCGCCGAATCGTCGGGCTTTCAGATGCGGGTGCAGCGCAAGGACGGCACGGTGTTCGACGCCCGGCTGTACGTGTCGCCGCTGATCGACGCCACCGGCAAGCAGACCGGCTGGATGGCGTCGATGACCGACATCACCGAGCCCAACCGCGTGCGGCGCCAGCTTTCGGCCTCATACGAGCGCTTTACGACCGTGCTGGAAGCGCTGGATGCTTCTGTTTCCGTAGCACCGCTGGGCAGCGAGGAGCTGCTTTTTGCCAACAAGCTGTACCGCCAGTGGTTCGGCGCCACCACCGGCGGCCACCTGGGGCTGGTGGCGCGCGCCGGCACGCCGCAAACGCAGCTGGCGGACGAGGGCCTGGACTCGGTGGATTCATTTGCCGGGTTGCCGCTCGACAGCCTGGCCACGACGCCGGTGGCCGAACAGGTCGAGGTCTACATCGAGCGGCTGGACAAATGGCTGGAGGTGCGTTCGCGTTACCTCAACTGGGTGGACGGCCGGCTGGCGCAGATGGTGATCGCCACCGACATTACGGCGCGCCGCCATGCCCAGGAACAGGCCGCCGCCCAGGCCGAGCGCGCGCAGACGGCCAGCCGCCTGATCACCATGGGCGAAATGGCCTCCAGCGTGGCGCACGAATTGAACCAGCCGCTGACGGCCATCAGCAACTACTGCACCGGCATGATCTCGCGCATCAAGGGCGGCAGCATCAGCCAGGACGACCTGCTGGGCGCGCTGGACAAGACCGCGCGCCAGGCGCAGCGCGCCGGCCAGGTGGTGCAGCACATCCGCAGCTTCGTCAAGCGCAGCGAGCCGCGCCGCGAATGGGCCGAGGTGGCCACCATGATGGAACAGGTGGTGGAGCTGGCCGACATCGAGCTGCGCCGACGCCAGATCCGCCTGACGCACCAGATCGCCCCGGGCCTGCCGGCGATGTATGTCGACCCGATCCTGATCGAGCAGGTTGTCATCAATCTGATCAAGAACGGCGCCGAGTCCATCGACGCCGCGCAGCGCGTCACCGGCAACCGCGTGGTTGACCTGCGCGTAATGCAGCGCGACGTCGAAGACCTGCCCACCATGCACTTCAGCGTGACCGATTCGGGGCGCGGGCTGTCGCCCGAAGCGCTGTCGCGCCTGTACGAAGCCTTCTTCTCCACCAAGGCCGAAGGCCTGGGCATCGGGCTCAATCTGTGCCGCTCGATCATCGAGTCGCACCAGGGCCGGATCAGCGCGGAGAACCTCTACAATGCCGGCCAAGTCGTGGGCTGCCGCTTCAGTTTCTGGATTCCGGTGGGCCCCGTTCCGGATGCGCTGGCATCCACCCCGAACGCCAGGACAGTTGCATGAGTTTGATTCCGAAGCGAGGCACGGTGTATGTGGTGGACGACGACGAGGCCGTGCGCGATTCGGTGCAATGGCTGCTCGAAGGGCAGGACTTCCGCGTGCGCTGCTTCGAATCGGCCGAAGTGCTGCTGGCCCGCTACGACCCGCGCGAAGTCGCCTGCCTGATCGTCGACATCCGCATGGACGGCATGAGCGGGCTTGAATTGCAGGACCGCCTGATCGAGCGCAACTCGCCGCTGCCCCTCGCCTTCATCACCGGCCACGGCGACGTACCGCTGGCCGTCGACGCCATGAAGAAAGGCGCGATGGACTTCATCCAGAAGCCCTTCAAGGAAGACCACCTGGTGCCGCTGGTCGAGCGCATGCTGGAGCACGCCCGCACCACCTTCGCCGAACACCAGCAGGCCGCCACGCGCGATGCGCTGTTGGCCAAGCTAACCGGCCGCGAGGCGCAGGTGCTGGAGCGCATCGTCGCTGGCCGCCTGAACAAGCAGATTGCCGACGACCTGGGCATCAGCATCAAGACGGTGGAGGCGCACCGCGCCAACATCATGGAAAAACTCGGCGCCAATACCGTGGCTGACCTGTTGAAAATTGCGCTGGGGCAGAACTCGGGCAAGACCTGAGCCGCGAGCCGCCATCCTCACACTCTTTTTTTGATAGCTGCTCGCGCTTTACTGACAAGCGCCAGCGGCTTTTTTGTTGATAAATCACCATGACAGCTCAATTGATTGACGGCAATGCCCTGGCGCAGCAGGTGCGCGGCGAAGTGGCCGGGCGCGTGGCCGCGCTGAAAGCCCGTGGCGTGCAGCCGCACCTCACCGTCATCCTGGTCGGCGAAGACCCGGCCAGCCAGGTCTACACGCGCAGCAAGGTGGCCGACAGCGAACAGACGGGCCTGGGCGCCACGCTGGAGCGCTACCCCGCCGACATGACGCAGGCCGACCTGCTGGACCGCATCGCCGCGCTCAACGCCGACCCGGCGGTGCACGGCATCCTGGTGCAGTTGCCGCTGCCCCCGCACATGGACAGCCACGCCGTCATCGAAGCCATTGCGCCACACAAGGACGTGGACGGCTTTCACGTCGCCAGCGCGGGCGCGCTGATGGTGGGCCAGCCCGGCTTTCGGCCCTGCACGCCCTACGGCTGCATGAAGATGCTCGAATCCATCGGCATAAAGGACCTGAAAGGCAAGCACGCCGTGGTGATTGGCCGCAGCAACATCGTCGGCAAGCCGATGGCCATGATGCTGCTGGCCGCCAACGCCACCGTCACCGTGTGCCACAGCGGCACGCCCGACCTGGGCGCGCTGACGCGCCAGGCCGACATCGTGGTCGCCGCCGTCGGCAAGCGCAACGTGCTGACGGCCGACATGGTCAAGCCCGGCGCGGTGGTGATCGACGTCGGCATGAACCGCGACGACGCGGGCAAGCTGTGCGGCGACGTCGACTTTGCGGGCGTGAAAGAGGTCGCCGGCTGGATCACCCCCGTGCCTGGCGGCGTCGGCCCGATGACGCGCGCCATGCTGCTGGTCAACACCATCGAAGCGGCGGAGCGGACGAGCCGCTGAGACAAAAAAAAGCCCAACAGCCGGACGCAGAGGACGCAAAGGATTCGCAGAGGACGCAAAAGTAAAACCAAAATTTTTTTGAATTCTTTCTGCGTCCTCTGCAGAAATCTCTGCGTCCTCTGCGTCCGGCTGTTCGAGTGCCCGAAGAGTTCCACACAAATCAGGCTCCAGCGCAGGCTCCACAAGCGCAAGCAGCTATCGTTTTCATACCGTCATGCTTGACATTCCACGCCCTGCCCCCAACTGACGCGCCATGCCCAACCCCCTCCTCGACTTCACCGACCTCCCCCTGTTCGACCAGGTTCGCCCCGAACACGTGGGCCCCGCCATCCACCAGCTGCTGACCGAGTCCGAAGCCGCGCTTGAAGCCACCGTGGCGCCCGAGCTGCCCGCCGACTGGCTGACGCTGTCGCGCACGCTCGACGTCGCGACCGAAAAGCTCGGCCGTGCCTGGGGCGTGGTCGGCCACCTGAACGCCGTCATGGACACGCCCGAGCTGCGCGCCGCCTACAACGCCGCGCTGCCCAAGGTGACCGAGTTCTGGACGCGTCTGGGCAGCGACGAGCGCCTGTACGCCAAGTACAAGGCCATCGACCCCGCCGCCCTGAACGCCGAGCAGCGCCAGGCGCACAAGAACGCGCTGCGCGGCTTCGTGCTGGGCGGCGCCGAGCTGCAGGGCGCGGCCAAGGAGCGCTATGCCGCGATCCAGGAGGAGCAAGCCGCCCTCAGCCAGAAGTTCAGCGAAAACGCGCTCGACGCCACCGACGGCTACGCCTACTACGCCACCGAGGCCGAGCTGGAGGGCGTGCCGCCCGACGTCAAGGCCGCCGCGCGCGCCGCCGCTGAAAGCGAAGGCAAGGCGGGCTACAAACTGACGCTCAAGCTGCCCAGCTACCTGCCCGTGATGCAGTTCGCGCACGACCGCGCGCTGCGCCAGCGCCTGTACCGCGCCTACGTCACGCGCGCGTCCGACCAGGCCGAGGGCGATGCCGTGAAATACGACAACGCGCCGTTCATCAAGGACATCCTGACGCTGCGCAAGGAAGAAGCACGCCTGCTCGGCTACGCCAACTTCGGTGAAGTCTCGGTCGTGCCCAAGATGGCCGATTCGCCGAAACAGGTCGTCGACTTTCTGCGCCAACTGGCCGCCAAGGCCAAGCCCTACGCCGAGCGCGACGTCGCCGACCTGCGCGCCTTTGCACAATCCGACCTGAAGCTGGCCGACCCGCAGCCCTGGGATTGGCCCTACATCAGCGAAAAGCTGAAGGAAGCGCGCTACGCCTTCAGCGAGCAGGAGGTCAAGCAGTACTTCCAGGCGCCCAAGGTGCTACAAGGGCTTTTCAAGATCGTCGAGACGCTGTTCGAAGTCGCCATCCGCCGCGACGTGGCGCCCGTGTGGCACCCCACGGTCGAGTTCTACCGCATCGAGCGTGACGGCAAGCTTCTGGGCCAGTTTTACCTCGACCCTGGCGCGCGCAACGGCAAGCGCGGCGGCGCGTGGATGGACGACGTGCGCGCCCGCTGGCTGCGCCCCGACACGGGTCGGCTGCAAACCCCGGTCGCGCAACTGGTGTGCAACTTCGCCGAAGGCGTCGACGGCAAGCCGCCGCTGCTGACGCACGATGACGTCATCACCCTGTTCCACGAATTCGGCCACGGCCTGCACCACATGCTGACGCAGGTGAACGAGCACGACGTGTCCGGCATCAGCGGCGTCGAGTGGGACGCGGTCGAGCTGCCCAGCCAGTTCATGGAAAACTTCTGCTGGGAATGGGATGTGCTAAAGCACATGACGGCGCACGTGGATACGGGCGAACCGCTGCCGCGCGCGCTGTTCGACAAGATGACGGCGGCCAAGAACTTCCAGGCCGGCATGCAGACCGTGCGCCAGATCGAATTCGCGCTGTTCGACATGCTGCTGCACACCGAGCACGACCCGGCGAAGGACTTCCAGCCGCTGCTGGACGCCGTGCGCCAAGAAGTCGCCGTGATCCAGCCGCCGCCGT
This sequence comes from Pseudomonadota bacterium, assembly GCA_029780695.1. GTDB lineage: Bacteria > Pseudomonadota > Gammaproteobacteria > Burkholderiales > Burkholderiaceae_C > Ottowia. Next base: position 93,109 of record JAKOYD010000086.1, read on the forward strand.
TTTCGCGCACCGCGCAAACCTTCAGCCACATCTTTGCTGGCGGCTACGCGGCGGGCTACTACAGCTACAAGTGGGCCGAGGTGCTGAGCGCCGATGCCTACGCCGCGTTCGAGGAAAGCGTCACGCCCGAAGGCTTGCCCAGTGTGGAAACGGGGCGAAAATACCGCCGCGAGATTCTGGAAGCCGGCGGCAGCCGCCCGGCCATGGAATCGTTCAAGGCCTTCCGCGGCCGCGAGCCCAGCCTGGAGGCGCTGCTGCGCCACCAGGGCATGGCGTAAGCGCCCGCTCCCCTCCACCGCACCTGAGCGCCCCAGCCATGCCTGTCCGTCATCCTTCGATCGTCGCCTTCCTGGCGCTGTTGGCCGCGGGCATGGCCGTGAGCGCGCAGGCACAGGTGCAGCGCAGCGTGGGCGCAGGTGGCCGCGTCACTTATTCCGACCGCGTGACGGCAGCGCCGGAACCCACCCCGGCCGCGGCCCCTGGCGCGGGCGTGGCCAACCTGCCGTATCAACTGGCCCAGGTGGCGCAGCGCTATCCGGTGGTGATCTACACCAGCCAGGACTGCGCACCCTGCCAGAGCGGGCGCAACCTACTGGTCAACCGCGGCGTGCCGTTCAGCGAAAAGACGGTGGAATCGAACGACGACATTGCCTCGCTGCGCCGCCTGGCCGGCACGCAGGACCTGCCGGTGCTGACCATTGGCGCGCAGCGCCTGCAGGGTTATTCGGACGCGGAATGGTCGGCTTACCTGGACGCTGCAGGCTACCCGAAGTCGTCGCAGTTGCCCGCCAGCTACCGCCGACCAGCCGCCACACCCCTGACTCCGCCGCGCGCCACGGCTGCGGCGCAGGCGCCGGACGCACCGCCCGCCTACCGCGCCACGCCGACGCCAGAGGCGCCCAGCATCGCGCCGCCGCGCACACCGACCAACCCGGCCGGCATCCGGTTCTGACGCCGCGCGTTCAGGCGCGCGTTCAGGCGCGCGTTCAGCGCAACGCCCACAGCGCGGCGCTGATGGTGAAGAACGACGCCACCGTGGTGCCCAGCAGCGCCGCCGCGGCCAGGCCTTCGTGGCCGTGCTTCTGCGCCAGGATGGGGTAGATGCCGAACATGGGGCACGCGGCGGCCAGCACGACGCCGACGCGCAGCTTGGCGTCCAGCGGCGGCATACCCAGCGCTTCCAGCCCCCACAGGGCGGCAAACGTCAGCAGCGGGTGCAGCACCAGCTTGCCGACGGCGATGGCCGCCACCTGCCGGCGCATGCCCGCCAGCCCCAAGCCCGCCAACGACCCGCCGATCACGAACAGCGACAGCGCCGCGCTGGCCTGCGCGAACAGGCCGACCGACTTTTCCATCGGCGCCGGCAGCTTCAGCCCCAGCGCCGCCGCGCCCAGGCCGGCCACCAGCGCCAGCACCATCGGGTTGCGCAGCAGCCCCGCCGCGGCGCCACGCACCACCGCCCGCCAGTGCCCGCCGCCCGCGGCAGCGTCCATCAGCGCCAGCAGCAAGGGGATGAGCAGCAGGTTTTCGACCAGCATGTTCATGCCCAGAATAACACCCGCCACCGGCCCCAGCACCAGCAGGTTGATGGGATAGCCCACAAAGCCCGAATTGGGGCAGCACATGCCCATGGCCTGCACCACCGACGTCACCGGCGCCTGGCCCGCCACGCGGCGCATCCAGAGCAGGCCCAGCGCCATCGTCGCCAGGCCGCCCAGCGCAAACACCGCCATGTAGCGCCATTCCAGAATGTCGCCCAGCCGGCGCTTGGCGACGGCGTCAAACAGCAGCGCCGGCAGCGCCACGTACAGCACGAAGCGGCCCAGCACGCGCATGTCGCCGCGCTCGAACAGCCCCGCCCGCGTCGTCAGCCAGCCCAGTGCAATGGCGATGTAGATGGGGCCGGTGATGGCAAGAATGTCGATCATGGCCACCTGCCCGCGCGGCATGGAAAGCGGCGCCCGCACACACGGCAGCCCGCGCCGATGGCGCCTTCAGCACCGACCACGGTGTGCACCCGCACGATCATTGGCGCTCGATCTTTGCCTTGGCGATCACGTCGCTCCAGCGCCGGATGTCGCCTGCCAGCATGGCCGCCGCATCGCCCGCGGTGCCGGGCCGCGGGTCGAGGTTGAGCGCCTCCAGCTTCTGCCGCACCCCGGCGTCCTGCAGCGCGGCGTTGACCGCCTGGTTCAGCCGCTCAATGGCGCCGGCGGGCGTGCCGGCCGCCACGGCCAGGCCATTCCACGACGCGGCGTCGAGGCCTTTGATGCCGGCCTCGTTCGCCGTTGGCACCTCGGGCAGCACGCGGGATCGCCGCGCGCCGGTAACGGCCAGCGCGCGCAGCGCCTTGCTCTGAATCTGCGGCAGCAGCGGGCTCAAAATGTCCAGCCCGGCGTGAATTTGCCCGCTGCGCAGCGCGGTCACGACGTCGGGCGTGCCCTTGAAGGGCACCACCTGCGCCTGCAGCCCGGCGGCGCTCTTGAACAGCTCGGCCGCCAGGTGCTGCGTGGTGCCGATGTTGGGTGTGCCGATATCCAGCTTGCCGGGATGAGCGCGCGCAAACTTCAGCAGCTCGCCCAGGGTCTTGAAATCACCCCCTTCGGCCGCGACGATCACCAGGTCGAACGTGGCCAGCGGCGCGACGGGCAAAAAGGTTTTCATCGTGTCGTAGGGCAACGACTTGAACAGCGCCTGACTCACCGCCGTGCCGCTGGAGATCAGCAGCAGCGCATGGCCGTCGCGCGGTGCGGCGGCCACTGTTTGCCCCGCCACCACGCCACCGGCCCCCGGCTTGTTTTCAACGATCACCGGTTGCCCCAGCGTGCGCGCCATGTGCTCGCCCACCGTGCGCGCGGTCATGTCGGCCGCGCCGCCTGGCGCATTGGGCACCACGATACGGATCGGCTTGGCGGGAAACGCGCCCTGCGCACGCGCGGCGCGCCCCACCAACAGGCCGGCGCCAGCCAGCAACCACTGTCTGCGGCTCATGCTTGAAATCTCCTTGCCCGACCATTGTGCGGCGACGCGGCGTTTTTACGGGTAAACACCTAGTTGCCCGCTGTGCGGCGATCTTGTAATTACTTATCTAATATAACGATAATTGCACCACAGGAGACCCCACACATGACCCGTGCCAGCCAGGATTTGTCCGTCGAGATCACCGGCAAGAACAAGGAAATCGCCATCGTGCGCCTGACCCGCGGCAAAAAGCGCAACGCGCTGTCCGACGGCCTCATCCTGGCCATCCGCGATGCCTTCCAGAACCTGCCGGCCAGCGTGCGTGCCGCCGTGCTCGATGGCGAGGGCGAACACTTCTGCGCCGGCCTTGACCTGAGCGAGTTGAAAGAGCGCGACGCCGGCGAAGGCGTGCACCACTCGCGGCTGTGGCACGCCGCGCTCGACGCGCTGCAATACGGCCCGGTGCCCGTGGTGGCCTCGCTGCACGGCGCGGTGGTGGGCGGCGGGCTCGAACTGGCCAGCGCCGCGCACATTCGCGTGGCCGATTCAACCACCTTCTACGCCTTGCCCGAAGGTTCGCGCGGCATCTTCGTTGGCGGCGGCGGCTCGGTGCGCATCCCCAAGCTGGTCGGCGTGGCCCGCATGATGGACATGATGCTCACCGGCCGCGTTTACAACGCCGAAGACGGCGAGCGGCTGGGCTTTGCGCAATACCTGGTGGCCGAAGGCCAGGCCTTCGACAGGGCGCTGGAACTGGCCACCCGCATCGCCACCAACGCGCCGCTGACCAACTACGCGCTGATGCACGCCCTGCCCCGCATTGCCGAACAACCGGCCGACCACGGCTTTATGACCGAAGCGCTGATCAGCGCTATCGCCCAGGCGGCCCCTGAAGCCAAGCAGCGCGTGCGCGACTTCCTCGAAGGCAAGGCGGGCACGAAAGTGAAGAAGGCCTCCTGAGGTAAAAAATCCCCTGGGTCGCCTGCGGCGCCTTCCGCCTGAAAGGGGGACAACGCTGGCGCTCGGGGCGACCCTGAGCGCGGCGTTACCGAATGGCCTGCTCCGCGGCCTTTGGAACAAATCAAGGTCCAGCGCTTGCTGGATCAGCGGAAGCAGCTATCAATATAAGAGTGGAGCGAGACAAGCATGAGCAACCCACAGGCCGCGCCGAAGGCGCCACCGAAGTACCGCCCGCTGACCTTCGGCGTGACCCGCGCCGAGGTGCGCGAGCAGCCAGACGGCGCGCAATACGTGCGCGCCGAACAGCCCCTGGACGCGCATGCCCAGCGCATGTCCGACCGGCTGATCCACTGGGCGCGCGAGGCGCCTGACCGCACCTTCATCGCCCAGCGCGTGCGGACCGCCGACGGCAAGACCGGCGACTGGCGCCACGTCACCTACGCGCAGGCGCTCGACGCCGCGCGCCGCATCGGCCAGGCGCTGCTGGACCGCGGGCTGTCGCAGGAGCGGCCGGTGGTCGTCCTCAGCGACAACGGCATCGACCACGCCCTGCTGGCGCTGGGCTGCATTTACGCCGGCGTTCCGTTTTCGCCCGCGTCGCCCGCGTATTCGACCATCAGCAAGGACTACGGCAAGCTGCGCCACGTCGTCGACACGCTGACGCCCGGCCTGATCTGGGCCGAGGACGGCGACCGCTACGGCGCTGCCATTGCCGCCGTCGCGCCGCAAGGTTGCGAAGTGGCCGTCTCGCGCCACGCCGACCACGCGCACCTGAAGGGCCACGCCAGCACCGCCTTTGCCGACTTGCTGGCGACCGAACCGACGCCCGCCGTCGATGCCGCGCAGGCCGCCACCGGGCCGGACACCATCGTCAAGTTCCTGTTCACCAGCGGCTCGACCAAGCTGCCCAAGGCCGTCATCAACACCAACCGCATGTGGTGCGCCAACCAGCAGCAAATGCGCCAGTCGATGCCGGTGCTGGCCGAAGAGCCGCCGGTGCTGATCGACTGGTTGCCGTGGAACCACACCTTCGGCGGCAACCACAACGTGGGCCTGGTGCTGAACAACGGCGGCACGCTCTACATCGACGAGGGCAAGCCCACGCCCGCGCTGATGCACGAGACGCTGCGCAACCTGCGCGAGATTGCGCCCACGCTGTACTTCAACGTGCCGACCGGCTTCGAGGCGATTGCCAACGCCATGAAAAGCGACGCCGAATTGCGCCGCAACTTCCTCTCGCGCGTGAAGATGTTCTTCTACGCCGGCGCGGCGCTGGCGCAGCCGGTGTGGGACTCTCTTTTTGAGAGCGAAGAAGCCGAGATCGGCGAGCGCATCGTGATGACCAGCGGGCTGGGGATGACCGAATCCAGCCCCTACGGCCTGTTCGTCACCAGCCCCAACGTGAAGGCGGGCGACTTGGGCCTGCCCACGCCGGGGCTGGAGCTGAAGCTGGTGCCCATCGACGGCAAGCTGGAAATCCGCTACCGCGGCCCCAACATCACGCCCGGCTACTGGCGCGGACCCGAGGCGACTGCCGAAGCCTTCGACGAAGAAGGCTTCTTCTGCACCGGCGACGCCGTGACGTGGATCGACCTCGACGACAAGCACCAGGGCCTGCGCTTTGACGGTCGCATCGCGGAAGACTTCAAGCTGGCCACCGGCACCTTCGTCAGCGTTGGCCCGCTGCGCGGTCGAGTGATCGCGGGCGGCGCGCCGTTCGTGCAGGACGTGGTCATTACCGGGCTGAACCGCAAGGAGGTGGGCGCGTTGATCTTTCCGACTCCCGCGGTGCGCTCGCTGGTCGACTTGCCGGCCGATGCGCCGATGAGCGAAGTACTGAAGCAGCACGCGGTGCTGCAGAAATTCCAGAGCCTGGTGACCGATTTGTCGCTCACCGCCACCGGCAGCGCCAACCGCGTCGCGCGCCTGATGCTGCTGGCCGAGCCGCCCTCCATCGACAAGGGCGAGGTCACCGACAAGGGCAGCATCAACCAGCGCGCCGTGCTGAAGGAGCGCGACGCGCTGGTGCAGGCGCTGTATGACGAAACGCCGGGAAACATTGTCATCAAGCCAGGAGTGAATCTCTGATGAGCGCCTGTCTTGCTCCCTCGCCCCCCTGGGGAGAGGGCTGGGGTGAGGGGCCTGCGGCGCTGATCGGTAGCGCGGCTGGCCCCCACCCCAACCCTCCCCAACGGGGGAGGGAGCAAGTCACCCTCACCCCAACCCTCTCCCGCCAGTGGGAGAGGGAGTGAAAACCCAACACAGGAACTGACATGGCCACCAAAGGATTCTTCACCGCCTTCAACGACGTCTGGATGCTGGACGGCGTGCGCACGCCCATGGTCGACTATTGCGGCGCCCTCGGCCACATCAGCCCGACCGACCTCGGCATCAAGACCTCGCGCGAGGCACTGAAACGCGCCGGCGTGCCGGGCAGCGACATTGGCTCGGTCGTCACCGGCAACATGGCGCCGGGCGACTTCGACCAGTTCTTTCTGCCGCGCCACATCGGCCTGTACGCCGGCGTGCCGGTGGAGGTGCCGGCCATCATGGCGCAGCGCATCTGCGGCACGGGGTTCGAGCTGTTCCGCCAGGCCGGCGAGCACATCCAGGGCGGCGCGTGTGATGCCGCGCTGGTGGTCGGCACCGAGAGCATGACGCGCAACCCGATTGCCGCGTTCGACCACCGCACCGGCTTCAAGCTGGGCGCGCCGGTCGGCTTCAAGGACTACATGTGGGAGGCGCTGAAAGACCCCGCCCCCGGCATCAACATGATCCAGACGGCCGAGAACCTGGCCAAGAAGTACGGCATCACGCGCGAGCAGGTCGATGAATTCGCCGCCGCCTCGTTCGCCAAGGCCGTGGCGGCGCAGCAAAACGGCTTTCTGGCCGGCGAAATCGTGCCCGTGGTCAGCGAGAAGTTCGAGCTGGAAGGCTACAAGCCGCGCGGCATCAAGCTGCAGGGCAAGGTGACGGAAGTCGCGCAAGACACGCACCCGCGCCCGTCGCCGCTGGACGTGCTGGCCAAGCTGCGCCCCGTGTTTGAGGGCGGCGTGCAGACCGGCGGCAACTCGTCGGCGCTGGTGGATGCAGCCGCCGCGGCCGTGGTCGCCTCGGGGGCGTATGCGAAGGCCAACGGCAAAAAACCGCTGGCACGCATCGTCGGCGCCGCCGCCGTCGGTGTGCCGCCCGAGATCATGGGCATCGGCCCGGCACCTGCCATCCGCCTGCTGCTGGAGCGCACCGGCCTGAAGCTTCAAGATATCGGCCGCTTCGAGATCAACGAAGCACAAGGCGCGCAGACGCTGGCCGTGGGGCGCGAACTGGGACTGGACCTGGACAAGCTCAACGTCAACGGCGGCGCCATCGCATTGGGCCACCCGCTGGCGGCCACGGGCGTGCGGCTGACGATCACGGTGGCGCGCGCCATGCAGCGCGATGGCCTCAAGTACGGCATCTCGTCGGCCTGCGTCGGTGGCGGTCAGGGCATCGCACTGCTGCTGGAGAACCCGAATGCATCGTGACGGTCTTCCTCCCTCGCCCCTTTGGGGAGAGGGTTGGGGTGAGGGGCGACAGCGCCACGATAGATCAGGCTGCTGACCCTCACCCCCGCCCTCTCCCGCTTGCGGGAGAGGGGGTCACAAAGTCGAAGTCTTAATCAAATCAGCCTCCAGCGCCCTCCCATCAAGCGCAAGCAGCTATCAATTCAATAGTATCAGGAGATGAACCCATGAAGATCGAAGGACAAGCAGCCCTCGTCACCGGCGGCGGCTCGGGCCTGGGCGAAGCCACGGCGCGCGAACTGGCGCGCCTGGGCGCCAAGGTGGCCGTGCTCGACCTGAACCTGGACAACGCCAAGAAAGTCGCGGCCGACATCGGCGGCTTGGGCATCCAATGCGACGTGAGCAGTGGCGACAGCATGCAATCGGCCATCGAGCAAGCCGCCGCCGCGCACGGCCCGGCGCGCATCCTGATGCAGATCGCCGGCATCGGCTCGGCCAAGCGCGTGGTCGGCAAGGACGGCAGCGCGGCGCCGCTGGAAGATTTCATCAAGGTCGTCAACGTTAACCTGATCGGCACCTACAACGCCGCGCGCCTGTTCGCCGCCGCTGCCGCCAAGCTGGACCCGATGGAAGACGGCGAGCGTGGCGCCATGGTGTTCACCGCCAGCGTGGCCGCGTTCGACGGCCAGGTCGGCCAGCAGGCTTACAGCGCCAGCAAGGGCGGCGTGGTCGGCATGACGCTGCCGATGGCACGCGATCTGGCACAGCACGGCATCCGCGTGTGCACCATCGCGCCGGGGCTGTTCAGCACGCCGCTGATGCGCACCTTGCCTGAGCCCGTGCAGCAGTCGCTGGCGGCGTCCATCCCCTTCCCTTCGCGCCTGGGCAAGCCCGAGGAGTTTGCCGAACTGGCCTGCCACATCGTGACCAACGGCCACCTGAACGGCGAAGTGATCCGCCTGGACGGCGCGCTGCGCATGAGCCCCAGATAACCCCCTGCGGCGCTGACGCGCCTTCTCCCAAGCGGGGGACGACGCCAGTGGCCAGGCCCAGCCCGCTCCACGGCGCCCCCGCATGGCCCACCCCACGGCGACTGGTGTTAACACTGAGTCCGTCAAACCGCTTTCAAACGTTGAGTTCCAGACCATGAGCAAGACGACGATTTACGAAGTCAAGGTGATGTTCGGCGACTGCGACCCGGCCGGCATCGTGTTCTTTCCCAATTTCTGCAAGTGGATGGACGCCTCGTCGCTCGACTTCTTCATGCAGTGCGGCCTGCCACCCTGGCGTGAGCTGAAGAAAACGCACGGCATCATCGGCACGCCGCTGCTGGAGATCCACACCAAGTTCTTCAAGCCCGCCACCTACGGCGACACGCTGCAGGTGCACACCCACGTGGCCGAATGGCGCGAAAAAGTCATCGTGCAAAAGCACGTCGTCAAGCGTGGCGACCTGGTGTTGTGCGAAGGGCTGGAAACGCGCGCCTTCGTGGTGCACCCCGACGGCGACCCCGACAAGCTGAAGGCCATTCCCGTGCCCGATTTCATCAAGGAAAAATGCCGTTGAGCACGCGCGCTCCCCGACGCCGCCACGTGCTCGGCTGGCTAGGCGCCTCAATGGCGGCGGCCACGCCATGGTCACGGGCACAGTCCAATGGCCAGCCGGTGAAAATCCTGGTCGGTTTCGCCGCGGGTGGCTCGGCCGATCAAACGGCGCGGCTGCTTGCCGATCAGTTGCGCGTGCAACTCAACCGCCCCGTGCTGGTGGAAAACCGCACCGGCGCGGGCGGGCGCCTGGCGGTCGAGGCGGCCAAGGCCGCCAAGCCCGACGGCGACACGCTGGTGTTCGTGCCGCACGGCGCGATGACGCTGTTTCAGCACATTTACCGCAACCTGCGCTATGACCCCGCGGTCGACTTCGCGCCGATCAGCCGCGTGGCCACCTTCGATTTCGCTGTTGCCACCGGCCCGGCCACCCCGGCCAAGAGCCTGGCTGACTACCTGAATTGGGCGCGCGACCCCGCCAACCGGGCTTCGTTCGGCTCGCCCGGCCCGGGCACGGTGCCACATTTCATCGGACAGGCCTTGGCCGAGCGCGCCAAGCTGCGACTGACCCACGTGCCCTATCGCGGCGCGGCGCCGTCGCTGGTGGATCTGATCGGCGGCGCGGTTTCGCTCGTCATTGCGCCGCTCGCCGACATGGTGGAACACCACAAGGCCGGCAAATTGCGCGTGCTGGCCACCACCGGCTCGCGGCGTTCCGCAGTGCTGGGCAGCATCCCCACGCTCAAGGAAGCCGGCGTCGATCTGGTCGTCGATGGCTGGTATGGCCTGTACGCGCCCGCCGCCGTGCCCGCCGATGCGCTGGCCGCGCTGGCGCGCGCCGTGCAGGGCGCCGCGCCAGCCCTCGCGCAGCCGCTGGCGCGCAGCGCGTTGGTGGCCAGCGCCTCGACACCGCAAGAACTCGCGCAACTTCAGAAGTCGGAAGCCGCCTTCTGGTCGCAACTGGTCACGTCGTCCGGCTTCAAGCCGGAAGAGTGAGATCCACCGACGCCCCACTTTTCAACCCCCCAAGGAGACCACCCATGACCCGCTTCACCCTCAAGGCCATCGTGGCCGCCACCGCCATTGCCGCCAGCGGCGCCGCATTGGCCGACATCACCATCGGCGTCATCGCGCCGCTCACGGGCGCCGCCTCGGGCCTTGGCATCCCGGTCGGCAACCAGGCCAAGCTGTGGCCCAAGACGATTGCCGGCGAAAAGCTCAACGTCATCGTGATGGACGATGCCACCGACCCCAACCAGGGCGTGACCCACGCCAAGCGCTTCGTCACCAACGACAAGGTCGACGTCATCATGGGCTCGGTCGCCACACCGGTGGCCGCCGCCATCGCGCAGGTGGCGGAGGAATCGGGCACGCCGCAGCTGGCCTGGTCGCCCGTGGCCGTGCCGGCGGGCAAGGACAAGTGGCTGTTCCGCATGCCGCAGTCCAACGCCGTGATGGGCCACGCCATCATCGAACACATGAAGAAGCAGGGCATCAAGAGCGTCGGCTTCCTGGGCTACAGCGACGCCTATGGCGAAACCTGGCTCAACGACTTCAAGCCGCAGGCCGAAAAAGCCGGCATCAAGTTCGGCCCGGTCGAGCGCTTTGCCCGCGCCGACACCAGCGTGACCGGCCAGGCGCTCAAGCTCGTGTCGGCCAATCCGGATGCGATTCTGGTCGTCGCCTCGGGCAGCGGTGCCGCCATGCCGCAGATGGCGCTGGCCGAGCGCGGCTACAAGGGCAAGGTCTACCAGACGCACGCCGCCGCCACGCGCGACCTGATGCGCGTGGGCGGCAAGGCGGTGGAAGGCGGCTTCGTCGTCAGCGGCCCGGCGGTGCTGGCCGAGCAGCTGCCCGATTCGCACCCCTCGAAGGCCGAGGCCATCAAGTTCGTGCAGCAGTACGAAAAAGCCTATGGCCCCGCCTCGCGCAACCAGTTTGCCGGCCACGCCTACGACTCGATCATCGTGATGGAAAAGGCGGTGCCGCTGGCGCTGAAAAAGGCCAAGCCCGGCACGCCCGAATTCCGTGCCGCGCTGCGCGACGCCTTCGAGCAGATCGGCAAAACCACCCTGGCGCACGGCGTGTTGAACTGGACGCCGGCCGACCACTGGGGCTACACGCAGGACACCGGCGTGATGATGAAAGTCACCGGCGGCGAGTTCAAGGTCGAGAAGTAAGCCGCCACGCGAGCCGGGCGCATACGACGGCCCGCCTGTGCGGGGGCCGTCATGCTTGCATGAAAAATCCGCTGCCAGCGCTTGAGGATCAAGCGCTGGCAGCTATTAAATTGATAGTTCCATGAACCACTACCGGGTGCCCACGGAAGATCTGGCCTTCATCCTGTTCGACGTGCTGAACGCGCCCGACCAGTTGGCCGCGCTGCCCGCCATGGCCGAGGCCGACGAGCCGCTGCTGCGCCAGTTGCTGGATGAGATGGGCAAGTTCGTCAGCGGCCAGATCGCGCCGCTCAACCGCGTGGGCGACGAGGTCGGCGCGCGGTTCAAGGACGGCGCCGTCACCATGGCGCCCGGGTTTCGCGACGCTTACCAGGCCTTCTGGCAAGCCGGCTGGCCGGCGCTGTCGGCGGCCCCAGAGGACGGCGGCCAGGGCCTGCCCGCCGCGCTGGATGCGGCGCTGTACGAATCCCTGAGCGCCGCCAACCACGGCTGGACCATGGCGCCCGGCCTGCTGCACGGCGCCTACGAATGCCTGAAGCACCACGGCAGCGATGCCTTGAAGGCGCAGTACCTCGAAAAAATCGCCACCGGCGAATGGCTGGCCACCATGTGCCTGACCGAGCCGCACGCCGGCAGCGATCTTGGGCTTTGCTCGACCCGGGCCGTGCCGCAAGAGGACGGCAGCCACCACATCAGCGGCACCAAAATCTTCATCAGCGGCGGTGAGCACGACCTGACCGACAACATCGTGCACCTGGTGCTGGCGCGCCTGCCCGATGCGCCGCCCGGGCCCAAGGGCCTGTCGCTGTTTCTAGTGCCCAAGTTCTACGCCGACGGCACGCGCAGCGCCGTGGTGTGCGAACGCATCGAGGAAAAAATGGGCCTGCACGGCTCGCCCACCTGCGTCATGCGTTTCGACGCCGCGCGCGGCTGGATCGTCGGCGCGCCCGGCAAGGGCCTGGCCGCCATGTTCGTGATGATGAACGCCGCCCGCCTGCACGTGGCGCTGCAAGGCATCGGCCTGCTGTCGGCCGCCTGGCAAAAGGCCGACGCCTACGCGCACGAGCGCCGGCAGATGCGCGCGCCGGGCGCCAGCCAGACCAGCGCCATCATTGACCACCCCGCCGTGCGCCGCATCCTGGACACGCAGCGCGCCTGGATCGACGGCGGCCGCGTCATGGCCTACCAGACCGCGCTCGAACTCGACATTGCCCGCTACCACCCGGATGCCGACCGCCGCCAGCGCGCCGAGCGCTGGTGCGCGCTGGTCACCCCGATCCTGAAGGCCGCCTGCACGCACCAGGCCTTCCACGGTGGATCGGACTGCCTGCAGGTCTTCGGCGGCCACGGCTACGTGCGCGAATGGGGCATCGAGCAGCACGTGCGCGACGCCCGCGTGGCCATGATCTACGAGGGCACCAACGAAATCCAGGCCATCGACCTGCTGGTGCGCAAGGTGCTGGCCGATGGCGCCGCTGGCTGGCTGGCCGTGCTGGCGCAACTTCGCACCGACGTCGACGGCGCCCACCCCGACGCCGCACACTGCCTGGACCGGCTGGTCGAGCTGACCCGCGCGGTCATCCGGGCCAGCGCTGGCGACGCCGCGCTGCCCTACCGCCTGGCCGACGACTACCTGCGAGCCTGCGCCGTCGCCCTGCTGGGCTGGGCCGGCAGCCGCATCGCCGCCGTGGCCAACGCGGCCCCGAGCCCCGCCCGCTGGCAGGCGCCGTTGACCGCGCTGCGCACCTGCGTGCTGCCCGAATTCGACATGCGCGCCGCCATCGTGAGCGCGCAGCTGCCTTCGCCGGCCTGACGCGAGCACCCGCGCGTGCGCGCACCGCGCCGCCTGCCGACCCACAGCACAGTTCATGACACCATTGCACACCGCCGACGGGCCCCGGCGCCCGCCCGCCGCTCGCCTTGGTGCCGTCCGCTGGCCATGGCGCCGGCCGCCGCTGGCGTCGGCACGCTGCGCAGCCTGCGGCCTGCGGTCGACGGGCACGGCGGTCATGATCCGCGGTGTTCGTCTGCCGTGACCTGCCCACCCCACTGCCCTTGGTGCCCGTGCTGCCCGACATGAAGCCGGCCGCCGCACCCCCCACCGACACCGGCGCGCAACGCCGTTCCACCGCCGGCGCGCGCGCGCCGCGGCCGGCCGACGACGTCGACACCCGCTACCTGCAAAGCCTGCTGGGCTACAACGCGCGCCGGGCGGCACTGGCGGTAATTGGCGTGTTCATACCGCGCATGGCGGCGTATGGGCTGCGGCCGGTGGATTTCTCGATCCTGTCCGTCATCCGGCACAACGGCGGCATCACCTCCAAGCAGTTGTGCACCGCGCTGAACCTGCTGCCGCCCAACCTGGTGGGCAAAATTGGCGCGCTGCAAAAGCGCGGTTTGGTCGAGCGCCGCCCCCACCCCACCGACGGTCGGGCGCTCGGCCTGCACCTGACCGAACGCGGCCAGATGCTGGCGGCGCAGGCCGAATTGGCCGCCTTCGAACTGGAAAACGAGGTCGCCTCTCCCCTCACCCCGGCCGAGCGGAAGACACTCATCAAATTGTTGCAAAAAGTTTACGAAGCGTGATTCGCCGGGGCGTGCCGCGGGGCAGAGTCCGGTTTTTGTAGCACCAAACCCACGGCCATCCTTTTCTTGGAGCTATGAAACGTGTAGCGCATAAGATTTTTGCGCTATATTCACTGCAGCATCCAGACGTTACTTGAGGAGAAGCCTGAAATGAGTTCCAAGGAAAACGCCGCCACCGGCCAGTTGCTTGCCCTGCTCGAAGCGCGCTACGCCATCCGCGTCCTGTGGGCGTTGCGCGACGGCCATCCGCAGACCTTCCGCCTGCTTCAGGACAGCGTGGGCGGCATCACCCCTAACACGCTCAACACCCGCTTGAAAGAGCTGCGCGCCGCCAACCTGGTCACCCACGGCTCAGACGGCTACAGCCTCACCGTGAGCGGCGCCGACCTGGTCAAGCGCCTGTCCGACCTGCAAGCCTTTGCCACCAAGTGGGTCGCAGCCCAGGCCAAGAAAAAGTGACACACTGCCGGCGGCGCCCTTGGCGCTGCTCAGGTTTTTCATCATTAAATTTGCCCCAGCCCTTGCCAGGCAAGCGCCGGCAGCTATATTTTTAGAAGTATTTGCCCATGACCACCGGACTGCAGATCATCGACACCCGCCCTGGCACCGGCGCCGAGGCGCGCAAGGGCCAGAACGTCACCGTGCACTACACCGGCTGGCTCTACAACAACGGCCAGCAGGGCGCCAAATTCGATTCCAGCCGCGACCGCAACGACCCGTTTCAGTTTCCCCTGGGTGCCGGCATGGTCATCAAGGGTTGGGACGAAGGTGTCGCCGGCATGAAGGTGGGCGGTCAGCGCACGCTGATCATCCCGCCCGAGATGGGTTACGGCGCGCGCGGCGCGGGCGGCGTGATCCCGCCTCATGCCACGCTCAAGTTTGACGTCGAACTGCTGGGCGTTTCGGGTTGATGTTCGGGCCGGGCCCGGGGCCAATGCCGCGCTGAACCCCGCATGCTTGGCCGCCAGCACACCGCCTTCGGGCGGTTTTTTCTTTCAGGCGCCTGCCAAGCCGGCCCGGACATGCGGCCAGACTTGAAAGCGCGCCGACCGCAACCACATGGAAGAATAGCCCGCTTTCTTTCAGTCATCCTCATCGCACCGACGCATGCCCGAGTCCAAGCCCCCCTATCCCCATTCCCCCTTCGACCCGCCCATGAGCCCCGAGGAGTCCGAAGCCGCCGCAGCCGCCAACGCCGCTGACCTGGCCGCGGCGCACGACAGCGCGCTGGCCGAACTGGGCGCACTCAAAGCCCAGGTGGCCGAGCTGACCGACCAGTCGCTGCGCGCCCAGGCCGAGGCACAAAACGCCCGCCGCCGCGCCGACGACGAGATCGCCAAGATCCGCAAGTTCGCGGTCGAATCCTTCGCCGAAAGCCTGCTGCCCGTGATCGACAGCCTGGAAGCTGGCTTGAAAATCGACAGCGCCAGTGCCGAGCAATTGCGCGACGGCACCGAAGCCACGCTGCGCCAGCTGCTGTCGGCGCTGGAACGCAACAAAGTGGTCGAAGTCAATCCGCCCGCTGGCGCCCGTTTCGACCCCGCCAACCAGCAGGCCATCAGCCTGGTGCCGTCCGAGCAGGAAGCCCACACCGTCGTCAGCGTGTTGCAGAAGGGCTACACCATCGCGGACCGCGTGCTGCGACCGGCGCTGGTCACCGTGGCGGCGCCCAAATAAGCGCACCCAAGCGACCAGTTGCGCTTGAAAAACCCACCCACAGCCGCAGTTTCAGCACATCTACCTTTTTAAAGCATTCACGGAGAACAACATGGCAAAGATCATCGGCATTGACCTGGGCACCACCAACAGCTGCGTGGCCATCATGGAAGGCAACTCGACCAAGGTGATTGAGAACGCCGAAGGCGCGCGCACCACCCCGTCCATCGTGGCCTATCAGGAAGACGGCGAAGTGCTGGTCGGCGCGCCGGCCAAGCGCCAGGCCGTCACCAACCCCAAGAACACCATCTACGCCGTCAAGCGCCTGATCGGCCGCAAGTTCGAAGAGAAAGAAGTGCAGAAGGACATCGCCCTGATGCCCTACCAGATCGCCCGCGCCGACAACGGCGACGCCTGGGTCGAAGTGCGCGGCAAGAAGCTGTCGCCGCCGCAGATCAGTGCCGAAATCCTGCGCAAGATGAAAAAAACCGCCGAGGATTACCTGGGCGAGCCGGTCACCGAGGCCGTCATCACCGTGCCGGCCTACTTCAACGACAGCCAGCGCCAGGCCACCAAAGACGCCGGCCGCATCGCCGGGCTAGACGTCAAGCGCATCATCAACGAGCCCACCGCCGCGGCGCTGGCCTTCGGCCTGGACAAGCAGGCCAAGGGCGACCGCAAGATCGCCGTCTACGACCTGGGCGGCGGCACCTTCGACATCTCCATCATCGAGATCGCCGACGTCGACGGCGAGAAGCAGTTCGAGGTGCTGTCCACCAACGGCGACACCTTCCTGGGCGGCGAGGACTTCGACCAGCGCATCATCGACTACGTGATCGGCGAGTTCAAGAAGGACCAGGGCGTGGACCTGTCCAAGGACGTGCTGGCCCTGCAACGCCTGAAGGAAGCGGCCGAGAAGGCCAAGATCGAGCTGTCGTCCGCCGCCTCGACCGACATCAACCTGCCCTACATCACCGCCGACGCCTCGGGCCCGAAGCACCTGAACATCAAGCTCACGCGCGCCAAGCTCGAATCGCTGGTGGAAGACCTGATCGAGCGCACCATCGCGCCCTGCCGCACCGCCATCAAGGACGCCGGCGTGGCCGTGGGCGACATCAATGACGTGATCCTGGTCGGCGGCATGACGCGCATGCCCAAGGTGCAGGACAAGGTGAAGGAGTTCTTCGGCAAGGAGCCGCGCAAGGACGTCAACCCCGACGAGGCGGTGGCCGTGGGCGCCGCCATCCAGGGCCAGGTGCTCTCGGGCGACCGCAAGGACGTGCTGCTGCTCGACGTCACCCCGCTGTCCCTGGGCATCGAGACCCTGGGCGGTGTGATGACCAAGATGATCACCAAGAACACCACCATCCCGACCAAGTTCGCGCAGACCTTCTCCACCGCCGACGACAACCAGCCGGCCGTGACCATCAAGGTGTTCCAGGGCGAGCGCGAGATGGCCAGCGGCAACAAGCTGCTGGGCGAGTTCAACCTGGAGGGCATTCCGCCGGCGCCGCGCGGCCTGCCGCAGATCGAGGTCACCTTCGACATCGACGCCAACGGCATCCTGCACGTGGGCGCCAAGGACAAGGCGTCCGGCAAGGAGAACAAGATCACCATCAAGGCGAACTCGGGCCTGTCCGAGGCCGAGATCCAGCAGATGGTGAAGGACGCCGAGCTGAACGCCGCCGAGGACCACAAGAAGCTGGAGCTGGTGCAGGCGCGCAACCAGGGCGACGCCGCGGTGCACGGCGTGCGCAAGTCGCTGGCCGAGCACGGCGACTAGCTGGACGCCGGCGACAAGGACAAGATCGAGGCCGCCATCAATGACCTGGAAGTAGCCCTCAAGGGCGACGACAAGGCCGCCATCGAGTCCAAGACCGAGACGCTGATGACCGCCAGCCAGAAGCTCGGCGAGAAGATGTACGCCGACGCGCAGGCCGCCGCCCAGGCGGCCGGCGCGGGCGCGGCGCCGGGCGCGCAGGCTTCCGGTGCGGCGTCGGACGACAACGTGGTCGATGCCGAGGTCAAGGAAGTCAAGAAGGACTGATCCGCCGCAACCTTGCGCCGCGCGTGGCCCGCCCGAGGCTGCGCGCGGCGTTCCCGTTTTGAATAGCCAAGGCGTAGCCGAACCATGTCCAAGCGCGATTACTACGAAGTCCTCGGGGTGCCCAAGAACGCCTCCGACGACGAGATCAAGAAGGCTTATCGCAAGCTGGCGATGAAGTACCACCCGGACCGCAACCAGGGCGACGCGCAGGGGGCCGAGCTGAAGTTCAAGGAGGCCAAGGAAGCCTACGAGATGCTGTCCGACCCGCAGAAGAAGGCCGCCTACGACCAGTACGGCCACGCCGGCGTTGACCCGAGCATGCGCGGCGGCCCGGAAGGCTTCGGCGGCTTCGCCGAGGCCTTCGGCGACATCTTCGGCGACAT
>JAKOYD010000112.1 GCA_029780695.1 Pseudomonadota bacterium
GAGCGCCGGTTGCATCAGGATCTCGCGCGTGCGCTTGAAGCCGCGCACCATGCGCGCCATGTCGTCGGGGTCCGCCAGGACGTTCGGGTCCACCAGTGGCAAGGCCAGGGGGTCGCGACTGGCCAGCGTGACCGAGCCCCGGCTCTTGGGCTGCAGCAGGCACACATGGGCCGAGTAGCCGTGGCCGAACACGGTCTTGCGTCCGTGGTCCACCAGCTTGCCGATCACAAAGTGCAGCTGCAGATCGGGCGCAGCCTCTGACGGGTCGCTCTTGATGAAGCCGCCCGCCTCGGCAAAGTTGGTGGTCAACATGCCGGTGCGGTGCTTGCGCCATTCGATGATGCCGCGCAGCGTCTGCGCCATGCCCGACAGCGAGAGGCCGAACAGGTCCTTGAGCTCAGGGGCGTCCAGCACCTGCACCACATCGGGGTGGTCGTGAAGATGCTGGCCCACGCCGGGCAGATCGTGCAGCACCGGGATGCCGTGTTGCTGCAAATGCGCGGCAGGCCCCACGCCCGACAGCATCAGCAGTTGCGGCGACAGCAGCGCGCCCGCACTCAGCAGCACCTCGCGCCCGGCGCGGACCTGCTTGATCGCGCCACCCTGGCGATATTCCACACCCACGGCGCGCGTGCCGTCGAACAGGATGCGCGTGGCATGCGCACCGGTAATGACCTGCAGGTTGGGCCGCGCCAGGTGCGGCGTGAGGTAGCCCTTGGCCGCGCTGTGGCGCTCGCCGTTCTTGTGCGTGACCTGGTACAGGCCCACGCCTTCCTGCGTGGCGCCGTTGAAGTCGGTGTTGTGCGGGTGCCCGGCCTGCACCCCTGCGTCGGTGAAATACTGGCTGAACCGGTTGGGCGCACGCAGGTCCGCCACGTTGAAGGGGCCACCCCGGCCGTGCCAGTCATCGGCACCGCGCTCGTTGTTCTCGGCGCGCAAGAAGTACGGCTTCACGTCCTCCCAGCCCCAGCCCGGGTTGCCCTGCGCGGCCCAGTGGGCGTAGTCGGCATGCTGGCCCCGGATGTAGACCATGGCGTTGATCGAGCTGGAGCCCCCCAGCACCTTGCCGCGTGGCTGGTAGCCGCGCCGGTTGTTCAGCGCGGCCTGCGGGGTGGTATTGAAGCCCCAGCCATTCAGCTCGAACTTGGCCATCACGGCCAGCCCGGCCGGGCAGTGGATGAGCACGCTGTTGTCGGCAGGCCCCGCCTCCAGCAGGCACACGCGCACGGCGGGGTTCTCAGTCAGGCGGCCGGCCAGCACGGAGCCTGCCGAGCCGCCGCCGATCACGATGTAGTCGAACATGTTGTGGTGCCTCCTCCGCCATGCTGCGCAGCGGCTTGTTGGTTCAGGTTTGACGCACGATAACCGAACG
>JAKOYD010000070.1 GCA_029780695.1 Pseudomonadota bacterium
CCTAAATCCGGCAGTTACCCCGTCGCCAGCATCGCCGGCGGCGGCTTCGGCGGCCCGATGACAGGCGCGATCCGGTCGCTGACGTAGCGCAACAGGCAACCCCAGCGGTCCAGGTCCTTGAACTGCTCCGCAGCAGCTTTGACATGCTGCAAGGCCGCACCGATGTTGGCGATCAGCCGCTTCATGACGTCGGCCCTACCGTGCAGCGGCGTCAGGTACAGCGTGGTCTGGTTGGCGTGGCTGGCGGCCTTGCCCACCGCGGCCAGCAGCAGCGGGCGGCTGGTGATGGCTTCGAGCCGCCCGCCAGGGTTGGCCGCACGGCAGTACCAACTCCACCAGTTGTAGACCAGCGCGCAGCTGCGCGCCACGGTCTGGCAGCGGTTGATGTCCTGCGTCGTGAAGCCCCCCAGGCCCCACTGGTTCTTCAGCTCGTCAAAGGCGTTCTCTGCATCGGCCCGGTCACGGTAGAGCTGACCGATCGCCTCGAGCGGGTAGTCCAGGTCGGTGACGAACACGGCGTACTCCCACAGCCGCTCGCCCTCATGCACGCTCGGGCCCGCCAAGTCCAGCTTGAGCTGCTTGCCGTCCACGCGGCGCTCGCGCGCGATGCCCCCACGGATGCGCTGGCGCACGATGACCACCCGGCGCTTCTTGCTCCAGCCGTGCAGTTGCAGGCTGGCCTCGACCATCTGGCAGCCCTGGTTGTCCGCTCGGCTCCAGTCCTGGCGGCTGAACTGCTGCGCCACCAGGCGCTGCACGTTCTTCGTCTGGCGCAGCCGCAGCAGGTAGGGCTGGTCCCGTTCTTCCAGCGTCAGCAGGATGCCTTCGTTGCCGTAGCCCGAGTCGCCTCGCACCAGCGCCGGTGCCTTGTCGCCCAGCTCGTCCAGCAGCCGACCCAGCGCCGCCTTGGCATGCCCGCTGGTGTGCTGCTTGCCCGAACTCACCTGCACGTCCAGCACCAGGCGCAGGTTGGCCACAAGGAAGGTGTGCAGCACGTGGCTGGGCCGCATGGGCTTGGCAGGGTTATAGCCAATCTCGGCGCCTTCCTGCCGCCCGTACAACGGCTTGATGCTCGCGTCGATGTCCAGCACCCAGGGCCTGTTCAGCGCCTCGCGCACCGAGTGCATCAGGCTCGGGCGCAGCCAAGCCGCGCTGGCCGCTTCGTCGATGCGCTCCAGCGCCCGGCGCAGCGCGTCCTCGCTGACCACCTTGTTCATGCCCAGCGCCTGCGCAGCCACCGTGTCGCCGCGCAGCGCGGTGATGTGCGCGTAGCGCCGGTGCCCGGCCAGCAGCCCCAGCATCAAGGTGCCCAGCACGTCGCGCTTGTCCGGGGCGTTACCGCTGCGGTAGGCCAGCGGGCAGCCCGCCACCCAGCGCTCGAACACGCCAGTGGCCGCCAGGAACTCCGCGAAGAACACCAACTGGCCGTGCGGCGTGGCCGCCGCACCCTCGTCCCAGCGCACGTGCATGCGACCACCCAGCGTGTCCACGATCAGCGGCCCGCCAGGCTCATCGCCCGAACCTCGGCGTGCCGCCATCGCCTTGCGTCTTCCTTCACCCATCGGGTGAGTGTGCCAACACCGCGCAAGTTCGCGCCGGCGTTCGCGAATCAGGTCATCGCATCGCGGCAACTGCCGGATTTAGG
>JAKOYD010000119.1 GCA_029780695.1 Pseudomonadota bacterium
GGCAACCTGAAGACAGCCATCAGCGGCGGCCACAAGGCGTTCAAGTTCGCCAAGTACGCCAGCAGCTACCTCGGCGCCTTCGCCTACCGCTTCAACGGTAGGTTCAACCTGCCGGCCTTGCTGCACGGCTTGATCGGCCACGCCGTCAGCTCGCAGCCTACGCGCGAGCGGCAGATTCGAGGCGCGGCTGAGGTTCATGACTAATCAGGGGGCAAGAAGCCGCCGAAGGATTGGCAGAGAAGTATCCAGAGTCAGCGCCTCCCGCTGCTGGAGCTGCAAATCTCCCGAACGGGTGGACCTGGGCAACGCTGGATCAGTTGACAGAGTTCATCACGAGCGGGTCACGGGGAGTCCGGGGGTCCAGGCCCGCTGTACGATGTGCACCGCCTCCAGTCGCGCGCACAGTGCTGCGGCCCAGCCCGGCGCGCATGGCAGCTCGTGCACCCGCCAGCGCCCGGCCTTGGTCGCGTCCTGGACTTCGGCCACGGCGGACATCGCGCCGCCGCCAGGGCCGGACTCGATCACGCTGAAGCTGTCCGGCGCCTTGCCCAGGCCTTGCCCGATGGCTTTGCAGTACGCCTCCTTGCGCGTCCACAGCCGGTACAGGGTGTGTTGCAGCGCATCCGGTGGCAGCCCGGCCTGCAGGACGCCAGCCTCCTGCGTGCTGCAGATCACGGCCAGCAGCCGGTCGGCGTCGGCGCGTTCGGTGCAGCGTTCGATGTCCACCCCCACCTCGTCGCAGGCCACCGCCACCAGGGCGCGGCCGTCGCTGTGCGAGAGGTTGAAGAAGGGGTAATCGTATCTTTCCAGCAAATTGACACGGTGGCCGCTGGCCAAGCCGTCGCCAGCCCGATGCGGCGCCTGGGCATGTAGGGATTCGCGCCGCGCCCGACCCAGGTAGATTGGCGGTTTCGACTGCCAGAACGGTGTCACCATGTCCTTCGCCAAGCGCTTCATTGGCGCGGAGAACCTGCCCACCAGGCTGTCGGAATTCGACGTCCAGCAATCTTTCTGCATGAGCGCGGACGACATCGCCGCGGTCTCAGGGCGCTTTCGCCACGATCGCCGGGTCGCGGCGGCTATTCAGATGCTGTTCCTGCGGGCCAGCGGCCGCCCGATGGACCGGTTCGCGTCGGTGCCCAAGACCCTGCTGCGTGCCGTCTGTGAGGCGTTTCAAACCCCGGCCGTGAGCATCGCCAGCCTGCGGTCCCTCTACGCTCGCCGCCAGACGCTGTATGAACACCAGGCATGGGCTCGCACCTACCTCGGCCTGCTGGACCTGGATGCGGCCGGTGTCGACCAACTTCAAAAGGTTCTGGCAATCTCCGCGCTCGAGGCCGCGCATCCCGACGATCTCGCCGAAACCGCCCGCATGTGGCTGTACGAACGGCGCATCCTCATCCCTGGGCCGCGCCGCCTTGCAGACTTGGCGCGCGATGCCTTCGACGCCACCGAGGCCGCCATGGCAACCACGATCGAGGCCGGCGTCGGCAAGGCAGCCCTCCTCAAGGCCATCGACTGGTGCTATGCAACCCAGTCCGGGGGCGTAGGCACCCGGCTTGAATGGCTCAAGACGCCACCCAAGCGGCACTCTCCGAGCACGATGGCTGAAACGCTGGAGAAGATCCGGGCGTTGAAGGAACTGGGCGTGCACGCCTGGCCCCTGGACGCCGTGGCCCTGAGCAAGCAGCAGGCCTACGCCGCCCACGTCCAGATGCGGCGTCCGTCGATGACCGCACGCATAGAGCGGCAGCGCCAGACCGTCGAGATCACCTGCTTCCTGCGCGTCACACTGTTGGAGCTGACCGACATGGCGCTGTTGCAGGCTTCGCGCCGCAGCCAAGACCTGTTCCGTCGCGCCGCCGAGCGTGTCGAGAAGGGACGCTCGCGCAGCGGCGGCGCGACGCTGCAGCAGGCCCTCAAAGCCAAGTCGGTGCTCCACGACGAGTCCAAGCCCTGGCGCGATCGCGTGCTCGAAGCCCGCGCCTTGCTCCACGACATCGGCGAAGCTGGCACAAGCACTTTCGCGTCCCAAGTCCGTAGGGCGCTGGCCGAGGACAACCGGCGCGTTCATGCCCACCTGGCGGGCCTTCGCGACATCGAGTTTGCCGGCGCGTCGGGCGACCCCGGCCACGACCAATGGCAGGCCTGGCAGCGTCTGCAAGCTCTCGGCACCAAGGAGATACCGCAGGACTTCGAGCTGCCGCCGGTGGGCGCCGCATGGAACACGATCGTCAGCGACCTGGATCCTCAGTCTCGGTACCGGGCATTCGAGGCCAGCACCATGATGGCGCTGCGCAAGAGCCTGCGGCGCGGCAGCGCGTGGGTGAACCACTCGATCAGTTTCCGCGCCCGCGAGTCGATGCTGCTGGCAGGTGCCGACTGGAGCCGCACGAAGGAACTGCACCACCAGATTCTCGGCCTGCCCGACCAAGCCATGGCATTTTTGGCGCCAATCCTGGCGGGCGTGTCGGTCGGCCTGACGGCATTGGCTGAGGCCGCCGGTCGCGGCCAGATCGAGATCGGCGCAGACAAGCTCCTGCATTTGCCGCCGATCCGACCGTTGGACGAGGAAGTGGAGCCACGCAAGACCCGGGAGGCTGTCTTCAAGCACATCGGCTCTGTGCAGTTGCCAGACCTGCTGCTGGAAGTCGACGCCGCCACCCACTTCAGCGAGGCGCTGCTGGCCCGCCGTCCGTCGTCGAGCAACGAGCTGCTGGCCCTCTACGGCGCGCTCCTGGCCCATGGCACCGATCTCGACGCCAAGGGCGTGGGCTCGATGATCCCCGGCATCGACGCGGCGCACATCTCCACGGCGATGCGGGCC
>JAKOYD010000073.1 GCA_029780695.1 Pseudomonadota bacterium
TGCGTTCACCGCCTTGGCACTGGCCAACATCTACCTGTGCCGGGGACATCTGCAGGGACAGGTGCGCCCATAGGCGCGGAAATCGGGCCACAGGGCCCACCGCACGGCCCAGATGGGCCGTGCGCAAGGTCGTACAGCCCGAAGAACCGCGTCATCAATTGGTGTGCGGGAAATTACGATGGCTTGTTCAGCGTAGCCCTAAATCTAATTATGGGATGATTGCAAGCTTGCATGGAAGCGCTATGGGCCATAGAACATTAGACGCGAACGCGTCGCGGGAACGAGCCTCCGCTGAACCGGACGCCTGTGAGGGCGGCGAGGTGTCGACACTGGCGCAGCTTCATGCGCGGCCTGGATTTCTTTTCCGTCGCGCCGGCCAACTGGTCGCCCATATCGCGGAGCAGGAGACCGCCAAGATCGGGCTGAGCGCACCGCAGCACGTGTGTTTGATTGCGCTTCACCGATGCTCGGCGCAAGGTGCGGCGTTCCAGCGCTGACCCGCTGGACACGGTGGACATCGTGCGCGGCGAGAAGCGCCGCCGCCTGCACAAGGCCTTCCTGCGCTACCACGACGCCAACAACTGGCCGCTGCTGCGCGAGGCGCTCAAGGCCATGGGCCGGTCCGACCTGATCGGCAACGGCAAGCACCACCTGATCCCCAGTTTCCAGCCGATCACCGATGGCAGCTACCAGAGCGCGCGGCGCAAGAACTCCACTCCGGTGGTGGGCAAGGCGGCAGCCCCGGCCAAGGGGCGGATGCTGACGCAGCACACCGGATTGCCACCGCGGGTGACGGGCACGCCCAAGGCGCCGAAGAGGGCGCGTTAGCCGCTACAGGGCCGGCAGCGCCGCCCGCGGGTCGTGCCGCGCCAGCCGCCCCAGCAGGTGCTCGATTTCTGCCCGCGCCGTCGCCGACATCGGCGCCGCCGGCTTGCGTTGCGCGGCACTCGACATCAGCCCGCGCCGCATCAGGGGTCCTTTTGATTTCAGTGCAGAAAGTGACGGTTCGTGCCTCCCTGGAGAGCGAGGATTGGCGCGGGGTCTGCTCCAGTAGTACGCGCAAGTGCTTGTCATGCCTTGAGTTTCTGTTGGTCTCCCGATCGGCCGCTGAGGGCCTGTTTGCGTGGTCGATTTCAGCCGCCAGCACTCGTTTTCGCTGTAGTTTGTGACGG
>JAKOYD010000005.1 GCA_029780695.1 Pseudomonadota bacterium
ATCAGCGGCAACGCGGCTGATGGACGCGCCGGGGGTCAGGCCGAAGAGCTTGTCCACATCCAGAATCTGCATCCGTCCCAGGTCAGGGCGCAGGACCACACCGGCCAGCAAGGCATCGCCCGGCGTGCGGGCCACCGCGTCCGGCACCAGATCGACAAACTGCTCGCACTCCGACACCGTGAGCCCGAGCACGAGCGGGCCTCGGCCCACCAGCACCATCCACGGCGCCGCCTGCCGGTCGCTGGCCTGGCGGCCCTCGCTGATGTCTACCAGCGGCAGCTTGCGCCCGCGCCACTGGCCGATGGCCCAGGTGCGGTCGTTGCGCCCGAGCGCCAGATCTGTGGCCGGCATGGGCACCACCTGTTGCACGGCCGCCACCGGCAAGGCCCAGCGCTCCTGCCCGATCCGGAACACCGCAAAGCGTTGCGTTCCTGACCCCCGCCCTGGCGCTGCCAATGTCGCCGCACTGGCAGCCTTAGCGGGGGCCAGCTCTGCCGCTGCACACCAGGCCTGGGCGAGCCGCATCAGCCGCGCCACTTCCAGAATGCACAGCATGGGCGCCGCCGCAGACGCGGGCACCACCGACTCGAACAGCTCGCTGTCGTCGGGCGTGTGGTGCACCGTGCGCACGGCCTGGGTGGCCACGGGCTTCACGCCCAGCACGGCGTCCACCCGTACCCCCACCAGGGCACCTGCGTGCTGGAGCACCAGCAGCCTTGGCGCGCCGGTGTCCTCGTCGCCAGCGTCAGGCAAGGGCAGCCACCGCTCCAGCGCCACGATGGGCACGGCCGCACCCGCGACATCGGCAACCCCCAGCAAGGCGCCACTGCGTCGCGGCAGCACCGCGAGGCCCTGAGGCGGCAGCGGCAGCGCCTGACCAACCTGTTCAATGGGGATGGCGATGTCGCAGCCGCCCGCGCGCACATGCACATGCGGCACCACCGCAGGGCTGGCAGAGGCCAAGGGCGGTTTCACGTCCTGCATCGCAAGCAAGGCTCAATCCGCCTGGCGCGGGCTGCCACGGCCCTGCAGGTCTTCCAGCAGCCGGGCCACGTCCTGGGTCGAATGCTCCTGCTCTTCGGTGGCAATGCGGATCTCGCTGATGGAGCGCGTGGTGGCCTCGACCGCGCCCAGGATGCGCGAGAACGC